>JBHIBA010000265.1:0-6535 GCA_046758845.1 Nitrospinota bacterium
TGGGGGGTCATCGACCCCCACGCCGGGCCGTCAGAAGTTTTCCAGGGGGCTGGGGGGCCGGCTTTCAAAAAGGCCCCCCAGAAAGCTCGAGCCCTTCCAGAAAGCGCCCGCAAGATCGGTTTATGCAGCCTGTTACTGCGGGATGATGTCGTGGACGAGGACGGCGGTGAGGATGACGAAGAAGCTGAGCGGGATCAGGACGAGCAACCAGATGAGGACCCGCTCAAACTTCAGGTGCATGAAGTTCAGGGCGACCAAAGCCGCCTTCACACCCGCGACGACGAAGACGAAGGCGTTGATGAAGAGCCGGGGAAAGGGAAGGACACTCACCACCACCGAGACGATGGCCAGGACCATCAACCAGATCCAAACCGTCACATACTTGGGATGCGCCCTCTCAGCGGACATTTCAGGACCTCCTTTGGATGTGGGCACTCAACCGTTGCGTCCTTGGTGAATCAGCCGCTTTGGTTTCTTACGGGGGGCACTTTTTGGGCACTGGCGTGCCGGCCGGACTGCGGTTGGAGCCACGTCTGCCCAACCCGCTCAACCCTCACCCCGTCAGGTACAGGAGCGGGAAGAGGAAGATCCACACCACGTCCACGAAGTGCCAGTAAAGGCCCGCATACTCGATGCGGCCTTCGACCGTGTGAAGCCCGCGCGATACAGCCGCGCGCAGAAGCAGCGCGTTGACGACGACACCCCCCAGGACGTGCAGAGCGTGGAGACCGGTCATCGTGTAGTAAAAGGACCAGAAGATCCCTTCCGCCGGTGTGAACCCCGAAGCGATCTCACTGCCCCACTCGAACCCCTTGATGACCAGGAACGCCAAGCCCAGCAGGACGGTCCAGGAAAGCCACCTGCGGGTCCCTCTCTCATCGCCCTTCTCCGCCGTGGCGAAGGCGAGCACCATGGTCAGGCTGCTGGTGAGGAGGACCAGGGTGTTGACCGCCCCGAAGGGGACGCTCAAATGCGTGGCCGGCTCTACAATCCTCTCGCTCCCCCAGAAATAGATGACGTAAGCCCCGATGAGGCCCCCAAACGTCACGATCTCCGAAGCCAGAAACCACCAGATCCCCATCTTGCCGATGGGAAGGGCGCGATCGCTGGGGGGATGGGCGGCCAATTCCGAGGCTTGGGCCGGGTTCATGCGTCCGTCTCCGGTCGCGGGCTGGTTCTACAGGTCAGCATGAAATTTCGGGTTCCATCACGCGGGAGCCGCTCCGGCCGTTACCGGGCGGTCCTGGGCCGCCCAATCTTCGGAGACCCCTTCGGGGCTGTATTCATACGGACCCCGGTAGACGGTCGGTACGGTGACGAAATTCCCGTGGGGAGGCGGCGAAGGTGCGCTCCACTCCAGCGTGTTGGCCTGCCAGGGATTCGTCCCCGCTTTCTTCCCGGCAAAGAGGCTCCAGAAGAAGTTGACGACGAAGGGGACCTGCGCGAGGAGGAGACAGATCCCGCTAATCGTGATGAACACGTTCCAGGGCTGCATGGGTTTCAGGAATTCGTAATCCAGTGGATTGGCGATCCGCCGCATCATTCCGGCGATGCCGACGACGTGCATCGGAACAAACACCCCGAGAAAGAAGATGAAGGTCCCCCAGAAGTGGACCTTTCCCAGGGTCTCGTTCATCTTCCGTCCAAACATCTTGGGGAACCAGAAGTACAGGCCGGCGAACCCCGCGAAAAAGGTGGCCGAGAACAGCGTAAAGTGAAAGTGGGCGACGACGAAGTAGGTGTCATGGATGTAGATGTCCACGGGGGCCGAACCGTTGAAGATCCCCGTCACCCCGCCGGTCAGGAAAACCACCAGGACGCCGATGGTGAAGAGCATGGGCGTGGAGAACCGGATGGAGCCGCCCCACAGGGTGGCGACCATGGCGAACAACATGATGGCGAAGGGAACCGAGATGAGGATCGTCGTGATGCTGAAGGGCATGGCCAGCCGGGGGTCCATCCCGCTGAGGAACATGTGGTGGGCCCAGACGATAAAGCTGAGGAAGCCCGCCGCCAGGGTCGAGTAGATCATGATGCGGTAGCCGAAGATCGGCTTCCGGGAGAAGACCGGCAGGACCTCCAGGGCCACGCCGATGCCCGGCAAAAGGATGACGTACACCTCCGGGTGGCCGAAGAACCAGAACAGGTGCTGCCACAGCAGGGGGTCGCCCCCGCCTTCGACGAGGTAGAAGGTCGTCCCCGCCACCCGGTCCAGCAGGAGCATGACCGCCCCCGCGATGAGGGGCCCGACCGAGAGCATGAAGAGGACGGCCGCCGTGAGCTCCATCCAGACCATGAGGGGCATGCGGAAGAGCGTCATCCCCCGGACCCGCATGTTGACGGCCGTGGTCAGGAAGTTGATCCCGCCCATCAGGAAGGAGGTGAACTCCAGCGCCAGGGCCAGGATCCAGAGGTTCATCCCCCATTCCACGCCCGTGAATTCCGCCTTGGCCGAAAGAGGGGGATAGCCCGTCCACCCCCCCGCCGCGGCGCCGCCCGGCATGAAGAAGGAAGCCAGCAGGACGAGGGACGCCAGCGAAAAGACCCACACCGAAAGCATGTTCAGCCGGGGGAAGGCCATGTCCTTCGCACCGACCATGAGCGGGATGAGGAAATTGCCGAACGCCCCCAGGAGGATCGGCATCGCCACGAAAAAGACCATGATGGTTCCGTGCATCGTGACGAGCACGTTGTAGAACGCGGCCGGGATTTTCCCCGCGTACATCATCGGCTCGGGGACCCAGCCCATGCCGGGAACCGCCGTCTCCGGCCAGGCCAGCTGCCACCGAATCAGGTAGGTCGCCAGGCCGCCCACCAGCGCCCAGAAAAGACCGATCCCCAGGTACTGCTTGGCGATCATCTTGTGATCGACCGAGAAGACGTACGTCCGAAGGAAGCTTTCCTCGTGGTGGGGGGGGCTGCCGGAAGACGCGGCGGCGACTTCGGTCATTTTTCACCTTCCGATTGAGCGAGACGTTTCAGATCCGCAGGCCGTGCGCGCGCGGCGCCTGTTTTTGGGGAAACCGCCGGAACGGAACCCTCCCGGGCGGAGCGCCACTTCTCCTTTTTCCATTTCTCATAGCCTTCCGCCGTATGGACGATGACCCATCCCTTCATTCCCGAATGCCCAAAGCCGCAAAGCTCCGCGCAGGGCATCTCAAATTTCCCGGTCTTGGTGGCCTTGAACCAGGTCTCGATGTCCCGACCGGGTATGATGTCCTGCTTGATGCGGAAGGTGGGGATGAACAGGCTGTGGATCACGTCTTTGGAATGGGTCCGCACCGATACCACCTTGTCCACCGGCACGTGGAGCTCGCTTTCCATCTTGACGTCGTCCTTCGTCCCGAACTTTCCGTCCGGACCGGGATAGACGATCTCCCAGTTAAACTGTTCGGCGTTGAGGCGCACCAGGACCTCACCCCGGACGTGACTCCTCTTGACCAGATCCCAAACCTCGGCGCCGCGGAAGTCGATCCACAGGTCCATGGCCAACACCACGACGGCCGGGACGAGAATCCAGGCCGCTTGCCTCAGTGTATTGCCCGCTGCGTACTTGGCGCGGCGGCCTTCGCGGCGGCGGTATCGGACCAGAAAGTAGACCAAAAGGCCGAGGACCAGGACGAACCATCCGGCGACGATGTAATAAATGAGATAGAAGATGGAGTCGATATTGGCCCCGTAGGAGGACGCGTTTTCCGGAAGCCATCTGAGCAAAGCCGTCCCTCCCCTCTCAGGTGCGGCGAGCAGTCACTACAGGGAAACTTCAGGCGCTTAACGAGCCGAACCTGCAAATCCTAATCTCCCCTTTCGCTTCAAAACCATGATCTAGATCATAAAACCCCGAATTCCGGGCCGGATGGCACGAAAGTCAATTTTCCTTGCGGCGCTTGGTGAAGTGTGCTACTGTCACGGCGCGTGGTTCCGCCGTTGGCCCCTTCCCCTGTGGGAATGAGACTGGAAGAAGACCTCCTCAGTCTGGTTGACCTGCTCAGCAACGTGACTGACGCTTATACGGCGGCCTTGTTCTTTCCTCGGGAACTGGACGGCCGTTTGCAGCTCCGGAACTGCCACACGCTGAGTGATCACGTACCGCGGAATTTGGTCATCGACGTTGGACAGGGTCTCATCGGGTGGGTGGCCGAGCGCGGCGAGGCCCTCCACTCCACCGAGTTCAAGCATGACCTCTCGGCCTTAGGCCTTTACCGCAGGGAAGAGAACATCAAGTCCTTCATGGCCGTCCCCGTCAGGACCCCTGCCGGAACCGGAGTTCTCTGCATCGACAGCAAGCGGCAGTACGTTTTCACGCCCAAGGTCCAAAAGCTCCTGGTCGGTTTCGCCGATCAGGTCACGCGGGTGCTGGAGAAGGTCGATGTTTACCGGCAAATTGGCCGGCACGCGGTCACCCTGGACGACGTTCAGGACTATGCCGCCCCCTTGACGGCTTCGAGCAAGCAGGAGGCGGTCCTGGACGCAGCCTGCAACATCCCGAAAAGACTCTTGAAGTACGACACGGCGGCGTTGGTCTGGCGCACCCCGGGGGAGAAGGACTATTGCGTCGTACGGTGCGTCACGCACTGGGCCGGGGCGCCGCTGGGGCAGAGGGTGTCTTTGGAAAGCAGTCTCGCCGGCTGGGTGCTCTCCCACGGAGAGACGTTCCACCTGCCGACCATCAAGAACGATCTCCAGCAGACGCACCTGTTTCACCCTAACGAGCCGGCCTGGCCGCTCGGCGCTTTTCTGGGCCTGCCCCTGCGCACGGGAAGGGAGGTGTTCGGGATGCTGGCCTTCGCGCGGCGGACGCCGGGAGGATTCGACGACCGCGAACGGGCCACGGCCGAACTGCTGCGGACTCTGATTTCCGGGGCCTTGGCCGCTGCCCAGATGCACGCCCGCTGGGAAGGCCTGCACACCGTGGACGAGGTGACCGGCCTGCCCAATTACCCCCTCTTTCGGTCCCGCCTGGCGGAAGCCCTCGAGTGGGCCTCCGATACCCTACGCCCTGTGTCCGTGTTGATTGCCGACGCAGAGGAGATCGAGGAGGTGTACGCGAACCGGGGACACCGGGCGGGGGACCGGCTCATGCGCGAGTTGGCGGGTTTCTACCGCCGATTCCTGCCGGACCCGGACCTGCTGGCGCGATGCCTCGGCCACCGGTTCGTGATGGCTCTTCCCGGCAAAGACCTCGAGGCGAATCGCGAGACGCCCCAGCGGCTTCAGGATACGCTGGAGAACACGTATTTCCGGACGGGCTCCGAGGAGGTCCGTCTCTCGGTTCACATCGGACTGGCCGTGTTTCCACGAGACGCCGCGACCGAAGCGCAGCTCATCGCTCAGGGGCTCCGGGCCCTGGAATGGGGCAAGACTCGCGGACACGAAACCATCTGTGCGAGTGCGGAGGTGAAAGGCTGAACCATGTTTCTCCGCCTACTCTGCCGTTGGCTCCCCACCGATATCGGTATGGACCTGGGCACCGCCAACAGCCTTCTGTATGTACGCAGGCGCGGGATCGTCCTGATGGAGCCCTCGGTGGTCGCCCTGGATCAGGCCACCGGGAAGGTCCTGGCCGTGGGACAGCAGGCGAAGGAAA
This sequence comes from Nitrospinota bacterium, assembly GCA_046758845.1. Classification (GTDB taxonomy): domain Bacteria; phylum UBA8248; class UBA8248; order JACPRG01; genus JBHIBA01. The sequence continues at coordinate 5,588 of JBHIBA010000265.1, forward strand.
TGTGGGGTAAGGTCCCCGAGGGCATCGCCATTGTCCGTCCCATGAAGGACGGGGTCATCGCCGATTACGAAATCACCAAGGCGATGATCAAATACTTCATCCGCAAGATCTATAAGGGCCGACGCTATTTCCGGCCCAAGATGATCGTTTGCATCCCCTCGGGGATCACGCAGGTGGAAAAGCGGGCCGTGCGCGAATCCACCATCGACGCAGGGGCGGGATCGGTCCACCTGGTCGAAGAGCCGATGGCCGCCGCCATCGGCGCCAAGCTCCCCATCGGGCAAACCGGCGGCAACATGGTCGTGGACATCGGCGGAGGCACCACTGAGGTCGCCGTCATCAGCCGGTACGCCACCGTGTACAACGAGTCGATCCGGGTGGCGGGCGACGAGATGGACGAGGCCGTGCAGACCCAGATCCGCAAGGCGTACAACCTGGTCATCGGCCCCTTCGAGGCCGAGCGGGCCAAGATCGAGATTGGCTCGGCCGCCGTGTTGAACTCCCGTCTGGAAACCGTCGTGCGGGGGCGCGACCTGGTGAACGGCGTCCCCCGAGCGGTCAGCGTGGACGACCACACCATCCGCGAAGCCCTGAACAGCCCTGTGCGGGCGATCGTGGATTCGATCCGGCGGGCGCTGGAGCGCACGAGCCCCGAGCAGGCCGCGGACATCACACGGCGGGGCATCGTCCTGGCGGGCGGAGGCTCGCTGCTCAAGGGCCTGGGAAGCCGCCTGCACGAGGAGACGAACCTTCCCATCTACCGGGCCAAGGAGCCGCTGACCGCCATCGTCCGCGGAACCGGCGAGATCTTGGAAAACACGAAGAGGCTCTTCCGCGTCTGTGTGAGCTAGGAATATTTCTGCTTTTTCGGGGGGGCCTTTTTAGGCACTAGCGTGCCGGCTTAGTCGTGGGGGGCGCTTTTTGGGCACTGGCGTGCCGGCCGGACTG
>JBHIBA010000266.1:0-6522 GCA_046758845.1 Nitrospinota bacterium
CGCCAAAACCGTAATGGGTATGTCTTGGGACATATCGAAACTCGAGTCTCGATTGCCCGGCCGGAACGACGACGCCCCGAAACGCGTTGTAAGCATAGAAAATCCTACATGAAGACTCATTGATCATGCAATTCCATCCCCGTCCGTGGACGTCCGTTAGCGTGAGGATGGAACGGCGTCGGGCGTCCACAGCCAGGACCACCCGGTCTGGCTCGTACCGGACCATCGATATCCGGGCCTTTCCGTCCCCCCGTTCAGGCAGCTCGAGGTCCTTGACGCCCGATGAGATCAGGAAGACGGTCGATCGAAGATCCTCCCGGTTCGCCGCTTCCATCGCGCGCAAAAGCTCATTCGATGAAGGAAAGAGCCGATAGCGCTGAGTTGTGAATGCCCGTGGGAAAACCGAGTGGGACTCCAATAAGAAGAAATTATTCCGGGCGACGCGAACGATCGTTCTCGGCAATTTCACCAGCGAGTCTGAATTATAGTAAAAGTATTTGATTCCCATCAGGTCAGCGATTTTCCGGTTGAAGCCCCAGCCGCGCACTGTCGCATCGTTTCCCCAAGTATAGAATAACGGATTTGCCTCGCGAGATTCCCCTATGAGCACGCCGAACAAGCCGTGGTATCGGCGAGAATAAATATTTATGTACCCGCCTGTTGCAACCAACCCGTGAAACATCAGATAATTCGGCTCGCCGTCGATGCTGAGGGTGCGGTATAATTTGGAATCTTCGCGGGACTTTAAGAAGGCGATTGCCGGGTCCACTCTAAAAACGCTGGAAAAAGGAAGATACGGCTCTGTCGCCCACCTCTGGACTCGCAGGTAGATCATCCGATCCACAAACACATAGCCGAGGAAAATGGTCGCCAGCGCCCCTGCCGTCAGGCCGGCGGGAAGCCACCGCCTTGCTATGCCCAGTAAGATGCGACGCAGGTTAGGAATCAAAACCGTAGAGAGGATTATCAGGCTTACCGCGAGGTAGGGCAAACCTATCAAAGTGCCCGCGAGTTTCAGCATCAGGGGTCGGCTCGCCCACAGGCCGGGGTTCGCGAAGAGGTCCATCAGATGGTTGCCGAGCTGGAATAGCTTGATAAAGAGCCCTAATCCGATCAGTGATCCCACCCAGTACAGCCACCGGGGTAAGGGACGCAGGTCTTCCGAGCTCCAGCGCTTCAGAACAACAGACATTCCGATGGCGGCGGCTGAAACCACGGGGAATAAGTAGAAGGATGCAAACCTAGAGATTTGAAAACTCTGGAGACCTCCGAGGAAATTCGCCAGGGACACCTGGATGATCAACCCGCCAATCCAGCTCGCCGGGATAAGGACCAATGACATCAGGATTGCCCAGCGTCTTCGCTCTCCGCCCGGCCTTGCGATACCAAGCGCGACCAGAAGTACGCATATCGGCCCCACGTAATATTTTGTGAAAGCGGTGCGGTCAAAAAAGATGTTGAAGTAGAGATACCAGAAAAGTTTGATAAAGCTGCCCGCGACGCCTTTCAATTTTTCCGGCGTGAGCTCCTGCACGGTCCTATGGGACGCGGGGAGTTCCATGAGTTGCGTTATCACGAGAGGCGCGGCGATGGCGAGGACGAGGAACCACATCGAGAACCAAAGCACAAATCGGTTTACGCGGCTATGGCCCGGAGCCGGAAAAATCAATACGTAAAGGAGGTGAACGTAACCCGCTATCACGACAATCGGCGTGAGGGAGTTGAAAAATAGAATACCTATCAAGAGGGCGCAAAGGGCCATTGTCCGCATCGACCTTCGATCGACAGCCCGATCGAACAGCCAAAAAATCATGGGAAGCATTGGGACGATGAAGCCATGCGAATAGAACCAGTTCGAGAACAGGTAGAGGATCCCCCCCAGGTAGCAGGCATGCAGAGGCAGTCTGAGGGAATCCCGAAGAAAGAGATGCATGGAGATGCCCGCTGAAAAATATATGAGCGCGTGGCTTATCACGAATGCAATGAATGGACCGGTGAGAAGGCTCAAGAACACCGGGATCGAAAGTGGAGACACCCCAACCTGGGACATGAGGGGGCTCCCCCCCACCACGTGCGGGTTCCACCAGGAAAGCCCGAACCGCAGCCAGTCGGCTGGGATGCTCCCCAGGCGGGGAACGTCTCCGACGTTAAAGACGTCGCCGTACTGGTACGGGGCGTCGGGGCCGAGGAGGACGGACTCGAGGAACGACATGGCCGTGATGGCCAGGTAGATGAGAACCATTCGGTAATTAGGATGGACACTCGCAGGGATCGGATCCGCCGGCTTCACGATCCTCGACATTACCGTAATGTTCCCTTCGTAATAGGCATCATCAATAGTCCGCCCGTCGCATGCGCGAGCTTCGCCTCATTTTCCTCGGCCAAAGGGGCACTGGCGGTCAGTCGCCGAGGATTTCGTGGGAGCATAGGTCGTCACATACTGTTTCCGAATGACTTCATGAAGAAGCACAGGGAGAAAGCAGAATAGGATACCCGCCGAGTAAAAGGGAGTTACCCGCTCTCGCTCCGCTTGGATAATTTTCAGCACTCGCAAAAAAGTCTCGTGCAGGTTGGTCCTCTACCGGCCCGCTCGCCCCAAGGCAGCCGGCGGCGCCGGCGGCAATGCCAAAGCCCTCATTTAGAACTCCTGCGTTCCCTCCAACGCCTTCAACGCCGCTTTCGCGACCACCAAGTCCTCCTCTCCGGTCCCGGAGCCGACGCCGATGGCCCCGACGGCGTGGCCGTCGATAATGATGGGAACGCCCCCTTTCAGGTTGGTCAGTTTCCCGCCCGTGGCGTGGGCGAGCTTCAGTTCATTCTCCTTGGAAACCCCCGAAGTCGGGACGCGGCTTGAGGCCGCCGTCATCGCCTTCCGCGTCGAGGAGTCGATGCTCAGGACCTTCGCCCCGTCCATCCGCAAGAATGCCAGCAGGTGCCCGCCGTCGTCCACCACCGCGATGCACTGAGGCACGTTCATTTCCTCCGCCTTCTTGACGGCCGCGTGCAGAAGTTTCAGAGCGCCTTCGTGAGTCAGCTTCAAGAATGGTTTCGTGTCAGGCATGATTTCCTCCTTGTGGATTTTCGCTCGTGAAAACTCGGGATGCTTGGACGGCTTCCCTGTGCATTCATCATTCCATGCCGCCCGCCGCGATTTCCGCTGCGCTCAAATCGCGGCTACACCCCCAAGGTGGGACGGGCATTTGCGTGAATGTTCTTCCGCCCGCCTCAATCAATGACGTAGCCCCGATCTGAGCGAGGGCAGTGGCCGAGCGGAGATCGGGGGCGAGTTACTGAAACCCACTCACCCCCCGCTTCCCGAAATCTCCGGCGCCGCTTTCACGATCGCCCGCCGCCTGACCGCAGCGACGGAGGCCAGCAGACCCAGGAGCCCGACAATGACGAACGGGACGCGCAGGCCGAAGGCGTCCACCACCGGGCCCGAGACGATGGGTCCAGCCGCAAGTCCGAGGGTGAGGGAAGTGGAGTACACGCCCAGGCTCGCGCCCATTCCCAGTTTCCGTCCCTCTCCCACCATGAGGGCATAGGCGGCGGGCATGTAGAGGGCCTGGGCCAGGCCCATCGCCCCGCAGACCGCGACCAGCGCCCAGAATCCTCCCGACCAGGGAACCGCCGCGAGACAGACCGACAGAAGGAGACTGCCGCCCACGATGACCCGCCACCTGTCCACCCGGTCCGCCAGGGAGCCGCCGGGGGAGATGAGGACGGCCGTGAAGAGGGTGATGGAGCCCACGGCGATTCCCGCGTCGTAGGTCGAGAGTCCCAAGGCGCGGACGGCATACAGAGGGACGAAGGCCCAGGCGGTGGAGATGCCGAAGGACACCAGGAACCGGTGAGCGCAAAGCCGCCGCAGCGTCCCGCTCGCCAGAAGCTCCCGCCAAGGGGCGGAGGTGGCGCCCCGGGAGGCCTCCTGGCCTCCAGCGGCCCGGCCTCGCGCGGCGGACTCGGGAAGAAAGAGAAAGATGATCCCCCCGATCAGGAGACCGGCGGCGGCCAGGAAGTAGAAGGGCGCGTCCAGAGAGAAACGGGATTCTAAGAGCCCGCCCAGGAAAGGGCCGAGGGCCAGACCTCCGAAGAAGGAGATGTTCAGCGTCCCCATGGCGAAGGCCTCCCGGCTGGGCGCGGCGAACTCGCCGAAGTACGCCATGATGACGGGGATCACCATCCCGGCGCCGAGCCCTTGGAGCGTCCGGACGAGCAACAGGGTCATCTTTCCGGACGTCAAGGTGAACGCAAAAGAAGCGGCCACGAAAATCAGAAGACCCATGAGGAGGAAGGGTCTGCGGCCCAGCCGGTCGGAGGCCCGCCCGCAAAGGGGCATCGCCGCCGTCCTGGCCACCATGTCCACGGCGAACAGAGCCCCCATCCAGGCCCCGGCGGCCCCGGCCCTCTGAGCGAAAACGGGCAGGAGGGGGGCGATCATGACCCCCCCGATGGTCACGATTACATTGGTCGTGAAGAGGATGGCCGCGCCGCGGAGACGCTCTCGGGGATTCGGCGTCCACCCTGGCTTGCTCTTCACTGGGCCTCCTGAAACCCCGGAGGACGCAGCGCCCGCTCAACCAACGCGAGGAAGCCGTCCACCAAGAGGGCAAGGACCGCCGCAGGCAAAGCGCCGGAGAGGATCAGCGTCGTGTCGGCGAGCTGAAGCCCCGTCACGATGGGCTCGCCCAACCCGCCGGCGCCGATGAACGCCGCGAGCGTCGCCGTGCCCACGGTGATGACGGCGGAGGTCCGGACGCCCGCCATGATGACCGGAGCCGCCAGAGGCAGCCTCACCCGCCACAAGACCTGGTCGGGCGACATCCCCAACGCCAGGGCGGATTCGACGGCCGCCGGATCGGCCGATCTCACGCCGGTGTACGTATTCCGGACGATGGGGAAGAGGGCATAAATCCAAAGGGCCACGACCGCCGGCGTCACCCCCACGCCCAAGAGCGGGATCATGAAGGCCAGAAGCGCGATGGAGGGGATCGTCTGCGTCACCCCGATGCCCCGGATGACCGCTTCGGCCGCCTCGCGCCGCCTCTCTAATACCAGACCCAGGGGGACCGCCAGCAGGGCCGCCAGGGCCAGCGAGACGCTCACCATCCCCAAGTGCTCCAGCGTCCTCGTCCCCAACGCCCTCCGCTTCGACCAGAGGTAAGCCGGGAAGCCGGGAGACCGGATGCTCGCCGCTTCCCCCTCCGCTCGCCCCGCCGCCAGACCGAGGGCCGCCAGGGCGTCCCGGGCCACGCGGGGGACTGGCTCTTTGTCTTCCTGAAGCCGCCGGTTCAGCCTTCGCATCCTCTCTTCGTCCAGGAGACTGGACAGGAGCGAAAGGGCGCGCCCGACCTCCGGGTGCTCTTTCAGGAGCTGGCCCCGCGCCAGAGGGGCCGCCTCGTAGGGCGGGAAGAAGCCCCGGTCGTCTTCCAGAATCTGCAGGTCGTGCAGGGCGAGGCGGCCGTCCGTGGTGTATACGTCGATGACATCCACCCCGCCCGCGGCGGCGGCCTGATACTTCAGGGTTTGCTGGAGCCGGCGGACCTCGGAGAAGCGGAGGCCGTAGGCCTTCTCAAGGCCGGGGAGGCCGTCGGGCCGGCCGACGAACTCGTAGCCGAACCCCCCGCGCAGAGACCCCGCAACGGCCACCAGATCGGAGATCGTCCTGAGCCTGTGCTGTTTGGCCAGGCCCTTTCTAACGGCAATTTCGTAGGCGTTCTCGAATCCCAGGGGCGCGAGCCAGACCAGATTCCACCGCCGCAAGAACTCTCGGCGGACCAGCGCGAGGGTGGCGGCCGGACCCCCCTTGGCGGGGATTTTCAGGATGGAAACAAGACCCGTCCCGGTGTACTCGGGGTACACGTCGATGGCTCCCGTTTTCAGGCCCTCAAACAGGACCTGCGTCCCCGCCAGATTGAATCGCCGCCTTACGCGAAGCTCAGCGTAATCCTCGATGAGGCGGGCGAACATCTCCGCCAGCAGGCGGTTCTCGGCGAAATTCTTCGACCCGACCACCACGGGCCGGCCGGACCGGCGCGCCGCCCTCACCTCCGGCAAGTCACAGCACAGGACGGTCAGCAGGCATGCGAAGCCCGCAAGACTCGCGCGCCGCACCGAAGCCCCGGATAACGCCCTCAAGTTCGTGCTCCTTGGTGTTTCATGTCTTGCTCTTGTACGTCCGGTCGAGAAGGGCGCGCACGTAATCGGTCGCGGGCGCGGCCCGCAGCTTCTCGGGCGTGTCCACCTGATGAATCTCACCCGAGCGCATCACGGCCACGCGGTGGCCCAGCAGAAACGCCTCCTCCAGGTCATGGGTGACAACGAGGATCGTCTTTCTCAGGTGCGCCTTGAGGCGGATGAATTCCTCCTGGAGTTCCCCCCGGGTGAGAGGGTCGAGCGCGCCGAAGGGTTCGTCCAGGAGGACCACGTCCGGGTCGGGGGGGCCCGCCCGGGCGCGGGGCCCCCCCGGCCGCGGGGGGCCCGCCCCCCCACGCGGAAGTGCCGCACCAGAGATAAATGTAT
>JBHIBA010000267.1:0-6503 GCA_046758845.1 Nitrospinota bacterium
GGGCCCACGTAGTCGGCCACGTCGATGGTGCCCTTCTCCAGGGCGGGAAAGATCTCGCTGCCCGGCAGGAGCGTTGTCCGGGCGCCCGCAGCCTGGAACAGCTGGGCCACCATGCCGCCGGGGACGCGCATCTTGCGCCCCCGGAAGTCCTCGATCGAGCGGATCGGGGTCTTCGAGTGGATGATGTTGGGGCCGTGCTGGACGTGGCCCACGTAATACATGTTGAATTTCGCGAACAGCTTCCGAGTGATCTCGCGGCCGCCGAGGGCGTAGAAGAAAACGTCCCACTCATGCGGGTTCCGCAGGCCAAGCGGGTAGGAGCTCAGGAACACCGACGCCGGCAGCCGGCCCGCCCAGTAGAGGGTGAAGGGGTTCATGGCCTCGAGCACGCCGTTTTTCACCGCGTCGAAAAGCTGCCACGCGCCTACGACCTCCTTCGCGCCGAAGGGCTTGAAGGCGAGCTCGCCCCCCGTCTTTTCGACCACGTTGTTACACCAGTCCTTGAAGAGTTTCAGCCCGATGCCGCCGGGCCAAGAGGTTTGGATCTTCCAGGTCGTGGTCTTCCCCTTGGCGGTCCCGATATAGGGAAACCCCAGCTTGCCCGCCGCGCTCAGCACAGCCGTGGCTCCCCCTGCAGCCGCTGCGCCTTTGAGCAATTTTCGCCTTGAAATGCTTTTTTCCCTTCCCAGGGGCCGTTCCTTCTGGTCGCTCATTGGCCACCCCCTCTGGTCCATTGACAGAAAACCCAATTCACGGAACCGCCAAAGGATATCACACCCTTGAGGGGAAAAAAACCACTCCCTCAGCGGACCGGCGGAAGGCCGGCGGGACGCCGAAGGCGTACCAGAGAGCCTATCGCGACGGCGATAAAAGGGAGAATGAAGGGGTAAAAGGGGATCGAGTACCGCTCCGCCCCCTCATGATGGATCTCCAGCAGGACGTGAAGCATGTACCGGGTCGCTATGAGCCCCAGGAAAAGGGACCAGAAGGGGTGACGCGGTTTGCAGCGCAAAACCAGAATCAGGCCGAGCAGGAAGAATGCAAAGGAGTAGAAACACAGGTAGAAAAACCAGCGGCTGTGATAGTCGAGAAAGAGCAGATGCATGTGTCGCCACCGGTGCGTGGAGAACAGGATGGCCGGCCCCATTACGAATCGTTTCCATAAATTATTTGCCGGATAGGGCGTCTCGCCTCCCCCCTTTGTGAAAAATCGCCCAATGATCCGCACCGGTTCCTTCTTGAACGCCTCCCAAGCCGCCCCCGGCTGCTCGATGGGATTCAAACCGGTCGGAAAGGTCTCGCGGTAGGTAAGGACCCATCGGTGAGCTATGGTGTATTCATTCGTAAGCTGCCCTTTCTGCGTGGTGACGGGGTACGCGGTTCCCATGGACCGGTAGTTCAGATAAGAGAAAGGGATCATCAGAAGGACCAGGGGGAGAAGGTACGCGCCGGCCTCTTTCCACCTCCAAAGGATTCGCAGACCCTTTTCACGCCCCTTCGAAGATTTAAGTGGAACGGTCCGTCCCCAGAAAAGCCAACCCATCATGAGGGGGAGGAGGACGACGTTCTCGATCCGTACGGAGATCAGCACTCCCAGGAGGGCGCCCGACAGGCAGAGCCAGAAGACCCTTCGCCCCCCCGTTGCATCGTAAGCCTTCAACGCCGCGGCCACCTGGAAGGTGTGATAAACAAAAACCAGAACGGCCCAATGAACGAAGAGGGCGACGAACACCAGGGTGTAATTCACGAGGAAAAGGACGGCTGTCCACCGCCCGACTTCCTCGCCGCCCATCCGTCCGGCCATCCACGCGCTCGTCCAGGCCGCCACACCCGCCAACAGGTACTGAAATACGAGCAGCAGCGGGATGTTCGCGCCGAAGACCTTGATGAAGGCCGCCAGCGACATCCAGTACCCGTAGGCCTCGCCCGTCGGGATGGGGCGTCCCCGCAACAGGTCTTGCGCCCATTCGACGTAGTACCAAGTGACGTTGAACCAGCTCAGCCCAAGGGTATACCGGTAGAAGAAAAAGGACGCGAGAACCACGAAGATGACCGCCCAGACAATCTGAAACAGCAAGGGGCTCAGTCGGGGCGCTTGCCGCTCCCTTCGCCTTCCGAGATGTCGGAGAGCGAAAAAGCAAATCCCGAAGAACATCACCTCGATGGCGCCCCATTTCCCATCACCCTGCCGAAGAAAAATAAACAAGGAATAGGGGGCGACGGCGAGAAGCGCAGTTTCGAGCGCCCGGACCCCGTCCCTTCCTATCGGGTCCGCCAGCGCCCAGGCGGAGATTCCCCCCGCCGCAAGAGACACAAAGAAGTACACGTAGAGGCGATGGCCCGCGCTTTCCAGGGGATTGAGCCCCAGCGCCTGAGACACTGTAAACTCAGGCAAAAGCAGGCCGGCGTGGAGAAGAAACCCCATTCGGAAAAGACGCAGGAGGGGCAGCCCGCCGCCTCTTTCTCGAACCGACCAGATCCATCCGTAAGCGAACACGCCCGCCCAAAAGAGGGCCAGCCACGGGAGCACCCTCCAGCCAAAGTAAGGAACGACAAAGGATGCCTTGCCGAAAGGTTCTTGCTGACCGACCTGGGGCTGAACAGTCAGCCACGCCCAGACAAAGAGGGAAAGGGCCAGCCCCAAAGAAAGGGCAATGCTTGCTCCACCCGCCCTGGAACCCTGGATGCGGCTCCGGCCAATACCCCCCCCTTCCCTATCAATAGTCTCGATCATCAGGGATCACTACCCTTCGGGATTGACCGCCTCGTCGAATGGCCCGCCCGGCTGCACGAGAAGAAGAGACAGCCGCTGCCGGGCCTGCAAACCATGTTCGGCCGTCACGCGGAATCTTTCCGGGCAAAGGGGGTCAAGCGCGGGAATCTTACCCGCCACCCAAGGGTGGGGACGCCGATTGCGGCAATCATGAGCAGAACGGGACTGGCCGAATCTCGGTGTCGAATCAAAGTTCCCACGTTTCCGCTGAAGATTGCCAAAAAGCCCAGCGTGATCGCCACATAGGCCAGATAGGCCCACCCGATCCCGGCTCGCCTGATTGCGATTTTCCACCCTCCTAAGAAGGCCATTGCCAGAGCGAGCCACCAAGGGACAGCCAAGAGGAAGTACGCGATCCCCTTCCGCCCTTTCCACCATCGAGGAAACGGCTCGAGCAGCACGTGGCCCAGGTTGTTCGCCCAGGCGGCCGCTGCATCCCGCCACCGGAAGGTCTTTTGCAATCGCGTCATTATGCTGCTGTAGTATTGAGCCGGCCAGACCTTGTAGCCGCTCCCGAACCCGGTGGCGAAAATCCGGTGCGCAGAGATGCTCTCAAGCACGTAGTAGTCCACAAGACGCCGGCCCGGCGCCCACGCGGCCGCGAAAGAGGCGACCAGCCCGAGCGCCACAAGGCCGCATCCAATCCTCTGCCACAGCGCAAATCGCCGCAGCGCCCTCTGGATCACGACGCCCCCCAGACACAGCGCGGCCGTCAAGGCGATAGGGGGAAGCCACCGGGTGCGAATACTCAAGGCCGCTACCAGGGTCGCGACGGAGCCGGCCAGCCACCCCCGGCCCTCTCCGCGCGAGAACCGCTCCCCGAAATAAGCGGACGAAACCACGGCGAGGATGAAGTAAGGCTCCTTCAACGCGTCCAACGACCACAGGAACAGGGTCGGCCAAAAGCACAACAGCGCGGCTCCCCACCGCGCGGCGCGAACCCCAAAGCGATCCCGAAGGGCCGCGTAGCCGACCACACCGGCCAGAACGGACACGACGGCGCTCAGGACTCTTGCGCCGGCGGGCTCCACCCCAAAAACGAAGAAAAGAAATGATTGCGGAAGGAGGTGCCTCACATCTCCGTGGATCGAAAACACAGAGCGGTCCGGATTGAAAATTTCGCTCACCTCGCCGGGTGACACCCATTCCCCCCGCCAGAACAAGGCCCAGGCCCGGCTCATGAGAATGGCCTCGGCCCCGTCTCCGAATAGAACCGGGACATGAAATCCAGGGACGTCCAGGGCGAACCAGGCGGCGGTCCAGCCCAAAGAAGAAGCCAAAGGGTAGTAGAAGAAGATGAAGAGAAGGCGGGCCGCAAGAGCGGCGTAAATCAAGCGGCCGAGCCAAGTCCGCTCCTCCAGCGGCCAACTCCGGGCGACGGAATTGAACCCGACGGAAAAAGCGAGGACCAGGAAGAAGGTCCCCGGCAGCGCCCACCATAAGAGCCCCGCAGCCGTTCCGAAGAACAGGGCGATCCAACGGTGGCGGTGGGCCGGAAGGGGCCCCGGCTCGACAGGGCGCCCGCGAAACATGAGGGAACGGACTGTTTCGGGTGAGGTCCAGGCCCAAACGGCCAGGACCGCGGGCGCCAGCCGGACTTCCCGGCCCGGGACCCAAGGCAATGAACCCAGGCGGACCCATTCCAACACCGCACCGATAACGATACCTGCCACCAAGCCGCCGGCCAGAGGGCGAAGCCCGTTCCCTATTACGTCCCTCACGCTGCGGCTCGGGGCCATCCGGTTGTTCCTGCGAAAGAGATAGGGAACCGCGATGCAACGGACGCGCAAGCGCCATCACGGATCTTTGGCACAGCGAAAACCGAGGGAAGGATGGCGCTCGCGCGGCCACACGGACCCCAGATTGGCGGCGCGGGCAAAAGCCCCTCCGTATCCCCATCCGCCTCCCCGGATCACTTTCCTGCGGTCTTCCTTCCTGGACGGGGGATCGTACCAGTCGGCCACCCATTCCCACACGTTTCCGGCCATGTCAAGAACACCATACGGACTCGCTCCGGAGGGATAGCCTCCAACCGGGACGGCTCTTCGCAAACCGGCTTCGTACGAGTTCATCCGGGCGGGATCAAACCGATTGCCCCACGGGAAAATCCGTCCATCCGCACCCCGGGCCGCCTTCTCCCACTCGTCGGAGGTCGGAAGACGACGACCCACCCTGCGACAATAGGACACCGCCTCCTTCCACGAGACGTTGCTGACGGGGATCTGCCAGGAGCTCGCATCGCCTTTGACGCTGCCGTCCCGGACCGTCCAGGGAGAGAGTTCAAAGCGTTTGGACGAGTCGGGCGGGGGATTCCCCTTCCATAGATATGTGGCGATGGAGACCTCGGTCTCGTCCATATAAAACGCCGGAAGCAATACCTTCTGAGGTGGCGTTTCGTCGGCAAACCACTCGGGCCGAACATAAGGGTGATACCGCCTGGCCAACTTCGCCGCCGCCTTGATTTCGGCCTGTGTGCTTCCCTTTCGAAACTTTCCCGCCGGGATCAACAGGAGACGGACTCCGTCCTTCCCAATCAGCACCGGGGGCGGATCGGCCGCGTTGACCGCCGATCCGAACAGCGTCAGCGAGGGGAGAAGGGCAAGGACCAGAACAGCAAAGACCGATGTTTCCCGAATGGGTCTCCGGGCCGCCGAGGATCTCTGCGCCTTGAGTCGGCATCCGGTCCCGTCCTTGCGATACCTCCTAGTCCAATTTCGCACGGGCTTTCCCCCCCGACCATCGCCGCGCGAGCCACTCTCGCCACTCCGCGATGAGGTGCCACCGGATCTGATGGAGGCGAAATCGCCGGCGGAGCCTTGCGGCAGGTTGGGGCTTCCATTCAACGGGTAGACCTTCACGGGGACGGGCCAGGGCCCGAATCCCCAGTTCGACCGGCTCGATGGCGATCACTTCAAAACCCGCTTTCGCAAGGAAGGGCTCTAACGTGCCCTCTGACAGGAGAAAAACGTGGTCCGGGCCCAGAAAGGTCTTTTGAAGGTTTCCCACCGGACGCCATACATCGGGGGTTTCCATGCAGAGGTATCCACCCTCGCCCAGCACATTCTTGACCTGCCTCAGGCAGGCGATCGGATCCGACAGGTGTTCCGCAACGTGAAACATCGCCGCAAAATCGAACCTGCCTTCCGGTAGAGTCAGCGGCCACTCCCCCTTGATCACCTCCAGGCCCTTTTCTTGACAATAAGTGATAAAGAGGGGATTGAAGTCAATTCCGACAGCCTTCTGGACATAATTCCGGGCGACCTCCAGAAACGTCCCCTCACCGCTTCCGATTTCGATCAAACGCTCAATCCCTTTTCGCCCTTCCGGGCCCAGCCGGTGGGAGATCCATTCCCAACGTTCCTGGCCCTGCCGGACCTTGTGCTTCAAACGCTCCGGTTGGAGGCGGCCCAGCGTCTCCTCCAGGCACAGGTTCACCCTCCGGAGGTCCTCTGGACCCAAGGGGCGTGACTGATAAACCAAACCGCATCTTTGGCACATGACGAACTCGATCGAGCGTTCCCACTTCCGCAGAAACACCCTCTCGCCCGAGCTAGATCCACAAAGCAGGCACGTCTTTGGCTCCAACGCAGGACTCTCCAACGATGCGCATGTGAAGCAAAGAAGGGAAGGACCTCGATCCGGTTCTCGGGACTCACGACCCTTTGCCGGATTCCCGGACCCTTCAACCCCCCGACATTTTAGCGCTTGACGTTGGGACCCCTCAGAGAGC
>JBHIBA010000268.1:0-6494 GCA_046758845.1 Nitrospinota bacterium
CCCTGAGTTAATGTTTGCTGTATAAATGATGATAAATTAAGGAGTTACTAGTGTCGCGTCCCTCAAGTTCGTTCAATAAGAAAAACGGTGTCTCTCAGACCGAAAGCGTTGTGGTTTCTGGAAAATGCGCCTACTTCACCTCAAGAACTTTTGAAATGAATTTCCGGGACGGCACACTAGCTGGGACGATTTGTAGTTGACACAGATGTCACCCGGCGGCTGAGGGGATCAGAAGAAAACCGGGTGTAGCCGCGATTTGAGCACATTCGCTTCGCTCACTACAGGCTCCGCGGAAATCGCGGCCTGTGCTGTCCCGATCGCCGGCACAGCCTGCGCCCGCGGGGTCTGCGACCCCTCGCTCAGAGCGGGGCCACGACGGCAGATGAAATTCTTGCAACCAAGCACCGGGGAGTTTTTCAGCAGCCTTCCATGAGCGTCCGTGACCGAAAGGGATGTCACCCCGAGGGAAGTGAAGGGCTCGTTACTCCCTTTGCCACGCGAGAGTCCATGACCCCCTGGGGCTCCACATCTTTAGCCTTTAGGAAAGGGCGCGCAGGCGAGTGAAGCCGAAGCGAAAGAGAGGCTGGTTCGCGTTCAGTCCCACCCTGGGAAAATCTTCTCCGGCCCCTGCCCGGCAGCACGGAGCCGGAGAGCCTCATCAAAGCGCTCCAACTGGTTTTCCGGTGCAACGCGTCCCTTCCCGACTTCCCATAAGACTCCCACAAAAACCTGGCCGATCTCCGCCCGGGCCTCCTCGTGCGTCAGGCCGTCGCTGCGGAGTTTTCGGTAAGTCTTTCGGGCCACCTTGTCTTCATTGCGCCCGATCATCCCCTCTACTGCGACTTCGACAGCCAGTGCGGCAAACGGATCAGTGCCCTCGGGTGTCAGGACCTCCACGTCCTCAGGCTCATCCGCCTGTTCCCACCATTCCGTCCACTCAGGATGCGCTGCCATCCGTTCGGCGAAACGCTTGTCCTCTCCCTTCAAGCGATTACCGGCTTTGTACGCCCTCCAAACCCGGGCGAAATGGGCTCGCGAAGCAATGCGGAAAAATGCCACCATGTCCATAAACTCACCTCCCGTCTAAATCCATCTGGGATGGATCATTCTGCTAGGTCCGCGCAATTGTCATGAGGACTCCGAACGCGCTGCACTGAAAGGGCCGCCCGGTGGATGAGCCGACTTCAAGGAAAGCCGCCAAGCCCCGCATGCGTCATGGCCCTGATGACCGCTCAGAGGATGGCGCGACCACCGGGTTCACCAGGCATCCGACCCTCTCGACCTCGCATTCCATGACGTCTCCGGCCTTTAGAAACCTGGGCGGCGTCATGGCAAAGGCGCAGCCTTCGGGCGTCCCCGTGGCGAACAGGTCACCGGCCTCAATCGTGACCCCCTGCGAGAAGACGGAGATGCACGCCGGGATGTCGAAGATCAGGTCCGACGTGTTGGCGTCCTGGCGGGTTTCGCCGTTGATGCGGCAGGTGACGCGCAACGCGTGCGGATCGGGGATCTCATCCTTGGTGACGATCCAGGGGCCGACGGGGAAAGAGGTGTCCAGGGACTTCCCGAGGAACCATTGCTTGTGCTCGTGTTGCAGGTCCCGGGCCGAGACGTCGTTGCAGACGGTGTAGCCGAAGATGTAATCCATGACCTTTTCGGGCGGAATCCCCCGGCCGGCCTTTCCGATGATGACGGCAAGCTCCGCCTCGTAGTCCAACTCCTTCGTGATGGGATGGTGGATGACGTCTGCCCGGTGCCCCACCAGGCTGGTGGCCGCCTTGGTGAAATAGATGGGGCGCTCGATCACCGCCGAGCCGAGCTGGGCGGCGTAGACCCGCGAGCCTTCCTCCGCGTGGGCCTGGTAATTGCGGCCCAGCATGACGGGGTTCTTTCCGGGGCGGGGGATCGGCGGAAGGAACGTCACTTCGTCCACAGGCTTTTGGGCGGATTCCGGAATTCGCCCGATGAAGCGTTCCAGCTTGTCTTCCAGCGCTCGGAGGGGAGCTTCCCACTCCTGCCACGCCCCGATGATTCCCTTCAGGTCCGGAAGCGGACCTGCGGGGACGCTTCCTCCCAGGTCAGGCCCGGCCGCTTCGAGGCAGACCCGGAGGTCGTACACCTTCCCGCGGACGTGGAGACCAACGACGTCGCCGTCTTCATGTCCATAAGTCAACAGTTGCATCCTCTTTCTCTCATTTCAATAGTAGATGCATTTCTAGAGCTTGGGAATTTTCCCGCTTGCAGCTCAGTATTTTACCGCTCCATCCACTCAAGAAATTCGCTCCACTTGGCTCTTTTGCCATTTCCTATTTTTGTTTTCCCCGGACACCATTAGAGGGTTGCCTTACCAATGCGTAACTTTCCTCCGTAGCTACCATCAGGGTTGCGGACCTCCATTGTAATCCCCTTGTTGCCAAACGACATTGTGACATCAAAGTCTCGCAGCCTAACATCCATTTTCGCTCTCCTTGTCTAGTGTGGCGTCCGCGAAATTCGGTCAACATGTTTTGCGCCCCCCAGGCTCAGGGGTGCCACGGGCGGCTCGTCCGCCCGTGCCTCCTCTTCGGCTTCCATCCATGGAAAAGGCCGCACTGGCAGGCAAGCTGCCAGTGGCACCCGGCCGTTTGGAAGCCGGGAACTTATGTCGCGAACTTACGGGACAGGAGACTATTGACTCCTGCATCAGTAATGTCCTATGTGGACCTTCGAAGTCCTGCAACGGGCCGGTACGGAGACCGGCCCCTACGAGCAGAAATCCGCGCCCGGTGCCCAATGTAGGGGCGGGTCTCCGTACCCGCCCGACAGATCCGCGTCGGGCCGCAATGAGGACATTATTTATGCCGTGCTCAACAGTAGAGTTTTCCGAAGTCTCATTGTGAATCAGTCCCAAGAGCCTCCAGGACCCGCTCGTTCTCCTCTCGCGTTCCGACGGAGATGCGGATGGTTCCCGGCGCTCCAAAGCCCCTCCCGGCGCGGGCCAGGATCCCCCGGTCCAGGAGGTGTTCAAACACGGCGTCGGCGCGCCCTCCGATCTCGATCAGGATGAAGTTGGCTTGAGAAGGGACGTGCCGGATTCCCCTCTCTCTCAGCCCCGCCTCCAGGAACTTTCGTTCCCCGATGATGAACTCCCGGCTCTTTCGGTAATGTTCCTCGTCCTCCAGGGCCGCCAGGGCGGCCGCCTGCGCGACCCGGTTGACGTTGAAGAACTCCTTGGCCCGGAGCATGTAGGAAATCAACCCTGGCTCGCCCAGGACATATCCGACGCGCAGGCCCGCCAGGCCGTACACCTTGGAAAGGGTCTTGAGAATCAGCAGGTGGGGTGGGTCCCCCTTCCTCAACCGCCCGATGGTGTCGGCGTAGGGAATTCCCTCTTCCAGAAAATCCCGGTAGGCCTCGTCGGAGACCACGACGGTTCGGGCGGAAACCGCGCCCAGGACCCGATCGAAGTCCCCGGGGGCCAGGACGGTGCCCCCCGGGTTATGGGGGCTGCACAAGTAGAGAAGCTTCGTCCGGGGCGAGAGGCGTCTCAGGACGTCATCAACGTCGATGGCGCGGTCGCGTAGCGGGCTGAAAACCAGCTTCGCCCCCTCTACCTGGGCTGTGACCACGTACGTTCCAAAAGCCGGACTGGGAATGAGGACCTCGTCGTCTTCATTCAGGAGGACGCGGGAAAATACCGAGATGACCTCGTCGCCCCCGTTTCCCACAAAAACGTGATCGGCCGTGAGGCCGTGCTTTTTTCCGATGGCCGTCCGAAGCTCCAGGCTCAAGGGGTCCGGGTAGCGGTTGGGCTCTTTCAGGGCCCGCTCGGCGGCCTCGATGGCCTTGGTGGAGGGGGCCAGGGGATTCTCGTTGGCCCCGATGCGGACCACCCGCTGGCCGGAGCGGCGTCTCACCTCCCCCGGGTCCGGCAGCGGCGCCACCGCGGAAAGGTTCTCGATGCCTTTGCGGAGGACCTCTTTGACGGGATGCTCGGCTTCAGCCATCGCGTTCCTCGTTCAGCCGGCCCTCGGGGGCGAAGCCAGAAATCGCAGGATAATGGCGGCGCCTTCCACGACCTCGTCGATGGGGACGGATTCCTCATGGGAGTGAGCGAGACGCAGCTCCCCCGGCCCGAAGATGACCGTGGGCATTTTCTCGGCAAAGAGACCGGCGTCCGTCCAGGCTCCCATCACGGTTCGTTCGGGACGTTTGCCGAGCTGGACTTCCACGGCCGAGGAGAGCCCCGAGACGAGGGGGTGGTCCGCGGAGATCTCCATCGGGTGTCGGACGACGCCCAGGCGGGCATCGGCCCACAGGTCGGAGTCGGCCTCGGCGAGACGTGCCAGACTTTCCTGGATAAGGGCGAAGATCTCCTCCGTCTCCCCGGCGCGGCATGTCCGCACCTCCGCCGTGAGGCGGCATCGGTCGGGAACGGTGCTCGGACCCGACCCCCCCTCGATGACGCCCATGTGCAGCTTGGGGTGCTCCAGCAGGGGATGGACGCGCTCCTTCAGGGACGGCTTGAGCCCCTCAAGGGCTCGGATGACGTCGGCCATCTTGGCGATGGCGTCAATCCCCTGCTCGGGGACGCTGCCGTGGACCGCTTTTCCCTGGGCCTCGATCTCGATCCAGAAAAACCCCTTGTGGGCGATCACCAGGTCCAGGCCGGTGGGCTCCCCGACGACGCAAAAATCGCCCTTCAGGGCTTTGAGGAGGCTGCGCGCTCCCACGCTCTGGTCCTCCTCGTCGCTGACGGCGGCGAAGGTCACGTCGGCCGGAAGCGGATTCCCGCAATTCTGCGCGGCGTGCACGGCGGCGAGGAACATGACCAGCTGCCCTTTGGCGTCCAGCGAACCCCGTCCGAACATGCGCCCGTCCTGCACGGCCGGCTCGAAGGGGCGGTCCATTCCCGACACGTCCACGGTGTCCAGGTGCGAGCACAGGATGACCTCCGGCCCGTCGCCCCGGCCCTTCCACCTGCCGGTGACGTTGGGCCTTCTCTCCGCGTCCTCCCCCGCCTCCTCGGCAGGAGACAATTCGACCGCTGCGCCCAGGGCCCGCAACTCCTGCGCCAAGCGGAGAGCCAAAACATATTCGCCGGGCTGGTCGGGGTCGTCGCGCCCCGCCCCGCCCTGAGAAGTCATCGGGTTGACGCTGTTGATCCGGACGAGATCCGCCAGCAGGTCGACGGCGTATTCTCGATCGATGGTTGGAAGGGCGGGATTCAAATGTGATTTCCCCGTCGGCGGAGCCCCGCCGCGCTCTTGCGGGAAATTCGGCTTCAGAGCAATCCGAGTTCTTTGAGGGCGTTCCTCACCCCCGTGCGCTCTTCCTCGGTCAGGGGCGGAAGCGGCTTGCGGACCGGACCGCAAGGGATGCCCAGCATCGCCAGGGCTTCCTTGCAAGGCGCTACATATCCGGGGTCGTATTCCAGGAAACGGTTCAGCGCCTGGACCTTCATGTGCAGCTCGCGCGCCTCCTCGAAGCGGCCCGCCATGAAAAGGGTGTAGATCTCCGCCATCTGCCGGGGAATGACGGCCGCGGCGGTGGAGAAGATCCCCCGCGAGCCTACGCAGAGCGCGGGGAAGAACTGACTGTCGATCCCCGTGTTCACCGAGACTCGGCCGCAGGTGAGGCGGATCGTCTCAACGAGCTGCCCCATGTCCCCCTCGCTCTGTTTGCAGCCGATGACGCGCGGGTGCTCCATTGTCTCCGCCAGAAGGGGCGGCGCCATGGAGTTCCCCGTGTACAAGGGGTTGTTGTAAACCACCACGGGGATGTCCAAGGCGTCGGCCACGTCGAGGAAGTGCCTTTTCAACCCCTCGGCCGGGATCTTGAAGTAGTAGGTCGGGGTGAGGATGGCGGCCGAGGCGCCCGCCTGCTGTGCATCCTGGGAAAGCGCAATGGCCTCCCGGGTGCTGCACCCCGCCGTTCCCGCAAGGACGGGAACTCTGCCGGCCACCTGGTCCACGACGATGGCCGTTGCCTCTTTTCTCTCTTCCCGGGACAGGTGGGGGAATTCGCCCGTCCCTCCGGTGGACATGATGGCGTGCACACCGTTTTCGATGACGTAATCGGTTTGCTTGCGCAACGCCTTCTCGTCGAGTTCTTCATCATCCCGAAAGGGCGTGACGACGGCGGCATACACTCCCCGAAGCGTTTCGGCTGTCAGCATGGACTTTGTTCCCTGTGAAGTTGCTCTATCCGGCGGTCCGTGCGCGGGAGGCGCCCGAACCCAGCGCGAGAAGCCGGTTCCCGGAATGTTCGGCCATGAATTAAGCGCTTGGCCCCGAGGTTAGCCCAGCCGGACGGTCCTGGCAAGCCCGCGCCCGGCCAGGGGGCTGCTGGACGAAGCCCGGATTTCCCAGGGGGGCTTTTTTGAAAAACCGCCCCCCTGGACCCCCTGAAAAACTCTTGACGGCCCGGCACTGCGTGGCCGGGCCTGCTGGGGTTGGGTGTGGGTTTGGCTGGGCTGGTTGTCTGGGGCCTTGCGATGGCTCCTGTCTTTGCCC
>JBHIBA010000269.1:0-6494 GCA_046758845.1 Nitrospinota bacterium
GCGCAGTTTGGCCTGGGGAATCGGGGATTAAGGGATCTTCAGAAGACGTTTCGCGGTCTCCCCATAGATCCCCTCTCGTTCTTGGGGGCTCAGGCCTGAGTTCTCCACGCCCTTGACCGTCAGGCAGTGGAGTTTCTTCTCCATTCCGAACGGGTAGTCCGTCCCGAAGAGGATACGGTCCGGCCCGGCAAAAGCGGCGCCGCACGCCAGGGTCGGACGGCCGTAGGAGAGGGCGGTGTCGTAGTAACACCTTCTGAAATACTCGCTGGGCGGCTTCTGGATGTGCTGCCGGCATTCGGGGAAGTCGGTGAAGCCGTAGTCGATCCGTTCGTACAAGAAAGGAATGGCCCCGCCCATGTGGGCCAGGATCACGTCGAAGTGGGGGAACCTTTCCATCAGACCGCTGAACACCATCCGGGTGATGGCCAGGGTAGTCTCCGCGGGGAAGCCAATCAACACCTCCAGGGCGAGCTCCTTCATGGCCTGTCGGCCTGCGGCATTCATGGGATGGAGGAACAGGGGGAGGCGAAGCCGGTCGAGGGCCTCGAAGAACGGGATGAACTCAGGGGAGTTGAGGGGCCGCTCCAGGACGTTTGTCCCGAGTATCACCCCCTTCATGCCGTGGAGGTCCGCCGCCCGGTGGAGCTCCTCCAGGGCCTTTTGGACGTTCACCAGTGGAACGCTGGCGAAGAAGAAAAATCGCCCGGGATTCTTGCGGCAAATCTCCGCGTATGTATCGTTGCACAGGGACGCAAGGTGGCAGCTCTTCTGTTCGTCCGGGAAGTAGACGTTCGGGCTGGTGAGGGAGAGGACCTGAACGTCCACCCCGGCTTCTTCCATGTGGGAGAGGCGAAGGTCGAGGTCCCAGCCGGGCTCCGTGAGGCCGAACAGGACATCCTCTCCCTTATCATCCTGCATCACCACTTGGGCCTGGGACCGGCCGAACACCTGCCGAAAATACTCGGGAGGGAAAAAGTGGGTGTGGACATCGATCCGCATGGGTTCCTCTCAGCTCGATCCCGCCATTTCGTTGACAGCCCCTCCCCCCCCGGGTAGACTGCCGAACGCCCAACTGTCCCTTTTCTGGAAAGAACGAGCCCTTCCGCGTTTGCGCCGTCCGGCCGCCTTCGAGGCGGAAGCGGATTTCGCCTGCGGCCTCCAAAGGAGGGAGGCGGACAATGCCCAAGAAGGTCCTCGATTCCCAGAGGATGCTCAAGCAGACGGGCCCCCCCGTGGGCCCTTACTCCCAGGCGGTGGCCGTCACCGGGGGAACCCTTATCTTCATCGCCGGCCAGGTCGCCTGGGGTCCCGATGGCCGCGTGGTGGGCAAGGGGGACATTGCGGTCCAGTACCGGCACATCATGGAGAATCTCAAGGTCATTTTAGAGGAGGCCGGCGGGACGATGGACGACATCGTCAAGCTCACCCACTTTGCGACCCGCCGCGTCACCAAATCGGAAGCCTATCCTCAGATCGCCGAGATCCGCAAAGAGTACATCCGAAAAGACTTTCCGGTCAGCTCCATGATCGAGGTCGGGGCCCTCATGGACCCAGACCTGCTGGTCGAGGTCGAGGCCGTGGCGGTTGTGGACCGCATTCCCGGCTGAAGAAGCGGAAAGCCTCCTAGACGGGCCTTGGGTCTTCTTCCCAGTCGATCCGGATCTTATCGCCCTGGGGGTTGACCTCCCAGGGACCATATCCCCGGCGGCGGGGCTGGCGGCGAAGTTCAGCCCGGAGTTTGTTTGTCGCCTCCGCGTCAATCTCGTAGTGCAAGACCTCGGGATCCACGGGATGGATGACCACGCCATAGGCCTCCTTGGCCTTCTCCAGGCTGATGTAGTCATCCAAGACGTCTTCCAAGACGGCCTCCGGGGGGCGATCCAGGGGGTCCCCGCAACCCCCCCCTCCGTTTGAGAGGAAGAAGACCTGGTCTCCCGGCTTCAGCGGCTCGGTGACGCAGAACATCCCCAGGCTCCTTTCCTCCGGCGTCCCGGGGTTTTTCACCAGCCGGTTGGGGCCGCCGTTGGTCCCCCCTGCGATTCCATAAGGGGTCACCTCCTCGCGGTCGCCATGGATGGTGATAACCGTATCGCCCGTGACGACAAAGTTGCGGTAGATTCCGAACCCGCCGCGATACCTCCCGTCCCCGCAAGAGTCCTTCACGATGTCACATCGGGTGACCACCATCGGGTACCACCGCTCCCAGCTCTCGATGGGCTGGTTGGAGGCCCCGGAGATGTAGATGGAATTGATCAGGGAGGTCCCGTCCCGGAAGGTGCAGGCCCCCGCGCCTCCCTCCAGCCAGAGGTAGGAAACGAAATCAACCCCTGTCTTTGGGTGAATCCCACCGGTGCAGAGATTTTCGAGGTTGAGGCTTCCTGCGTGAACGTAACGCGGGTTCACGCCGACATTAGCCTGGGCCCAGCATCCCATCGTGACGTGGTCCACCTTTTCGTAGGCCCCCGAGCAATAGCCGGAGACACCGTTGGGTTCGTTGACATCGACGGCGGTCCCCTTTCGGCTGATGACCTTCAGGTGGCGAATGATGCCGTGGTTGAGGGGGGCCAGGAAGGGAAAAGAGTGCATGGTGCCGTCGTAGGTGGCCGAAAGGAGGGCCGGGCGGGCGAATCCCCACGAGCTGCGAGGCTGGGGGTCGGACCCCGACCAGTCCAGCGTGCACTGGTCTCCTTCGATGGTCAATCGGCAGTGCACCTTGATGCGGGGGCGATCGGGGTGGAGGATGTCGCAGTCCCCGTAATCCTCGAACTCGTAGACACCGTCGGGCAATGCCGCCACGGACTGGGCGAACCGGTGTTCGCTGTAGTCCATGGTGTCCTCGAAGGCGTCGAGGATCGTCCGCTCGCCGAACTTGTCCATGTACTCCACGAGGCGGCGCTCCATGAGACGCGCCGTCTCATACTGGCTGTGGATATCGCCCAGCCGGTCCACGTAACAGCGGGTGTTGAACTGGATCAGTTTGAACGTGGACCTGACCTGCCGGTCCCCTTGATAGAGGGGGATGGCCGGAAGACGCACCCCCTCCTGGAAGTGGTCGTGGGCTCGGGGGTGGAAACTGCCCGGAATCGGGCCGCCCACGTCCGCCCAATGACATAGCGTCACGGCGAAAGCCACGTGTCCGCTCTTGTAGAAGACCGGGCGGATGAGCTTCACGTCGTTGGTGTGGGTGCCGCCCGTGTAAGGGTCGTTGTGGAGGTACACGTCGCCCGGTTTCCAGTGGTCCACGTCGGCGAGGGTCGCCTTGAGGGCTTCTTCGAAGGTGCCCAGGTGCGGGGCCTGGTCTTTGAACCCGTGGGCGATGAGACGGGCGTCGGTCGTCAGGAGGGCCACGGAATAGTCGTGCCCCTCGGTGATGGTCGGTGAATAAGACACCCGTTCGAGCAGCGCGCTCCCTTCGGTGCAGATGGCGCGGAAGGCGTTCCTGAGAACCTCGAACGTAATCGGGTCAACCCGCGTCTCCAGCTTGGATTCTGCTCGGACCATGAGTGTCTCTCCTCAGCCGCCTAACGCTCAGGTTCAGCGGAGGAGCAAACTGCCGTCCGCTGCAAGCCGGTGTTAGGCCGCCCTGCTCTAGCCTTTCCTACAGGCTTTCGTAATAGGCCCTGATCTTGCGTGCGATCAACCGACGACGCTTGTCGAGAAACGTGTCGTACTCCTGCAGGGTCATGTTCTCGATCCCCTCTGGAATGCAGTGCGCCGCCAGGTTTGCCTGAAGCTCTTCCAAATTGCAGATACCCCCATACGCAGACCTCCCGTCCCGGCAAGCATTCAGTAGATCAGAAAAGTACTCGCATGGCGGTCCGTCTCCGATTTGAACGTTGATCTCGCTCTGCATCATGACGTAGTTTGTGATCTGGTTGTA
Organism: Nitrospinota bacterium; assembly: GCA_046758845.1. Taxonomy (GTDB): domain Bacteria; phylum UBA8248; class UBA8248; order JACPRG01; genus JBHIBA01. Next base: position 3,881 of record JBHIBA010000269.1, read on the forward strand.
CCGGGATCGGGTAAATCCATGCTTTATAAGGTAATTGCGTGGAAACACGTGGTGGACATCTCCCTTATGAAGAATCAGATCATGTACGGTGATGTCACGGGACAAGAACCCCTTGTCGTTCGCCCGCACCTGCGAAGCGAGAAATACGTTGAAGTACGGGCTGCTGGCGACCGAAGTGTCCATCTGCATAGGAAGTCCGGCCTCCCAAAAGGGCCCGCCAAGCTCCGCCTCCTCAATGCTCTTAAGATAGGCGGTTGCCCCCACGTGGTCGATCTGCCGGATGTCCCGGTCAAACGCAGTCTCTGGCGAAGCCGAGTAGCGTCCTGTCAGCACTGACATGACGAACCAGCGACGCACCAGCGATTCGATCTGGGTCGCCTGCTCTCCCCGGGCGCGGAGCACAAGGTAGATGACGTAGGCAAAGTTCAGGGTGTTCTGCGAGCGGATCATCGACGCTTCAATGAAGCCCGCCGAGCGGATGATCATGAGAAACCGCTTGAAGTGCGTCTCATTCATGAACTGCATGAGGCCCTGTTCCAGCCGTCGGAACGAGGCATCAGCGATCTCTTCCTCATAGGTCCGCGTGTCGAAGTTCCGCCCCGAGAGCAATGCCACTAGATCCCCAAGTCGCCCGCGCTTGAACTGTGAGATAAACGCTACACGAAGCATGTCCGTGTACGAGGGATCGTACAGGTCGTCCTTCTCGTGGCGTAGCCAGGCCATTTTCTGGAAGTAGTCAGCCTTGGCGAAGTCCCGGTCGATGTCTGCGAGCTGGTGATAGAACTCAGGTGCTACAGCGAGGTGGCAGAAGTAATCAATACACTTTCGCAAGATGTTGCCACCGTAGCTTTCGTTGGCGGCGATCTTCGACATCGCGAAGTCGGCCTGGCTCAGCACGACCCCCTCAGAGTTGATGCGGATGAAAATCTCGGTAACGGTCTCGATATCAAGATCGGAGTTCAACTCGATCAGGCCGATGTGATTGTTGACGACGGCCCGTAGTCGTTCGATGCTCTCGTAGATGCGGTCCTTGTCCGAGCCGGGATTATTCCGACAGTAATCATCCACAAGCCTCAGGATCTTAGTTTCTGGGGACAGTATCTTGGCGATATCGGCAAGCCAACCTCTGTCCTTTTGGATCGCCGGGTTCGCCACCTCGAAACGCTCCTCGTCCGGCCGGAAGGCAATACGGATGGAGACGCGCCTATAGTTCTTGTCGATCAGACGCTTGCCGAGGAAGGCTGCTAGAAGGGCCGTCACCCGCTGCTGCCCGTCGATGAGGATTCGCTTTCCCTGGGAGGTGCTTCCGTCCTTGAGGCGAACCGCCGGGTTGCGCCAAGCGATCAGGTAACCTACCGGGTAGCCCTGGTAGAGCGAATCGATGAAATCCCGCACCTTGGTTGCATTCCAGACAAACGGACGCTGGATTTCGGGGATGGCGATCTCACCCGAACCAATCCAGGTCAGGATCGTCTGCACGGGGTGCTGGTTAACGGAGTACCGCGCAATTGCCATTGTTCTACGCTTTCATCCTCCGGTCTATGTCCGCCTAACGGGCGTTCACCGTGAGAATCACGTTTTGAAACTCGTCCACGACACAGGATGCCCCCGGGGGGAGGACTGTGGTGGTGTCGGTCTGCTCGATCACGGCAGGTCCCTTCACCACTCACCCCTACGGCCGCGCGCCGTCCGGCTTGAGCGGGTGGTTCGACGCTGAGAGGAACGGGCAACCTTAAGGAGGGACCGCAGGGCATCGTTCACCGCTGCCGAATCGCGGAACGCCTTGGCGACGTCGGGCTCGAGAACGACGACGTTCGCCCCTTCCTTTAGCAAACGGCGATAATATTTTCCCCGAACTGCCTTCGAATAGTCGAAGGTGTATTCGGGGCGGAGATCGTCGCTGGGGACTTCGCCTTTACGTCTCATGTCGCTTCCTCTCGCGTCGCGTAGATCTTCGGGCGGGTACGGGGACCCGCCCCTACGGCCGGACGACGCGTCATTCAATGTAGGGGCGCATCTCCGTATGCGCCCGCGTCGTTCTCCCCGTAAATACGGGCGGGGAGGGACACCCGCCCCTGCACGGGATCCAGCTTCGCGTCGCCCAGCCGAGGAGGCAACACCGTCTTCTCTATGTAGGCTTTGTCCCTCATCAGCGCCTCTTCGTTGTCCTCCAGTCCCCGATTTCCGCTTCGCTCAAATCGGGGCTACACCATGTAGGGGCGCCCCTGGCGGGCGCCCGCTCGGCGCCTAACGGGCGTTCACCGTCAGGATCAGGTTCTGAAATTCGTCTATGACGCCGGAAGCGCCTGGAGGGAGCACCGTCGTCGTATCGGACTGTTCGATGACGGCAGGCCCGGTTAGGGAGGCCCCTTGCCCCAGCCGGGTCCGATCGTAGATGCGCGTTTCCACGAAGCCCTTCGCATCCCCGAAGTACACAGGCCGCGCGCCCTTGAGAGCGTCTTCGGCCTTCGCCCGGCGCGCGGCGCGTTGAGGGGTCACGCCGGACGGCGCGCCGTAAGCCACAAGGCGCAGGTTGGCGATCTCAATCTCTCCCACGTCGGACGCCACGTATCCGTATTCCCGTTGATGTTCTGAATTGTATACCTGGATCATC
>JBHIBA010000270.1:0-6464 GCA_046758845.1 Nitrospinota bacterium
ATCGGAGTAGGGCTCTGGCGGGGGCTGCCGGACGTCGCGCGGCACTGGCGGCTGGGGCGACGGTTCGCCCCCTCCTTGGCCGCCGATGAGCGGGCGGTGGCCTCCCGCGGGTGGCGGCGGGCGGTGGAGCGCGCTCGGGGCTGGGCGGAACCCGAACGCGCGGGGCAGTCGACTGTGTAGACGGCCCCCTGGTTGAGAGCTCTCGACCAGGTCACCGGTGAAAACGCAGAGCCCCACAACGCCGTGGTTGGCATTCACACTTGACACGTGCTCCTGTTTCTTGGGATCATCGGGCGGCTTTGGGAAGGCTCGAGGAGGGCTTCGCCGCCTAGAGCTGCACAGGTCGGTTTGTATTCGTTGGCTCCATCACATCACAGGAGGTGGATCATGTTCGGCAAGGTGGCCTCTCGGCGTTGGCCAGTGATTCTTGCTGTTTCGCTGTTCTTCTCTTTGGCAGTCACCCCGGCTGTGGCTGAAGTGAATGTTAAGTTCTGGCATGCCATGTCCGGCTCGCGGATTAAGTTGCTCAAGGGGATGGCAGAGGACTTCAACAAAACGCACCCAGGAATTACCGTACAAGCCCAATACATAGGGAGCTACAACGAGACCCTGAACAAAACCATTGCGGCCGTTAAGGCTGGCAATGCGCCGCACGTGTTTCAACTCTATGAGGTCGGGACCCGGAGAATGATTGACGGGGGGATGATCATCCCTATCGGAGATCTCGCGAAACCGGGTGAGGTGGATTGGGGAGATTACGTAGATGCCGTGATGTCCTACTACACGATTGAGGGGAAGCTCTATTCGATGCCGTTCAACTCCTCTACCCCCATCCTCTATTACAACAAGACCTTGTTTAAGAAGGCCGGGTTGGACCCAAGCAAGCCGCCTGAGACGTGGAACCAGGTCCGCGACATCGGGAAGAAGATTGTGAACAGTGGGGTAGCCGAGGCGGGTATCACCTGGAATCTCCATAGCTGGTATTTTGAGCAGTGGCATGCCGTGCAGAATGCTTTACTGGTGGACCAAGGGAACGGTCGAGAGGGTCGCGCGGCGAAGGTTCTCTTTGATGGTCCCGCTGGGGTCAGGATCGTGAAGTGGTGGACCGGTCTGGAAAAAGACAAGATCTATTTGAACGCGGGCCGAGGGTGGAGTAATCACCGCAAGGCGTTCATTAGCGGACAGGCAGCCATGATGATCTCGTCTACCTCAGACGTTACGCAGATGACCAAAGCCTTCAAGGGAAAGGGATGGGACTTGGGGACCGGTTTCTTTCCAAGGCCCGATAATGTTCCTCGTCAGGGGTTGATTATCGGGGGTGGCACCCTCTGGATGACCAAAGGCCATCCCAAAGAGGAGCTGCAAGCTGCCTGGGAGTTTCTGAAGTGGATGAGTATGCCGGAACAACAGGTGACGTGGCACAAAGGTACCGGGTACTTTCCGATTCGGAAAAGCGCGATGGAGTTGCTTGAGAAAGAAGGCTGGTTCAAGGATTTTCCCAACTACAAGGTGGCCTTTGATCAATTGCTTCAAACCAAAACCTCGTTGGCCACGCGAGGCGCCTTGATTGGGGTGTTTCCGCAACTCAGAGAGGCGGCTCAGACGGCGATCGAAAAAATTTATGAAGGCAAGGCTACACCAGAAGAAGCCCTGAAAGAAGCGGCTGAAAAGACCAATAGAGAGTTGGCCAAATACAATGCCCTGTTCAAGTAGGGCTCATCTCCACTAGATCGGGGGTGAAGCGCTCCCGTCGACCCTCGGAAGGTCGGAAGCCACGTCTTCTTGACTTTCGACCTTCCCTCTTTTAGTCTTCAAGGTTCATCCGAAGGTCGAAAATGGAACGCAAGGCGACCTTCGATAACAAGATCCTGCCCTATTTCCTGATCGCTCCTTCTTTCATTATCATCGGCTACTTTCTCTTCTATCCGACCTATGAGACGTTTAGATTGAGTCTTTATCGTGTGGGTCCGTTTGGGATCAGGAAGCTCTTCGTCAAGTTCGGAAACTTCGTCGAGTTGTTTAGTTCGCCGGACTACTCGCACAGCTTCAATGTCAGCTTAATTTTTTCGACATCTGTAGTTATCTTCGGGCTGGCGATTTCGCTCGGCCTGGCTGTTCTGATCAACCGTGAAATTCGCGGTATCAATTTTTATCGGGCTGCGTTGATCTGGCCGTACGCGCTCTCGCCGGCGATCGCTGGTGCGCTCTGGGTCTTTCTGTTTGATTCGGCTGCCGGATACCTGAACTATTTCTTCTCAATCCTGTTCGACATCAAGCCCAAATGGCTGACGACAGGTTCGCTGGCTCTCCTTGTGGTTACAGGGGCGGCTACTTGGAAGAACCTGGGATATAACATCATTTTGTTCTTGGCGGGTCTTCAGAACATCCCTAGGGATCTTCATGAAGCGGCGGCGATAGACGGGGCGAATCGATTCCAGACGTTCTGGAGAATTACGTTCCCGCTTTTGTCTCCCATGACGTTTTTTCTTCTGGTGATGAATCTGATTTATTCCTACTTTGGCTCATTTGGGTTGATCCACGTTATGACAGAGGGTGGCCCAGCAAACGCCACCAATATCCTGATCTATGATCTCTATAAAGAGGCATTTATCAATCATAGCGGGGGGCTGGCGGCGGCCGAATCGGTGGTTCTGTTCGCCCTCGTGGTGATGTTGACGCTGGTGCAGTTCGGAACTTCGGGCAGGCGGGTCCACTATCAATAGCGGGCGGGGAATGCAGAAAAAAGTAGGTTACAAGCGTCGGATGTTGGTGCATATCGTTCTGATCGCATCGGTTGCGGTCGTGGGGGCTCCCGTGCTGTTCGCGTTTGTCATCAGCACGCAGAGTCCCGTAGAGGTTTTTAGTTATCCGCCCAAACTATTGCCGGGATCGCATTACAGCAATTACCAGCAGGCCTGGCAGCAGGTGAACCTAGGACGGATGATGTTCAACAGCGCGTATTGTGCTGTTATGGTGGCTCTAGGGAAATTCGTTGTCTCCGTGACGGCCGCGTTCGCGTTTTCGCATTTCAGGTTTCGGGGCAAACAGTTCTGGTTCTTTTTGATTCTGATTACCCTGATGCTTCCGATTCCGGTTCGGATCGTGCCGCTCTTTGAGGTTGTCGCGAAGCTGCAATGGGTGGACACCTACTGGGGGTTGATTGTCCCATTCCTGGCGAGTGCGACGGGAACGTTCCTGTTCCGGCAGCACTTTCTGATGATTCCGGATGAATTGACTGACGCCGCCAAGATCGATGGATGTGGTCCGATACGGTTTTTGTTTCAGATCCTGATCCCGTTGTCGAAGAATACGATCGGGGCATTCGGGGTGATTGAATTTGTGTATATCTGGAACCAGTACCTCTGGCCGCTCATTGTGGTGAACGCGGATGAGATGAAGGTGGTGCAGATCGGAGTGAAGATGCTGATCAGTACGGAGGCAATGAACAACTGGGGTGTGATTATGGCCGGAGTGCTGATCGCTATGATCCCACCGCTGATGGTATTTTTCGTGATGCAGAAGAGTTTCATGAAGGGATTCGCATTTATGAGAGAGAAGTAGAAGTGTGGGCCTCAGGCTTTGTCCTCGCGCATGGCAAATCCCTTGACGAACGCCCCCTGCAAGAGGAAGAGCACCAGCAGGGCTGGCAGCATGGCGATGATGGTGCCGGCCATGATGACATTCCAATCGGCGGCTTGCGCCTCACTGGCCAGGAGCATCTTGAGACCGATCTGGACTACCTTCATGGAGGCGGAGTTGGTTACCACCAGCGGCCAGAGGTACTGGTTCCACATGTAAATGAACTCGATCATGAAGAGAGCTGCCGTGTTGGTCCGGCTCAGGGGCAGGAGAATTCGAAAGAGGAAGCCTATGGGGCCCGAGCCGTCGATGCGCGCGGAGTCGGCCAGCGAGAGCGGCACCGTGAGGAACACCTGTCGATAGAGGAGGGTGCCGGTGGCGCTGGCAAAGAACGGAACGGTCAAGGCCTGATAGGTGTCCACCCAGTCGAGGGTCTGCATCAGCTCGAAGGTGGGCACGATTCGGATGGGCAGGGGGAGCATGTGAGTCACGAGGATCATGATGAAGATGAGGTACTGACCACGGAAGCGGCCAAAGTAGGTGAAGGCAAAGGCGGCGAGCAGGGAGAGGACGATCTTGGCCACCGAGACTACGATGGAGATCACCGCGCTGTTGAAGAGGAGCCGCCCCATGTTAACCTGGGTCCAGGCCTGAGCGTAGTTCTCCAGAGCGTAACGCCCGGGAGAGAACTTGGGGGGGAACACAAAGACATCCGTAGGGCTCTGGCTGCTGACGGTGAGGGCGAAGATGACGGGGAAGGCGAGCACGACGACCGAGAGGATCAAGAAGCCGTGAAGCCAGAGTTGGTTCCGCCGAGCTTTTGCCATCGCCACCCTTACTGGTAGAACACCCACCGCCGGGCCGCCCGGAACTGGATAAGGGTCAACGCGGCCACGAACAGAAAGAGCACGATGGACTGGGCCGAGGCGTATCCGGTCCGGAGCGTCTCGAATCCGTCCCGGTAGAGCTTGTAGACCAGAATCTCCGTAGCTCGCCCCGGCCCTCCGGCCGTCATGATGTCGATGAGGCCGAACACCTCGAAAAACCCGTAGAGGGCGTTCATGATGATGAGAAAAAATGTGGTGGGGGTGAGCAGCGGGAAGGTCACCCTCCTGAAGCGCTGCCAGCCTCCCGCTCCGTCGAGGGCTGCCGATTCCAGCAGCTCGGCCGGCACTGCTTGCAAGCCGGCCAGGAAGAAGATGACGTTATAGCCCACCATCTTCCAGGTGGCCGAGGCCGTGACGGCGGAGAGCGCGAGGGATCCGTTCGTCATCCAGTTGGGCTGGGTCCCTGAAATCACGTAGACGAAGTATGTCAGGGCGCCCGTCGAGGGGTCGAACATGAGCGCCCAGATCGTCCCGGCGATGGCGGGGGAGATGGCGTAGGGCCAGATGAGAGCGGTGCGGTAGAGGCTGATGCCGGGGATCTTCTGGTTCAGGGCCAGGGCGAGGGCCAGGGAGAGGCTCAAGCCTGCCACGACCACGAAGAAGCAGAACACCACGGTGGCAAAGATGCTGTTTAAGTAGTCCGGGTCCCCGAACAGGCCCTTGAAGTTTTCCATGCCCACATAGAGCCGGCGATTGCCGAACGGCGCCACTTTGAAGAAGGAGAGGTACAAGGACTGGAAGGAGGGGACGAAGAGAAATACGAAGATGACTGCTACTGAGGGGGCCAGGAGGAAATAGGGGAGGCCCCGATTCTTGAAGACGGGGTACACAGGCAAAAAGGAAGGGGAAGCCCGGGGGGCCTCCCCTTCTGCTCGATGGTCTACGGTGTCACTTCTTCACGACGGCGGCGTAATCCTGAAGAGCCTTGTTGGCCTTGGCCGTGGCCTCATCCAGGGCCTGTTTTGGTGTCGCTCGTCCAGCCAGGGCTTTCTCCATGGCGGTCCTGAATATGGTCCGGATCTGCACGAAGCTTCCCAGGATCACCCCTTGCGAAGCGGGCGTCCTGGTGCCCGAGAGAATCTGCAGAAAGGCTGTCAGGTGGTTCGGATTGGCAGAGAACCAGCCCTCATCCAGGAGATTCTTCACGGCGGTGTTCGTGGCAGGAAAGTAGCCGGTGTCCTTGTGCCAGGTGGCGGTGACTGAGTCCCGGATGACCCACTTGAGAAACTCCCAGACTGCCCCGTACTCCTTCTGTGGGTGACCTTTGATGACCCAGAGGGTGGCCCCGCCGATGACCGAGTTGCCGCGCGGATAGCCTTTCATCCGGGGCAGAAACGTCGTGCCCAGTCGGAATTTGGCTTTCTTTCCGATGGACCCGACGGACGAAGTGGACTGAATCAACATGGCGACTTGGCTTGCCAGGAACGCCCGGTTCGGGGAGTACTCGGTCCCGCCATAAATGAGGATTTTCTTTTTCGACCAGTCGGTCCACCGCTCGAGGACCTTCACGCCGAAGGGCCGGTTCATGTACACCTTAGAGGCCATTGCTTTCCGGCCGTCTTCGTTATTGGCATAGAACTGGCTGTGGATGGCGTGCATTTGCTCGAAAGTCCAGTCCGGCCAGCCGAAGGTGATGGCATTGGGAGCGGCCCCGCTCTCGACGATCCGCCGCCCCATCCGCTCGACGTCTTTGAAGGTGGTGGGGGGCTTGTTGGGGTCGAGCCCGGCCTTTTGAAAGATGTCCTTGTTGTAGTAGAGGATGGCCGTGGAGGAGTTGAAGGGCATGGAGTAGAGCTTGCCGCCCACAGAGTAATAGTTCAGGATGGGGGTGACGATGTTTCCCCAGTCTGCGTCCCCCTTGGCGAGGGTGTAGACGGGAACGATCGCGTCGCTGTCCAGCATTGTCCGGGTGCCCACCTCGTAGACCTGACAGATGTGCGGTGGCTTTCCCGCGCGGACTGCCGCAATGCACTTGGCCAAGAGCTCTTTGTACTTCCC
>JBHIBA010000271.1:0-6444 GCA_046758845.1 Nitrospinota bacterium
ACTCCATGCGTCGGTATCAACATAGGCATGATATCAGAGATGAATTCTCCTGGGTATTCATTGCGCGCCTTGAAGTTTCGCTCGACGAAACCTATTGTGACCTTGGGTAGTGGCTCAGTTTGCCGAACGATCCCTGCCTTCCTCGGGTGTAGCCGCGATTTGAGCCGAGCGGAAATCGCGGCCGGGCTTGCCCCGATCTCCGCTCGGCCCTAGGACCTCGCTCAGATCGGGACCACACCAAATGATGACAGACCTGTAGGCAAAACTGTGTACAGTGCTGAATCCCTTGAAAACTGACCCACTACCTGACTTTAGGCTGACTTGAACCGCCTACGCGTATCCGGGAGTTCCGGGAAAAGAGCCGATGCCGACCCTGCTGATTGACGGCTACAACCTCATCCCCGCCCTGCCTACCTTGGGCCGGCTGGCCCGACATGACCTGGCGAAGGCCCGCGCCTCGCTGTTGGATCTACTCGAAAATTATCGCACCCAGGCGCCGTCCCGACCCTCTATCGTGGTCGTCTTTGATGGCCAGGCTGGCATCGAGACTCGGGGCGAAAGGGGCAGGCCCGGAATTGAGGTTCGCTTCTCCAGAGGCGAAACGGCGGATGACCTCCTGTTGAGGCTTTTGCGCAATGAGAAAAAGGGGGCCATCCTCGTCACCTCGGATCGGGCCCTGGCCGACGCAGCCAGGGGGTTGGGGGCGGAGGTGATGCGTTCCGGCGAATTCGCCGATCGGCTCATCTCCCGGCTCGATTCCAGACCGGAGGACCGTGAATCGCCCGAGGACGACGTGATGCCTTCCTTTAGCACCAGGAAAAAGGGGAACCCAAAGCGGCGACCGAAGAGGGCGCGTCAGAGAGCGAGGCGGCTTCGGGGATTGTAGGCCCCAGGCGCCACCGGGGATTTTACGGGTTTCAACGTGACCCACAGCGCCCCGCGGACGCATTCGGCTTTCCAAGGCGTCTATTTGGATTGGGTCCCTCCCGGGCTTCCCTGAACCGCGCGGTAGTCCACCAGGACGAGGGGGTAGGCGATGGCTAAAACGCGGGAACGGTCTCGTTCATGGAACGGGACCTTCCGCACATCGAGGAGATGGATCCCCTGAGGGGCCTCAGCGGCGCAAGTCACCGATTTCACATCCAGGTAAAAGTGCACAGGCCACCGGATGTTCCAGGCGGGAATGCCCTTGCAAGCGTGAACCACCCGAACCGTCTGAATTTGAATCTTTCTTTTTTTGAGATCCTCTCCCATGCGGATCAGCGCCTCCAACCGATGACGCGGATACTTGAAAGCCTGGGGCACAATCGGGACCAGAATGAAAATACCGACGGAAAGAAGGACGGCCCCTGAGACGAGATACCGGTAAACCTCCCGCCGCTTGTACAGGAAGAGATAGACCGCCACGGCCGCCAACAGTGTCAGGCCGACGTGATAGGGGTAAGGATAGAACCGCGTTTTTTTCGGAATCAGGCTCAACCCCAAGAAGATGACCCCCGCCTGCGTCAGGGCGAATGCCCAAACCCGAATCGCCACGTTCCTCTGCGGATGTCCCCGGCTTAAGACCCAAGGCGCGATCAGACCCACCGGAAGAAAAGGCAGCCACGGCCAGTACCGGCGGGCCAGAACGCGGAAGTAATAGAAACCCGATTGAGGGTGCTCGCGCCCCGTCATGACGCCGGGCACGATCTGCTGAGCAAAGAGCCTCTTCCAAAACGAAGAGGACGTGAGGCTGTAGTGCCAAAGATCCACCAGAGCGAGGATGCCCAAGGCAACGAACATGACGAGGCCCAGACGGCCCCAGGGAATATGAGCCAATCGCCCTCCCCATCCGCTGCGGGACCCTGAATCCGGAGAAACGGTGAGGTAATAAACCCCCATGACAGGAAGGACAGCCAAGGCAAGGGGGCCCTTCGCCAGGAAGGCGCACGCGAGGGCGACGCCTGCCCCCAAGATGTGCGGCCAGCTCTTGTGAAGTTTCATGCCCCAGTAAAGGGACAACGCCATGAAGAACATCAGCATCGGCTCGATGATGGGATTTCGGCTCTGCCTCACAAACGAAGGCGTCAGACAGAGGATGAGAGCCGCCAGAAACGCGAAGTCCCGGTCCACCAGCCTCTTGCCTATCTTGTAGACGAGGAGGACCGTGAGATGGGCGGCGAGGAGAGTCGAAACCACCGCCGCCTCCGGACCGGCCCCGATAAGCCTCATGGTCGCCGCTTCAACCCAAAGGATCAGGGGGGGCTTCTCGTAGAACCACCATTCCCAAGCCCCGCCCAGGTACATCCAAGTTCGCACGGGGGTGGCGGCCAGGTCGCGCGCCATCGACGCGAAAAGCGCGGCATCGCCGTTGTAAAGGGGCACGGAGAGCGCATTTGACCAAAGCAGGGCCAGGGAGAGCAGAAATAAGGAGATCCCGTACGAAGCGGGTGAAGGCCGAACCTGCCACCGCCGGAGGAAATCTAAAAAGACCACGCGGTTTTCCACCTTTTGCAGAGAGCCTTCCTGGCTTTGCCCGCTGGTTCGTTTGAGCCTGCGCGCAAAGCCAACGAAAGGTCGGACCCATGTCATCCGATCCATTAGACGACGATGTGACGCGGTATCCGCCCGTTTCTCGCCCCCTGAGAGGGCGCCCTACAGTAGCAAGATCGGTCCAAAGACAGAACCGCCCTCGCGGAGCTCATTCCCTTTCGCGACTCCGAGGGATTTCTTAGAGCTGATTCGCCTTGAACCCGCCCGGGGTCTTCTGTCCTGGCCGTCGGTCCACGAGGACGAACGGGTAAGCGATAGCCAAGATGCGGGACCCGTCTCTCCTGAAAGAAGGATCTTGCCGCATGTCCACAAGCTGAATGCCCTTCGGCTCCCCACCGCAGACGAGGTTTTTCGCGCCCAAATAAAAAGCATACGGAAAGCGGAGATTCCAGGGCGCAAGGCCCCGGCATTTACGATAAATCAATTGAACCGTATCAATTCGAACCCCTGTCTTCTTAATCTCCCTCCCTATGCGGATGACCGCGTCTAATTTAAAGCGGGGATAATGAAAGACCGAGGGGACGACGGAAGCCAGGATGAAAATTCCGACGGAGAGGACGACCGCGCCTGAGATAAGATGGCGATAGATGTTCTGCCGCTTGAGGAGGAGGACATACAGGGTGAGGGCCACTAATAGAGTCAGGCCTATGTAGTAGGGATGGGTATAAAAGCGGGTTTTTTTCGGAACGAGGCTGAATCCCAATAGAATAATTCCCGCCTGGGTCAGGGCGAATATCCATGCCCGAACTATCCTATCCCTTTGCAGATGCCCTCGCCGTAGGAGCCAGGGCACAAAGAGGCCCGCCACCAGGGCCGGCAGCCACGGCCAGTACCAACGACCAAGGACCCATAAATAATAGGTATATTCTGTCCTTGTGTTCTCCCTTTTTCCAAGAATTGCGGGCAGAACCTGCTTGTCAAAAAGCCTTTTCCAAAATGAAAAGGACACCTGGCTGAAATGCCAAAGATCCACCAGTGCAAGAATGCCCAGCGCAACCACCAGCACGAGACTCAGACGTCCCCATGGGATTCGAGACAGGACCTCTTGCCATCCCCCGGCGGGCCGAGAATTCTCGCCGCAATGGGCAGGGGGCGAGGCCGTCATGTAGTAAACCGCCAGTACAGGAAGCACGGCCAGGGCGGGGGGACCCTTGGTCAGGAAGGCGCACGCCAAGGCAACGCCAGCCCCTAAGGGGAACAGCGGGCTTCTGCCAAGTTTCATGCCCCAGTAAAGGCTGAGGGCCATGAAGAAAACCAGCATTGGCTCGGTTATCGGGCTTCGGCTCTGGACCACAAACGAGGGCGTCAGACAGAGGACGAGCGCCGCCAGAAACCCGAACTCCTGATCCACCAGCCTCTTGCCCATCTTGTACACGAGCCAAACCGTCAGATGAGCGGCGATGAGGGTCGGAACCACGGCCGCCTCCGCGCGGGCTCCAATCAGTCTCATGGTCGCTGCTTCCACCCACAGGAGCAGCGGGGGTTTATCATAAAACCACCCCTCCCAGAATCCGCCCATGTGAATCCAGGTCCGGAGGGGGGCGGCGGCCATCTCCCGCGCCATCGTTGCGAAGAGTGCAGCGTCCCCATTAGAAAGCCGCACCGACAGCGCGCTTTGCCACAGGACTGCCAGGGAAAGCAGGAACAAGGAGAGCCCGTACAAGGCGGGCGAAGGCGCAACCTGCCATCGCTGAAACGATCGAATAAGAGACCGGGAAACCTTCAGCACCTCCGCCCAGGCCTTCCAGGCTTTTGATTCGGGTCCGTCCGGGCCGCCAGAGCTCATTCACCTAAAACGAGCGTATTGAGCCCGGCAAACCGCTCGGGAAAAACCTACTTCCCAAGAACATTCACAGCCTTGACGGCAGTTCGAGGCCGCCCATTCTCAATTGATCTTGCCGTCCGCTCCATCGAATAGGCACCCCTTCCTCCAACCCGCGCATGGAGCGTCGAAAAAAAAGGAGGTCCTGAATTTAAGACCTCCGCGCCGGAGACCACACAATCTCTCTCCGACCGCCCTTCCACTGAACGAGGAGCGGGGCGGACAGGCCGATGGGCCTGCCCGTCTGCGACTCTATTCGAAAAGGGCCGAAAAACGTCGTGCACCGCAGGGAGGAGGCGACTTCTCTTATACGCGCCGAATCTCCCCTCCCCGCCAACTGGAGACATCGCATGGCAATGACACAGGCGGCGTAGGCCTGCGCCGCGGGGTAATCGGCCGAAAAACCCGAACGGGCGGCGAGCCGTCGGGCGAACTCTTCCGAGGTTGGTCCCAGATCGGGCGGATGTCCGCCATCCACCTCCCACTGGCTCGGACCTACAAACCCCTCCGCATCACTGCCCAGCGCCTCTCTGAACGCCGACACCCCGGCCGCCACCAGCGCGACCGCGCGGGGGTCGAGGGACGCCTCTCGGAGGACCCGGGCGAAGGCCGCGTCCTCCCCGAACCGGCCCGCACCCAGAATCAAATCGGGCTGGAGGCGCCGAAGGTCGGCGGCCAGTCGGGCAAAACCGGCCGGCGAGGAGGGATAGGGCTCCTTCCAGACAACCTCGAACCCCTCCCCGGCCGCCCACCGAAGCGCACCGCCCGCGACGGCGGCGGGGAAACCTCCGCGCGCGCCGTGGACCAGGGCGACGCGGCCGCCCGAGCATCCCACCGCACGGGCCCATTCAAACACGCCCCGAAAATACGTGCTCGCGGGCGGGACCAAACCTATGATGAAGTGGAACCCTCTTTCGTAGAGCGCATCCGCCGACCCTCCGTGATTCCAGAGCGGAACCTCGTAGGATTCGGCAACGGGGGCCGCGGCCAGAGTGAGGGCGCTGGAGTAAGGCCCAAGAAGGATCTCGACCCCCTCATCCCGGATAAGCTTCTCCGTGTTTCGGGCCGCTTCCCCCCTCCGGCCCCGATCGTCCAGGATGACGGAAAGGGGGAAACGTTTCTCTTCCTCCGGGGGGATTGCGATCCCGCCTCCCCGGTTGACCTCATCGACCCAGAGCTCGATGGCCGCGCGGGCCTGTTTCCCCATGACTGAGAAAGGGCCGGTGATGGAGAGAGAAGCCCCCACGCGAAGCATCCTGCTGGTCGGACTCCTTCGGCTTGCTTCCCCGCCGGCGATGAGGGAACCGAATCAACCTTGAGAAGCGCAATGTTCCGGGGCGATCTTGTAAGTAACCCTGACCTCACCGGGTTGCAACCACGGGTGTTTGTCTTTTCCCAGGTACTTCTTGGCGAACTTGTTGATGTGGTCGATGCCGCCCTCTTCGGCGATGTCCACCACGCGGCCCCGGACCTCAAGAAACCGGTAGGGATCGTCGGGGTCCACGAGAGAGAGCGCCACGCGCGAATCTCTCCGCATGTTCCGGTCTTTCTTCCGTCCCTTGGAGGAGTTCACGAGTACGTGAGTCCCGTCGTACTCCACCCAAACCGGCGTCACTTGAGGAGAGCCGTCTGTGTTCAACGTGGCAAGGTGGGCAAACGACTTCTTCTCAAAGAGATCCTTATAGCCATCGGGAATCACTTGCGACATCGTCAGTCTCCCTTCTTCGAAAGTGGCCGTTCCACCAGCCGTCATAACCGCGCTGTCTTCCAAAAAGATTTGGACGAAAGCAGCGCTCGGAGCAACCCTCAAGGCCAAAGGCTACTAGATTTTTTGGACAGTCGCGACACCAATGTCTGCTCTCGTCGAGAAATATTCAATAGGAAGGCGGGAGGGCGAAATCACCCGGGGTCTCTCTTCCAAGATTCCGACCTGTTTCTGTGGGATGCACTCCAAAGGCCCCCTCCTGTTGTGATATAAGCAAATTTGAGAGGAACCGAGAGGGCGTCATGGGTTTTCGCTTGCCGAGACGAGTCGAGAGTGCCCGGACACACCTCCCGCCCTTCAACAGCCCGCCGGGGTGGCGGAACGG
>JBHIBA010000272.1:0-6418 GCA_046758845.1 Nitrospinota bacterium
TCAAAAGTTTTCCGGGGGGTCCAGGGGGGCCGGTTTTCAAAAAGGCCCCCCTGGGGAACTAGCCGGTTTTCAAGACATGTCCTGAGCGAAGCCGAGGGAAGGTCCCCCTGGGGAATCCAGGCTTTCAGCCCCATCTACACCAGGAACTTAGGAAACGAGTCCCTAGCGGGGAATGACCGGCACGAGGAGCCGCGAGCCGCCTTTCCCTTCCAGTATCGTGTTCTTGGCCCTGATCGCCAAAGCTGCGTGATACCAGAAGAAGTTATCGGCGACCGAGTCGCAGCTGGCTATCTCGATGCGCAGCCTGTGACCCGGACGGAAAAGATTGCACGTGGGGATGACCTCAATGGCGAATTCCTCGGCCTGGTTCGGCGTCAAAGGGATCTGCCGCGTGTGCGGGTGCCAAGGCTGCCAGGGGCGGCTCCGGGACTCGTCGATCTCACGGTGGGAAGCCCGGAGCCAACCCTTGGTCAAGGTCTTCGCGCCCCCCTGGGGGTCCTCATCCATGAAGGAGACAAACCAGTCGGTATCCTCCCCCGAAGACTGCGCCCTCAGGTAAAGCACGATGGGCCCGGTGACCTCCATAGCTTTCGCCTGCGGCTCGGTCCGATAGATCAGCCGGGGATTCCCGTAACGGCTCTCACTGCTCAGGGGATCATATTCGTAGGTTCGTCCGCCCTCCGGGCCGGGGGCGTCGGAGAGCGTCCCCTCCAGACCGCCCGCCGGGCCGGCCAGGTAGAGCTCCCTCCACTCGGCGCGCGCCAGGGGCCATTCGCTCTCCGAGCGCCAGGTGTTCTCCCCCTGCACGTACAACTGAATGGGAGGACCCTCCATGACGCGGGTATCCATATCCTTCAGCCAATGGTCATACCAGCGAAGCGCCTCCAGATGATAATTCGCGAACGGGCGCCGCGGCTGAGGAAGCGGACCCACAAGCATGCGCTTGGGGACGTTGTGAACGCCTTCCCAGCCGCTGAAGGCGCCCCGCAGATGAAGATGATAGAATTGCCAGTCGCAGCCGAAGTAGGCGGGAGCTTTGATCCGGTCCAGCCGCGGCCAAGAGGAGCGTTCCTGGTAGTATTCGCAATCCAGCGGGTACTTTTGCCCCAACGCCGTCTGGATATGGCGTTCGAAACCGGAACGGTCCTTCAGGCGTCCACCCCAGAAATTCAGATACGACATGTTGGCGAACCAGCCCCGGAGGAACCCATCGGAGGGGATGCCGCCGTGAAAGCAACTGTCCCGGTACATGTCCGTCGCGGCGTCGTAGGGAAAGACGGCTTTCAGGCTGGGCGGCTGATGACGCCCCGCCACCAGGATCTGACTCCGCCCATAATAGGAGCAGCCCACCATCCCCACCCTGCCGTTGCACCAGGGCTGAGAGGCGACCCACTCGATGGTCTCGGCCAGGTCCTGCTGCTCGATGGGACCGCAAAAGTCCCAGGCTCCCTCCGAATCGTTGGAGCCTCGAGCATCGACTACCGCGTGGACGTATCCGCGCGGCGTCCAGAACTCGGTGATCCCCGCTTCGTTCTGGCCGATGGGGACCAGGGTTTGCTGGAGTTGCCGCGAATAAGGAGACCACGCGACGAGCGCCGGGAACTTTTCGCCGGGCGCATAGGGACGGAAAACGTCGGCCGCCAGGTTGACGCCGTCGCGCATCGGGATGCGAATGCCCTCCTCCGTGTAGATGGAATATTTGGGCAGGGACTGCTCCGGCGTTTTGGGCGGCTCATTGAAGGGATGCTGCGGCCAGGCCGAAGGGTACGCGGTCCGGATGCTGTCGGGGTTGACGTACACGATTCGCCTCCTTGTAGCGGTGGTTCCCCTAACGCGATATGAGGGCGACTGCGTCAACCAGTATCGTGCAGTCCGGTATCAAGTGTGGTCTCTTCACCGCGCAGACAAAGGACGCGGGGGGGGCTTTCGGAAAACAGGTTTGCCAGATGTCCAGGGAGGGCTGGAACTCGCTGAGGTCCACATAAAAGTTCTGCGTCCAGGCCACATTTCTGAGATCGCTGCCCGCCGCTCGGCAGATCTTCTCCATCTTTTTCAAAATGCACGCCGTCTGCTTTTTCCCCGAGGACCCGAACCAGGGCATCTCCGGATGGAGGCGCGCCTCCGCAGCGATCTCATTTTCCGAATCGGTCGCGTAAAGTCCGGAGAGAAACACGAAATCTCCCGCGGAAATCGCGTGGGGCTGATGCCCGCAGGGCGGCGGGACGTCCCTGGCCGAGACCGTCTTTATCTTCACCTTGCCCCCTTCACGCAGCGCAATCATGTTGATCTCCACGACACAACCCACATCGGCGATCCGGCTCACCGGAATGAGGGTCCGGGCGGGAGGGTTCCGGGGAAAATACCGGCCCCAGACCTCTTCGAATTCGTAATAATCTTCGATGTTCGTGAGATAGACATCCGCCTTCACTACGTTCTCGAGCGAACTGCCCGAGGCTTCAACGACCGCCTTCAAACGGTTCAGTACGTATTCCGTCTGGAGCTTGATCGCAGAGCCGTACCAGAAATCGGGACTTCTTCTGGCCTCGGGCACAACGCCGGTCTGAAAATCGCTCGCCACCTGCCCGGTCAGAAAAACGAAGTCCCCCGCCCTTACGGCCTGCGGCCCTCCCGCGAACGGCCCCCCGGGGGATTTGGGGATGTCCTCCAGGGAAACGATCTCTTTCTTCGTCTTTCCCTTATTCGTGACGGCGATGAGCTCCAGGGCCACCAGGGCTCTGGGGATGAGAAGCGATTCGATCTGGACATGCGTGCTGGCGGGACGGATCTCGGGGGCGATGTGGCTTCTTCGGGTTTCCAAGTAAGGAGAGGCCGCATCGGGCCGCGTGCAAAACTGGTCGATCCGGACACCGTTGCGGAGCGAGGAGCCGGCGGCCTTCAAAATCGCCTGCGCGCTTTTCAGGATGTAGTCTGACTGGAGCTTCGCCGAAACGATGGGGTGGGGAATGTCTTCGGCCTCCTTCACCTCGGAGGCAAGGCCGCTTTGATAATCGGAAGCGATCTGTCCCCCGACAAATACGAAGTCCCCGGCTCTCACGGCGTGAGAGCCCATGATGGGCTGGGGAACCTTCGGGCAGACGATCACATCACGCCGCATCTTCACTCCTTTCTATGAAATCGAAGGGCGGTCAGCCGAGGCCTGACACCCTTCGGTGGATTCTGAAAGACCCTCCTGGCGCGGTCCACCAGGGGGGACGTGCGTGACGCGGGGCCGGCCAGTCAGGCGGACGGAGAATTCCACCCCGGGAAATAGTCCGCCAGATCCAACGCCCGCCACAGGTCTTCCGGCGGGTCGCACCTGGCGGGCAGCGGGACGTCGATGGGCTTCGTTGCGTCGATGATGACCTTGGTGTTTAGGCCGTTCTTATGGGGCCATCCCCGCCCCGATACGCCCAAGGCGTCCAGCGTGCCGCAGTGAACGTCCTTGATGAAGTCAAAGTCCCGATCGGGGCGGGTGCGGGTCGTGATGGCCCAAAGCACTTCTCCCAGGTTCCGGGGGTTGACGTCCTCGTCGACGATGATGGCGATCTTCAGCAGATACACAGAGGCCAGGGCCGCAAGACCCGCCGCCTTCCCCTGCCCTTCGGTCTCCTTGCGAATCTGGATGATCGCGGTGTGGATGACGCCCTCAGAGGGATGATAGACGTCCAAGACGTTGGGGACCGAAGTCCGGATCTTGTTGAACACATAGGCGTCCTGGGCCAAGATGGCGCAGTTGACGTGATCGATGTACGGCGAGTAGACATCGTAATAAATCGCGTCGCGGCGGCGGGTGATGGCCGTAACTTCGATGACCGGGGAGTTCCGGGCTTCGCCATAGAAAAAAGTGTATTCGCCGAAAGGCCCTTCCTCTTCCCGGACCCCGCAAAGGATGCGTCCCTCAATGGCAATCTCGGCCCGAGCGGGAACGGGAAGGTCCACCGTCTCGGCCTGGACGAGTTCCAAACTCTCCCCCAAGACGCCGCCCATCGTGGCCAACTCGTCCTGGAGCGGCCCCCGCACCTGGGAAGCCAGAACGCAGAGGGGGTGATGGCCGATGAATATGACGCATTCCAGGTCCTTCCCCTTGGCCTCCGCCTTCTTGAGGAGATGGAACAGGTGCGTGCCCTCGTTGATAAAACACCCCAGCCGCCGGGGACCTTTCAACATGTGACGGTAGATCCCGACATTGGGTATCCCCGTATCGGGGTTCCTGACGACCAGGACGCCCCCGGTGATGAAGGGCCCCGAATCCATTTCGGCGTGCGTAATAATGGGCAACTGCCGCAGGTCGCACCCCTCCCCGCGCTGGATGACCTCCTTCACGGGCCCGGTCTCCGCCGACGCCCAAGGGATGGGCTTCTCCAGGCGCTCGCTCCAGATGCTGAGCATCTCCCTCTGATCCGAGACCCCGAGGGCTAACGCAACCCGATCCCGGCAGGCATGCACGTTGGTGATCACCGGGTGGGCCCTCCCCTCCACCTGTTCAAAGAGGATGGCGGGAAACCTCCTCTCTTCCTGAAGCCGCCGCACGACAGCGGGGATCTCGAAGTGGGGGCTGACCGGGCGTTTCACCCGCAAGAGCTGTCCCGGAGATTTCTCTTCCAGGTCCTCAATGAAGGTCCTCAGGTCTTTCAAGTTCGAAACTCCTGTGGGATGGGTTCAGTAAGGGCGCAGCGTGTTGCGCCCCTACGCCCCCCTATCGGCAAAGGTGGACCCGCCGGCCGGTGGCCACGCCCCATATAAGAAGACCCCCCTCGCCCGCCCGGCCCTCAGTTGTGCTCGCTGGGGCCCATGATGACGACGCCTTCGGTCTCTTCGACGTGTCTTACGAAGACGTACTTGTCCTCGCGCCCGTCGCTGTGCTTCCGCTTGAGACCGGGTTGGACGGCCGGCTCCACCTTCGCCACGATGATGTACAAGGCTTTCGCCTTCACGCCCTCCTCGCAAAGACGCTCGAACTCCCCGAGGTCGTCAACGGCGTAGGCGTGCTCGATCCCCGTCCCGCGGGCCATCCCGGCGATGTCCGCCCGCCGGGACGTATGGGTCGGGGGCCCGCCGATGGACAGGTAGCACTCGTTGTCCCACACCATGACCAACAGGTTCGGGGGCCGCTCGTTCGCCAGTGTGGCGAGAATTCCCAGGTTGAACAGCATTCCCCCATCGGTGTCAAGGGAGATGATCTTCCGATGCGGCAGGCCGACGGCCAGGCCGAAGGCCTCGGGCGTCACGCAGCCGAGCTGTTGTTGGAAGAGGCTGGCCCGGCGCATGTGAGGAGCGGCGTTGTACCACTCATCCACGCTCCCCCCGAGGGAGAGGATGACCAACTCGTCCTTGAGCCTGGAGCCAAGGACCTTCATGCAGTCGTATCGCTTCACCGAACGACGCTCCCGGCCAGGACGACGGCCGCGTGGTAGTAGGCCGTGTAGGCGTGCTCGTACGCGTCCGAGATGGCCTGTTTCACCTCGCCCTCCTGACGCACCACCCGATAAGGAATGCGCAAGGCCTGAAGGAGCGGTTCCATGGTCATCCCGTGGGGGATGGCCCACCAGTTGTTCTCCCCCAGGTCCCCCCGGTAGCTCATGATCATCACCACCGGGATCCCGGCCCCCATGCCCATCCGGGCCAGGGGTTCCGTCGCGGCCCGGAGTCCGGAATTTTCCATGATCAACGCGGCCCGCTTTCCGGACAGCCAGACCCCGCCGCAGATGGCCGCGCCCTCACCTTCATTCGTAACGGGAATCGTGCGAATGCCGGGGTCTTTGTCGAGGGCCGGGTAGAGCTCTTTCAGGAGAGAATCCGGCAGGTAGCAGACCACACGGACACCGGCTTCTTTCAGCCCTTCCAAGATTAGTTGTGCGGCGCTCTGTCGCATGGACTCGTGGAGGCGCTGGATCAACGCCGCCGATCTCACCCCGAGCGAGTATCAGCGACTCGCGCGAAAGGTCTGCCGACGAAGTCGCCCGGGACAACCGGGTTCGGCGGTAGGCCTACAAGACTTAGGGCGACGATTTCGACCGGGAGCGTCCCATCGCGCCTGTTCGCTTTACATTGCACGAGTACGGGACCGCGCAAAACCACTGTGTCCGCTGGTGGTTGGCCCTGTAGTGTTGCTACCAGTGGTTGTATCACACCGAATCGCTGCCAGGCCCGTCGCGGTCACCGATAACTCGCGCTTCAAAGGCGTGATTTTCGCCCTCCTTTGATACGGACCCTTTACGGGGTCAACCCTACCCATAGCCCTTTATGCAGAAGGCCGCATCTTACCACCGGCATTTCCCATTTCAACCCTTGACAGACGGATGTCCAGCACCGACCGCCGTTCGGGCCTTTTTTGGTAGTCGGTGAAGCGGGGGCTGAGGGTCACCGACCCGCGCCCCGCGCTACAATTAACAGGAATGCTAAATGGCCGACATGTCAT
>JBHIBA010000273.1:0-6408 GCA_046758845.1 Nitrospinota bacterium
TTCCGCGCGGCGAGGTCTTGGGCGACGAAGTCCAGGTCCAGGTCGCGGAGCTTCTCTTCCGTGGGGACGCCCTCGGCGTCCCAGCCCCGGAGGGCGTAATACTCATCCAGCATGGCCGAGAGCTCCTCGGGCGGGCAGTGCATCCCTTTGTGGGGCCCATCGGGGATGGGGACGTGCTGGACCCGGTGGGGAAGCGTGTCGTCCTTCCGGCGGATGCCTTCCCGGACGTTTAGGGCCCGCTCCAGGTTGCAGATCCGCTCGCCCGTCTGCTCCAGCTCTTCCACCGTCACGTCCCAGCCCGTCACCAGATTGATCATTCGGGAATAGTTCTCGTTGATCATCCCGCCGTAGCCCCGCTCGCTGGTGAACCGGCATTGCGTGAGGGAATCATCCAGGGCGGTGAAGTTCTGCGTGCGGACGGCGAAGAGCGGCTTTCCATCCACCGAGCGGTTGTCGAAGTCCGCGGCGTACTGGAGGGTGGGACGGGCGTCGTGGTGGCTCCCGCCGCGGGTTCCGGTGGCGTACCCGATACTCATGCCCTTGAGCGCCCGGGCAGAGTGCGCCGGGAGCTCCAGACCCTTGGCGATGTAGAGGAGCTCCTGCGTATCTTCTCCCCACCGTTGGGACAGATGCCAGGACCCTTCGGCCAGGAGGTCGCCGAACCCACGTCGGTAGCCCGTATCCTCCACGAGCCGGAGCATCGCGCGGTAATCGCCCCATTTCAGGGGAAAGCCGACGTCGCTTTCCTTGAGCAACCCTCTCGCGAAGCACTCGAAGGCGAAGGAGAGCGTGACGCCGAGGGAAATCGTGTCCATCCCCAGTTCATCCGCGAGGAGGTTGGCCTTGAGGAGAGCGCCCGGATTTCGGTGGTCCAGCATCGTTCCCAACGCGAAGATGGTCTCGTATTCAGGCATCTTCCAGTTGGTTCCGGCGAACTCTCCCTCTGATATGCAATAATTCTTGCCGCAGGCGACGGGACACTTGAAGCACGTGGTGTCCTTTTCCCAGATCTCCTCCTTCATCTGCTCTCCGCTGATGGGGAGACAGTTCTCAAAAGTCTCCGTTTGGAGGTTCCGGGTCCCCAGGGCGCCCAGCTCGTTGATCATGCGGACCAGGACGGGCGTCCCGTACGTGTTCAGGGCCTTTGTCCCGGTCCGGACGTTGTCAGCCGAGCCGCTGGTAAACTCCTTCAGCCCCTTGGGGTCGGCGACCTCGGTCTTGCGGCGCCCCTGGACGGCGATGGCCTTGAGGTTCTTCGACCCCATCACGGCGCCCATGCCGCCGCGGCCCGAGATCCCGTCTCGGCTCTTCCGCCAGGTGTGGGCCATGGCCGCATACCGAACAAGGTTCTCCCCGGCCGGCCCGATGGCAATGACGTCCGCCTTCCCGCCTTCGCGTTCGCAGACAAGGTCGCACGTCTCGCGGATCCACTTCCCCCAGAGGTCCTCGGCGGACTTGATGTGGACCCCCTGGTCAGTGATGGACAGATAGACCGGCCTCTCCGCCCGCCCCGTGATGACAAAGGCGTCATAGCCCGCCCGCTTGAGGCTGGAAGGCCAGGAGCCGCCGAAGGTGGAATCAAAAAACAGCCCGTTCAGCGGGGACTTGGTCGCGACGCAGGCCCGGCTGGCGCTGGGGATGGCCGTATCGGTGAGGGGGCCGACGGCGTAGGCGATGGCATTCTCCGGGCCGAGGGGGTCCGTAGCAGGGCCAATCAGGCCGTACAGGACCCGGGCGCAAAACCCGTTGCCCCCGATGAACCGGCGGGCGAAGTGCTTGTCCACCGACTCCTCACGCATATCGCCCGTCGCCAAATCAACGTATAGGATTTTTCCCGCGTAACCGTGCATCGAGTGAGTTCTCCCGCCACATCCCGTATTCGTCTCTCTTACCGCTATTTTAACAGAACTCCCTGGAATCCCTAAGACGCCCGGAGGCATCGGTGGTACACCGTTTTTTGTGTAAAAGCGGGGTCCGGGCGAAAAGAGAGGGTGTGCTCTTCCTGGGAAGGTTCAATCCATTTCGTTGGGGAGCAAACCCATGCAGCAATACCTGCCCATTTGGGGACAAGGACTTGGGCCGGGCATCCCCTCTGCGAAAGATTGAATAGGGACTTTTCGGTTCAAGAGCCTCATTGTGAATTTCATTGATTTCCCTTCTTGCAATGGGAGTCAGTGAACACCTGCGGCTGCTTTCATTTGACACATCGGTGCTATGTTAGAAAATTGATGGGCGAGGGAGCGGGGGTGGTCCAGGTGGCGGCTTGTTGTCGCCTGTATTTGATATAACTGGAGAGGGGCTTTGAGCTCCTCAACCTTATGATGGGCCATCGGAGAACAAACCCGTAAAGGGCGGGGCCGAAGATGAACATCCAGAAGCTTCTGAAGGAAAGGCGAACTGAGATCTTCGGAGTCGCAGCGCGTCACGGCGCGCGGAACGTGCGTGTCTTCGGCTCGGCCGCTCGCGGGGAGGCGGATGAGAGAAGCGATATCGATTTTCTCGTCGAGATGGAGCCAGGGCGCAATCTCCTGGACCTGGGCGGGCTGCTCATGGACCTGCGAGAATTGCTCGGCCGTGAGGTGGACGTGATCACGGAGCGCGGTCTGAAGGCCCGCATTCGAGACCGGATCGTGCGGGAGGCCGTCCCTTTATGAGGGCTCCAAGGGAGCGGCTGGAGGATATCCTGGAGGCCATCAACCGGATTGACGCTACGCTGCGCGGGGACGGAAAGACTTTGAGAAGGATGAACTCATCCAGAACTGGTTCGTTCGACACCTCCAGATCATCGGAGAAGCAGTACGCGCGTTGCCGCAAGAGATGCTCGAGCGTGCTCCTGAGGTGCCCTGGTCAAAGATTGTGGGGATGCGCCACATTCTCGTGCACGATTACTTCGCCATCGACACAGATCTAGTCTGGAATGTCGTCACAACCGAAATGCCTCGTCTCAAACCCATGATTGAGAAGCTGATGGAAGAGCTTTAGTGAATGGAATGCGGGACAGAAAAAATATCGGAGATCGTTGCGCAACTCAAGGCCTGATCCTGGTTTTCGAATAGAATAGCTTTACAGGGGAGAACTCAGTTTGAATCTAGAGGAATTTGTCGCCGAATCTCTCACTCAAATTATGAAGGGCGTGAAAAAAGCCCAAGAAGAGTTGGGTGAGCTGGGGGAGATCAACCCAAGAATCAGAACAGGCTCTTTGCAAAACGCAAAGTTGCTTACGAAAATGCACCCTGATGATTTCGTGCAGTTGGTAGATTTTGATGTGGCGGTCACAGCCTCGGAGGGAACGAGAGGAGAATTAGGAGGCGGAATCAAAGTGTTCAGTGGTATCCTGGATGTTGGGGGAAAGGCCGGGGAAACCACATCGAAGGAGGACGTGTCAGTCAGCCGAATTAAGTTTTGCGTTCCCTTGGTGTTGCCCCGTATCCGGTTCAGAAAAGAGAATAACGGTGAGCAGGGATAACGCCCGTTTTGGTAGTAATTTCGTGCTCCGACACCTTCTAGCCAACTCAAAGGCAAGAATCCGCCCTCCAATGGGTGATCTGTGAAGTGTGTGCCGGACCTCCGACAGCAAGGTTTCCGATGGGCTGCGCAGAGTGGAAATCGGTCGGGTCTTCTCGGCAACGCCTGTTGTCTCTGTCTTGTCTGCCTGAGTCTTCAAGTCGTAGCTGTCTAGAACCTCGCCTGCCCGTCTAAGATCCTTCTCTCCGCTGACGTTGTAACCATCGAACACACTTTGGCCTTAATAATCTGAGATGGCTATGGTCATCCGCACAAGAACGCCCATGCGGACCCGATTTGTGCTAATGGCCTACCGGGTTTTCGAGGACGCCAATCTTTTCAACTTCGCAACGGATGATGTCGCCGGCTTGGAGGTAGCGGCCCCGCAGGACGCCGTCCTTGCGCTCGTAGGGGTCCGCGCCCAATTCGGTGTCCGATCCCAGGGCGGGACCGCCAGGCGTCCCGCTTGCGATGAGCATACCCGGCTGAAGGGTCAGGAAGGTCGAATAGTAAGCAACCAGCTCGGGAACGTTCCAAAGAAGGTTTCGCGTGTTGTTGTTCTGCCGAAGCTCGCCGCTGACGGTCGTCTTGAGAGCCAGATTTGACGGATCGGGGATCTCATCCTTGGAGACGATCCACGGTCCTACAGGACCGCCGCTATCGTAGTTCTTTCCTTCGCCGAAGCGAGTTTGAAATCCGCCTTTGCCTGTCTCCGTTTCCACAAAAGGGTTCTTCCCCCCCCAGGGGATGATCTGCCGGTCCCGGGCCGAGATGTCGTTGAAGATGGTATAGCCGAAGATGTAATCGTAGATCCGGTCCCGGGGGATGCGCTTTCCCGCTTTGCCGATCACGATGCCCAGCTCAACCTCGTAGTCGTACTTCCGACTCAACCGCTCGTCGGCCCCAACGGTTTCTCCAGGTCCCACGACGGTGTGTGCGGCCTTCAGGAAGAATTCCACATGGTCCGGCTTCTGGCGCCGGGTTTCATCCAGGTGATCATCGAAGTTGGCCCCGCCGCAAATGATGATCTTGGGCCGCAAAGGGGCCTTCAGCTTGACCGAGGAGAGAAGAGGCGCTTCGAAATCTCCGTTCTCGAGCCCCTTTTCCGCCCACTCCAACCCCCGGCGGGCCGCATCCCACGCCTCTTCGCCTCCTTCGATGAAGCGGACCATGTCCTGCGGAATCCGGACGGCGGCGACCGGCCAGGCCATGGGGTCTGTCTCCACGCGGAAAAGGCGCCCCGCGTAAGCCGCTTGCAGGTTGACGACTCGTGTTCTCTCGCCGTCCCCTAAAAGGCCCCCGATTACCTGTTGACCCCGCTCGACGTAGGCGACCAGTCGCATCCTCTATTCCCTTGTCACGGGGTTTTCCAAGACGCCGATGCCGGTGATCGCGCTTCGGATTCTGTCATCAGGCGAGAGGACATCGACCGCGTCATTGAGGATGACGGGCAGGCCGTCCGGCGTAGTCCCGAAACGGGCCCCGGCGGGGCTGCCGCTGGCGATCAGGATTCCCGGTTCGAGGGTAAAGAACGTGGAGAGGTAGCTCACAAATTCGAACACCCCCCTTTGCAAGTCGCCGATGCAATACCGCGCGCGCTCCGACCCGTTCACCGAGAGGCTGGCCTCCAGGGCGGCGGGGTCGCCCACCTCGTCCTTTGTCACGACCCAAGGTCCGATGGGAGCCGCTGTGTCGAAGGAGGCTCCTTCTCCGTAGAGATTGTGGAAATGCCAACCCTCCCAGCCCACAGCCAGCTTTTCGGCGTCGTAAACGTCCGTGAAGACGGTGTATCCGAAAACGATCCCCTCCGCTTCTTCGGGGCTGAGATACCGGCCGGAGCCACCGAGGACGATTCCCAGCTCGGTCTCGCAGAGGAGCTTATCCGCTCCCCCCCGTTGGTGGAGGACTGTCTCCTGCGGCCCGATCACCGTGTGGGCCGACTTCAGGTAGAACTCGCGGTGCCGCTCCAGGTCCATTCCAGAGCCGGGATCGAGGTTGGGCCCCGCGCACAGGACGGTCTCCGGGACCAGCGGAGCCAAGAGACGAACCTCTGCGAGGTCGCGCCAGATGGCTCCATTCCGGAGCCCCCTCACGTCCCCTTTCGAGGATACGTGTTCCAGGCCCTGGCGGGCGGCCTCCCAGGACGGTTCTCCCCCCCGAAGGAAGGTCAACAGGTCCCGGGGGATCCGAACGCGCGCCACATCCAGCGCCTGGGCGTCGCCGCGGATTTCGTGAAGGTACAGGGCGTAGGACCGCTCCAGGTCTGCCACGCAATGGCCTTCGACGGCTCCCAGCTTCCATTCTCCGTCAAATTCGAACGCGGCGATCTTCATCTCATTGGTCTTTCCGGGATGGAAGGGTCAACCAACTGCCCATGCGACGCCCGCTTGCCGGAAGTCGGCCCCATTTGCCGCTTTCATAATTGCTGCGTCCCAATCCCCCAACGCCGGAGGGTTTTGCGTTCCAGGAAGTCGAAGACAACGCTCTCCACTGTCAGTCCAATGATGCCGATGGTGATGATCCCCACGATCATCTCATGGACAAGGAAGGCCCATCGCGCCCGGTCGATGAGGTATCCCAGCCCTGCGATGGCCGAGAGCATTTCCGCCCCGACGATCACCCGCCAGCCCACTCCGTATCCGAGCCGGATTCCCGCCAGGATGAAGGGGAAGGCGCCGGGGATGATCACCCGCCGGTAGGCCAGCCACCGCCGGGTGCCGAAGACCTGCATCACGCGGACGTACTGGTTCTCCAGGCTGCTGACTCCCACCATGGTGTTCACCAGCATCGGGAAGACTGCAGTGATGAAGATGGCGAAGACCGTGGCGCTCTGCCCCGCTCCAAACCAGAGGATGGCGAAGGGCACCCAGGCGATGCCCGGGATGGGATAGATGAATCGGATGA
>JBHIBA010000274.1:0-6362 GCA_046758845.1 Nitrospinota bacterium
GCTGGATAGCATCGGGTGCCCGGGGGGGAGGAAAAGGGTGTCGAAGGAGGAAGCTAACCGATGCAATCCGCTGTATGACGCTTACAACCGGAGGGTCGACGCTATCAACTCGCGCAGGGCTGTTCTCCGACGGCGCGAAAAAAAGATTGACGATCGCATGAAGGCCCTGGAGGCGGCCTACAAAAAGGCCTGGGCTCCGGTGGCCGCCCGGCACAAGAAGTACAACGCGGAGAAGAAGGCATACCTCGGCGCGCGCAAGACCTGGGAAGGGCGAGTCAGCCAGATCTTCGCCAAGGTCAACGCGCTCATCGGGCTTTCCCGGAAGGAAACCGCGAAGGCAAAACAGGAGGAGGCCGCCCGGCGGGAGGCCGCAAAGAAACTGCGGGGCCAGGTCAAGGGGATCCAAGAGGCCCTCCGGCGGCTGAACCGCTCCATGCAGGGCGACGCGGCCGAGCGCGCGCAGTGGGAGCGGGCGACCAACGAGGCGATGCAGAACGCCTGGAACCGCGGCAAGGGGATGATCCTCGACGAGAGCCTGGGCTTTTTGAGCAACCGGCTGGAGAAACAACTCAAAAGCGCGAACGAGCAGGTCCAGCGGGCCGTTGTTCGGCTCTCCGCAGAGACGGATCCCAATCGGCGGGAGCGCCTTCACGCCGCCATCAAGCTACTGGGCCAGCAGAGGGACGAGATCAAACGCGCCAAGACCCTCGTCACCGACCGCCTCGAGGACGCCAAGAAGATCACCGACGCCGTGGACTACGCGACCAGCAACCCCGGCGACCTGGAGAAGTCCCTGCGGGGCACTTACGAGGTCGTCAAGACGACCCTCGGCGACCCGAAGGTGCAGAAGGCCCTGAAGATCGGAGGCAAGTTCGCCGCCGGCGCGGGCTACGCCCAGTCCATCGCTGATTCCTCCTATGACATCGCCACCGAGGTCGTCAGCTGGAGGCGGATCAACCAGCTCAACCGCAACTCCGAGGCTTACCTCAAGGCGGTGGGCCGCATGAAGGAGAGGATGGAGAAGACGATGAAGAAGATCCACAAGCTGGAGGGCAAGAAGAAATAGCCCCCTAGGGAGTGTCCGAGAGGACAAGCCGGAAAGGGCTATCGTAGATAACTTGAAAGCGCCTACTATCGTCCAAGCAGCTGTGTTTTATTGCGAAAGGGGCGTCCCTGCAGGGCCGCCCCTTTCGCGAAACAAAAGTTTTCCGGGGGGGTCCAGGGGGGGGCGGACGCACCGCGTCAGGTTTCCGCACTCGCGTGCCTGGTGAATCACCTCTCGGAAGGTGCGCGCCAAAGATGCCCGCTTTGAGCTTACGCGCCTCCAACCGCAGTTCGGCCGGCACGCAAGTGCCCAAAAAGCCCCCCCCAGAAATTCTTTTCAATCATCCTCCTCTCAAGGGTGAATGATCACCCGGATGGCCCCATCGATCCGTTTCACCGCCGTTTCCAGGCCCTTCGCAAACTCGGAGAGCGGGAAGGTGTGCGTGATGAGGGGTTTGATCTGGATGCGCCCGCTGACGATGAGCGGGATCACCTCCGGGCAGGTGTTGGGGTTGGCCCGCAGGCCATAGACGTCCAACTCGTTTAGCGTGATCTTTCCCAGGGGCAGCGGGATGTCGCCCTTGGTGACGCCCGTGTAACAGATCCGCCCGCCCTTCCTGGTAACGGCGATGGCCTGCTGACAGGTCTGCACCGTCCCGGCCGTCTCGATGACCGCGTCCACGCCGATGCCGTCCGTCACGTCCAGGATTTTCTTCACGGGGTCCTCGGCCTCGAAATCGATCGTTTCGGCGCCGAACTCGGCGGCTTTCTTGAGGCGGTCGCCCCGGCCGATGACGATCACCCGCCCGGCCCCCATGGCGGCGGCGCATTGGAGGGACAAAAGCCCGATCCCCCCCGGCCCGAAGACGGCGACCGTGTCCCCGGGACCGACCTTTGCCCGTTTGGCCGAGTGGAGCGCGATGGCCGCCGGGTCCACCAGGCTCGCCTCGTCGTAGGAGAGGGAATCGGGGATGGGATAGATGCTCTTGACCGATATGGCGAAGTACTCGGAATAAGCCCCCGGGGAGGAGTGGCCATATTGCTTGTGGCCGCGGTCTTCCCGGCCGTAGTTCAGGCACAGGGTGTAGCGCCCGAGGTAGCAATTGCGGCACCACCCGCAGCCCTTGTGCGAGGCGGCGGAGATCCGGTCCCCCGGCTTGAAGTCGAACACCCCTTCGCCCAGGGCGACGATCTCCCCCGCCCATTCGTGGCCGATGGTGATCGGGTAGTAAGGCGGCCAGCCCCAGGCCTCGCGGAAGGCCCCGGCGATGAGGGCCGAATCCGTCCCGGTATCGATGGCGATGGAGTGTACCCGGCACAGGACTTCCATGGGCCCGGGTTCAGGGACGGGGACCCTGCGGCCCTCGAACGCTCCGGGTCCCGTGAGGACGAGTGCATCCATTTCGGAAGGAATCGCTGCGGTAGCCATGGCTCTCTCCTTTGAATTTGCCAGGGGGGCCTTTTTGGGCACTTGCGTGCCGGCCGAACTGCGATTGCAGGCGTGTACGCTCATGCCGGGCGTCTTGGGCGCGCAACTTCCAAGGGGTGATTCACCCCAAGGGGTGATTCACCAGGCACGCAAGTGCGGAAAGCTGACGCCGCGCGTCCGCCCCCTCGCACCCCCCAGCAAAACTTTCATTTCGCCGAGCCTGTGGCTCGGCCTCAGTCGGGTTGCACGTGGGAGTGACTGGGCCTTTTGTCTCCGACGTCCTCCTTTGTGATTTCGAGCGAGTGTCATCGCCTCGCGCGAAGAATCCGCATTGCGTCCCGAGCGAACCAAGGGATGTGACGATCAGATCCTTGGCTTTACTGAGAATGGCAGACCCGGCAACTATGGTGAAGACCGTTCATGAGCCTCAGCCCTCAGTATCCCCGCATCAGAAAGTAAAGGCTAGCCAACGCGCCCATCGCACCCAGGACAACAAACGCTCCACTCGGCAGAGTTGAGACCTCAGGCCAGACACGCCACGCCAGCGAGGCCATCATCGCGCCTACGAGATAAAGCCAAAGGGTCAGAAGGGTCCGGAACAAAGCCCGGAGGACGCCGGGGGGAGGAGGCAGGCCGCCCGCGCCGTAGCGGACGGCAAGCCGCCGAAAGCCGAAATGGCCCAGCCATGCCGCCAGCCCCATTCCAGCCAGGGACAGGCCGGCGAACCAAAGGCTCAGGTAGGGATTCACGATTCTTTATTCCTTGGCGCTTTTCATGCGTTTCGGAAAAGGGTCGGGGGGCGCTTCCCTCGGCTTCGCTCGGGACAAGCTTTGAAAGGCGCCCCCCCGAACCCCGGTAGGGCGGCCATCTTGGCCGCCAGCGGAAGGCGGGCTGGAAGCCCGCCCTACCGGCCCGGCATGCGGGTTGCTGACCCACATGGCCTGGCCTGCTTTGGGTTGGGCGTGGGTTTGGCTCAGCCGGTTGTTTGTGGCCTTTGGCTGTCTCCCATCGTTGGCCAGTTTAGGCAAAAGAGGACAGCGCGGTTAAGCGCCGCCCTCTTTCGCAAAATAAAAGTTTTCCGGGGGGGCCAGGGGGCTGGACGCACCGCGTCAGGTTTCTGCACTGGCATCATCCCTTCGTTGTTTATAAGAAAAAGTCTCCATTGATTGGGAATTCACCTATTCCTCAAAAACGAAAAACCCCCGCGATGATGATGATCCCGGTCATGATCTCGTTGAAAAGCCCGAAAGGTTTTCTCCGCTCCACCAAATCCCGCACCGACTCGGGGACGGGAGGGCCGGAGACGGAAGCCAGTTCCCGGCCCAAAAGCCGCATCACGAACAGAACGTTGACCGTATTGACAATCATGGCAAAGAACGCCAGGTGCTTGAGTGTGAGCCAGGGCGTCGAGAAGAACCCGTACCCCACGATGATAGCCAGCCCCAGGCCGCTCGCGATGATCAGGAGGAGCCCCCAGAGGGCGAGCAGGAGAATCCCGAACAGCATGCGGGTGAGGGCCAGCTCCTCCGCTCCGTCGCCGGATGCGCGGGCCGCATAGATCCTGGCGTTCAGCAGATAGGTCATCGCGTGAAAACCGACGTAAAGCCCCAGGCCGATCAGGTGGAAGAAAAGAAGGGTCTTTTGAACCCAGAACACCGGAAAAGAACCTCCAGGATGGAAACCGCGGGAGACCTTTTGACCCACCCGCAGGGCTGTTTAGGGGAATCAGTTCCGCTTACTTCCGCAGCAGGTCCAGAGCGTTCTTCGAGTAGATCCGCTCCCGGTCGGCCTCTTGCGCCGCCAGCCCCTCCACAAGCTCGACGGCCTTGTCCATCCCCACCCAGGGGTAGTCGCTTCCGAATAGAAGTCGGTCCGCGCCGTAGATCCCGAAAAAGTAGTCGATGGCCGGCTGGTAGGAGGAGACCGAATCGAAGTAGAGCTGGCGGAAGTACTCGCTCGGCGCCCGATCGATGTTCGCGCGTCCGCCGGGCATGGCGGCGCTCAGGTGGTCAATACGCCCCATCAAGTAGGGAATGGTGCTGCCCACGTGCGGCAGGACGAACTTGGTTTCCGGATATTTTTGCAGCGTCCCGCTCAGGATGAGCCGCAGAGCGGCCAGTGTCGTGTCGAACAGGAAGCCGACGATAGGGATCAGATGGTAATCGGTCATCGGGTCCTCGGAGAGGACCGGGGCCGTAGGATGCAAAAAGATGGGGAGGTTGATCTCCGCGCACCGCTCGTAGAGAGGGTGGAAGAAAGGGTCGTCCAGCGAAACCCCGCGCAGGTTCGAAAATAGCTGAACGGCCTTGAATCCCAGGTCTTTCAAGCAGCGATCCAGCTCTCGCAATGACCGATCCATGTCCCCCAGACCCAGGGTGGCCATTCCCCAGAACTTGTCGGGGTATTTCTGAGTGATCTCGGCCAGACAGTCGTGGGCCATTTCGGCCAGGTCGTCGGCTTCCCGTCCTCCCGCCAGCTCCGGCCCCGGGACGTTCAGGCTGAGGACCTGCACGTCCACGCCCGCAGCGTCCATGGCCCGCAGATTTTCCTCCGGGTCGTTGATCGAAGGAGGCAGGGGAAACCCCGTGTGCCGGCTGGCGAACACCATCGTGCGGCCGTCTTTTCGAGCAGCGCTAGGCGGCGCGCTCCTTTTCTCAAGTTTCTCGATGACCTTCTCTGGATAGAAGTGACACTGGATATCGATTCTCATGCCACTGCCCTCATCCGCAGGCGGTTCGTGGACGCGGCGCCCGGCTCGCCCGTGCGCCGTTGTGTCGATGGTTCGTCAGACGTATCGGGCCCAGCCCCCGCAGACTTCCACCGTGGTGCCGGTCATGTAGCTGTTCTTTTCCGAAACCAGGAAGGCGGCTACGTTGCCGATTTCCTCGGGCTCGCCCCAGCGCCCCAGGAGTGTGAAGCCGGAGAACATCTGCCGGACCTGTTCGGGCGTCATCTTCCGCACCTTGGCCATCATTTCGGCCCGCGGGCCCCAGGACTCGGTGTTCACAATGCCCGGACAGATGTTGTTCACCGTGATGCCGTCCTTGGCGAGCTCTCCGGCCATGACCTTGGAGAAGCCGATAATCGCCGTGTTGGGCAAGGTCGTGGTCAGAGCGCCGGGCAAGAGTTGTTTGCCCGTCATTCCGGAGACGTTGAGGACCTTGGCCCCATTCGACTTTCTCAGGTGGGCGACCGCGTACTTCGTCGTCCAGACATAGGCCATCAAGTTGCGGTTGATGATATCGGTCCATACTTCGTCGGAAAGGCTGTCCAGCGTGCCGGGGGTCATTCCGCCGACATTGTTGACCAGGATGTCGAGGCTCCCCAGTTCCTCCATGGCGTCCTCGATGAACTTCTGGCAGCCGGCGGAGGTCGAGTGGTCGCACTGGATGCCCACGGCCTTGACGCCTTTCGATTTGAGAACCTCGACGGCCCTCTTCAGCCGCTCCTCCCCTCTCGCGGAGATGGCCACGTTGCAGCCCTCGTCGGCCAGCGCGTTAGCGATGGCATTTCCGACCCCCTGGCTCGCTCCGGTGACCGCGGCGTTCTTCCCTTTGAGTCCAAGGTCCATGAGTTTCTCCTCTTTTTTTCCTTCTTGGTGTCGAAATGCCGCGCGTCCGCTGCGAGGGGGCGGCATGATGAATGCACCGGCTACTGGCTGAGCTGTCGTGAATCCCTTGTGAAGAAACACCGTCAAACTAGCAGATTTGTAGGCGCGCGGGCAACCGTCCTCGGCGTCTTGACCTCGCCTGCGGGGGGCGCTTTTTGGGCACTTGCGCGCCGGCTGTTCTGTGGGGGGCGCTTTTTGAAAGGCGCCCCCCCACACCCCCCCGCAAAACTTTTGTTTCGCGAAAGAGGGCGGCCCTGAAGGGCCGCCCTCTTTCGCCTA
>JBHIBA010000275.1:0-6333 GCA_046758845.1 Nitrospinota bacterium
ATAGAAAGTTTTGCGGGGGGGTGTGGGGGGGCGCCTTTCAAAAAGCGCCCCCCACAAGAAAGACGGCACGCAAGTGCCCAAAAAGCGCCCCCGCATGCGCGCCCCACCTGGGGAAATCGCGGCCCTGAGCTTGGTTGCCGCCCCCCCGACGGGGTGCTAACATAGCTTTGGATTCGTGATTCCTGGAAAGCGAGGGTTTCCGCATGTTTGAAGATGCCTTTGTCGTCGTCCGGGGAGCGGGGGACATCGCCACGGGGGTGATCCACCGTCTGGTCCGGTCCGGATTCCCGGTGATCGCCACGGAGATCGCCTCCCCCTCCGTCATTCGGCGAACAGTGGCCTTCGCCGAAGCTGTCCTGGAGGGCGAGTGCGCCGTGGAGGGGATGACCGCCCGCCGCGCGGACGACGCACAGCAAGCCCTGCGGCTTTGCCGCGAGGGCCTGGTCCCGGTCGTCGTCGATCCCCAGGCGCGCATCGTCCAGGAGTTGAAACCTTTCGCCCTTGTCGATGCCATTTTGGCCAAGCGGAACGTGGGCACGCGCCGGGCAGACGCCGATGTGGTGATCGGTCTCGGGCCGGGTTTCGTGGCCGGGGAAGACGCGGACGTGGTCATCGAGACCAATCGGGGCCACGACCTCGCCCGCCTCATCCTGGAAGGGTCGGCGGAGCCCAACACCGGCGTTCCGGGCAACGTGGGGGGCCACTCCGCCGGCAGGGTGTTGCGGGCTCCTTGCGCCGGCGTGTTTCGGGCGGTGCGGAAGATAGCCGATCGCGTCAAGGCCGGCGAGGCGGTGGCCGAGGTGGATGGGCGGCCGGTGGTGACGGCCATCGAGGGAGTCCTGCGGGGGTTGCTCCGCGACGGGATGAAGGTGGAAGAAGGATTCAAGGTGGGGGACGTAGACCCCCGGTGCCGCCCGGAGCACTGCTTCACCATCTCCGACAAGGCCCGCGCCATCGGGGGGGGCGTTTTGGAAGCCCTGTTGATGCATCTCTCGACTCGGAAACACGTGGCCGGCTGACCTTCCGTCGTTCCCATGAAGCATCCCGAACCTGCTCGCGAGCCTGGAGTCTTCCGCCACGGCGGGATCGAGTTGCCCGTGCGTGAGGACGGGTCGGGCCACTTCGTACCGCCGCCTCAGTTTTATATCTCGGCCGACGGGGTCCTGGAAAAAATCATGTGGGCCGTGGCCCACAGCCTGCCCGTTCTCCTCATCGGGGAAACGGGCGTCGGGAAGACCCTGTCCATCCGACACCTGGCCCATCAGACGAACAACGGTCTTCGGCGCGTCAACCTGAATGGGATGACGACAGTGGATGAGTTCGTCGGCAAGCTGATGATCAACGAGACCGGCACGTACTGGACGAACGGCGTTCTGGTTCAGGCCATGGAGGCCGGCGATTGGCTCCTCATCGATGAGATCAACGCCTGTCTGCCGGAGATCGCGTTCTGCCTGCATTCCCTCCTGGACGACGACCGGATGATCGTCCTCACCGAGTACGACGGCCGCGTCATCCGGCCCCACCCCCACTTTCGCCTCTTCGCCACCATGAACCCCTCGGAGGAGAGGAAGTACGGCGGGACGAAGCCCCTGAATGAAGCCCTCCTCGACCGGTTCCCCGTGACTCTCCGGATGACCTACCTTCCTGAGGACGCCGAGGTGGAGGCCGTGTCGGTCCAAAGCGGCAATCCAGACCGCGACCAAGTGAGAAAAATGGTCCAGTGTGCATCGGATTTGCGCGCCGCCATCGCCGAGGAAAAGCTTTTCGGCACGTGCAGCACACGGCGGGTGATTGACTGGGCGCGGATGAGCCGCCAATTCGGCCCCCTCGAGGCCGCCGAACACACCCTCCTGAGCAAGGTGTCCCCCTTCGATGCCCGAGTGATTCGCGACATCGTCGAGAACTACTTCGGTCCCGTCGGGGATCGGGGCGGCAGCGAGTAGGGGCACCGTGTCTTCCGTCCGAGAGTCCGAAACCCCGAGACAGGCGGGACAGGCGGGACAGGCGGGACAGAACCCTCCCTCCCCGACCGAGTCCTCTCGTCGCATCCGGTGGGAGCGCCTGGCTCAGATCACTTCGCGAAACTTCAGGCTGAAGCTTTCCTACGGTCCGGGGCACGGGAGCGGCGGAAGTCAGGTGAGCATCCAGCCGGGGGGGAGCGCCCTGGCTGAGCGGGGAGAAACCCTGCACGAGGCGGCTCACCTGCTCGCCGGCAGTCTTCGGGGCAGGGATCGGGCGCGGCGCCTGTCGGCGGGAACCCCTCCCGCAGAGGCGCTGGCGCTCGAGGTGATCTGGCACGCCCTCGAAGACGCCAGGGCCGAAAGACAGTACCTCGACCGGTACCCCGGCGCTGAACCCTTCCTCTACACCCGTTGGGAAAACGACTTCCGGAGGGACTCCGAAGCCGGGAAGCTCCATCCTCTGGTGCGTCTTGCGTGGGGCATCTATCGCACCGGAAGGGGGAAGGGGGCCTTGGAACTGGATCCGGGGACGCGCTTTGCGCTGGGGGCCATCGGACCTTGGGTCAAACGCGGCGCCTCCTGCGCCAATCCGGAGGAGGTTGCCGATACCGCCCTGGAGATCTTCCGTCATTGCCGCCCTTACATCGACCTGTCCGAAGAGGAGCTTTCCCGGCGGATGGAGGAGACGCCGACATCGGGGCTGGAAGGTGAGCTGAGTTCCGAATCGGAAGACGAGGCGGAGGGAAAGCCTGAGGCAGAGGAAACGGAAAAGGTTCCCCTGCTCCGACTGGAGCCCGAGGACTTGGTGAGCCAATGCTTCGGGGGAAGCCCTTGGCTGGACCGAGAGGCCCCGCCGAAGGAGGTCCACCCCGACGCCTTGGCTCCGGACGGACGAACCTGTGTGATCCCGCCCGAGGGGCGGATGGAGGAGTATCTGGAAATCTTCTCCCAGTCGGGCAACGAGGTCCTCGTCATGATCCGGAGGCTTCAACGGATGATTCGCGAGCGGCAGGACGTCCGGTACGCCGGGGCCTACCGCTCGGGAAAGCTGAACCTGGCCAAGGTGTGGAAACAACGCACGGGGAATTACCGCCTCTTTCAACGGAGGGTGGAGCCGGACCGTTTGGACGTTGCGTTCTCTCTGCTGGTGGACGAAAGCGGGAGCATGAACCGCAAGCAGAAATACGTGGTGGCCCGGCAGGCAGCGGTCCTTTGCGCCGAGGCCCTGGACGGGATTTCGGTCCCCTTTGAGGTCATCGGGTACTCGACCGAGGCATCCGAGGCCGTGATGGCCCACAACTGCGGCCACGTTCCGGTCTTTCAGTACCGCCATGTCCGCCACAGCCGGCTTCAGCACAGGCTGTACAAGACGTTCGACGAAGCGTACCGGTCCGTTCGGACGCGCCTGGTCCACGTTGCGCCCCGGTTCAACAACTGGGATGAAGAGCACCTGGCGTTCGCTGCGCGCCGCCTGGCAGGGCGGCCGGAAGGCGTGCGAGCGATCATCATCATTTCCGACGGCCAGCCGAACGGGAACGTCCACAACCTGATGGACGCGGTGGCGGAGCTTGAAAGAAGGGGTTTTCGGATTGTCGCCGTGGGGATCGAGGACGAATACGTCAGAGAGATCTATCCCAATCACGTGGTGGTGCGGGAGATATCCCAACTGGCCGCTGAGCTCATCGCCCTCCTGGAACGGGAACTCCTGGGCCGGCGTGCGCCTTCCGCTTAGGCGGGAAGGTTAAGCCCCTCCCCTACAGGTAGGGGCGACCCTTGTGGTCGCCCGTTATTTTTTTGGCCGTCATTTCGAGCGTAGCGAGAAATCTCGCCACAAGATACCCTATTGGCGAGACCCTTCGCTTGCGCTCAGGATGACAAGAGCACCCTCCTCGGCCTGCCTGGGGCAAACCTCCCGTTTCCGGCGCTACCCCACTGAAAAATGCCTGGCTTTTTTGAGAAATGTGATTTAGATCATGTTTGTGTTACAATGCGTAACACATATTGAAGGGTGCCATGAAAGGGAAAGGCCGACAAGAAGCGCCCCAAGCTTTCCGACCCGGCGCTGAGGGACTCAAGCAGGTCCTGGGCGACCTGGAAGCGGAGATCATGGAGACCGTGTGGACGGCCGAGGAACAGCGCCCCGGGACCGAAGTCAGCGTCCGGGACGTGGTTGAAAAGTTGGTGGGGCGAAGGGCCTTGGCCTACGCAACCGTTAAGACCGTCATGAACCGCCTCGTGGAGAAGGGTCACCTCATCCGCCGTAAATTGGACCGCGCCTTTCTCTATCGGTCGCGGCGGAGCCGGGATGAGTTCTGGAGGCAGGTGTGCGGCTCCGTCATGCAGGGACTTCTCTCCGGACCGCAGCGCGGAGCCGTGCTCTCCCACCTGGTGGAGAGCGTGTCGGGGGTAGACGCGGAAAACCTCGACCGCCTGGCGGACCTCATCGAGGAAAAACGACGCGAGCTGGAGAGACCTCCCGGGCGTCAGGGGGGGGTCCCATGAAGCGGCATCCCTCCCGGAGAAGCACACTCTGGATAACGGGCCTCGGAGCCTTGGCGGCCCTGTTCGTAGGGTGGGCGGCCCTTGGGCTGCGAAGCCTCTGGACCCCGGCTGAGTCGGCCGCTGTGGTGGCCGAATGGGGCCGGTACTGCTGGCGAATCGCGGAGGAGACCGCCCAATATGCCGGCCTCGCCGGAAGAACGTTTTCGCCGATGGTCGGTCTCTTCTTGGCCGGTTCACTCCTGTACGGGGGTATCCGTGGGGGTGCGAGCTACATCCGAACTCGCCGGTTCCTCCGAAGCCTGCCTATCCGGATCTCCGGCGATCCTGCCGCCGTCCTGAGGCCGGAAATCTCTAGCCTGAATGATGAAATTCGGCTGCGCGTGGTTGAAGACCCCGGGATTTTCGCCTTCACCGGCGGCTTCCTGGAGCCGGAGGTTTTCCTGAGCCGGGGGATGGCCGAGGGGTTCTCCTCCGAGGAGCTTCGCTCGGTCCTGCGGCACGAGGCCGAGCATGTCTCCCGCAGGGACCCCCTGAGAGGCTGGGCGGCGGACGCCGTCGCCGCAGCCCTTTGGTTCCTGCCGGTGGCGGATGACCTCCGCAGGCGATTCCTGGCGAGCAGCGAAGAGGCGGCCGATGACCGGGCCGCAGCCGGGGAGGACGGTCCCCTGTCCCTGGCATCGGCCCTGGTGAAAACGGCGCGGGGAAAGGCCCAGGGCGTCTACATCGCAGCGCCCGGATTCGGCGGGGAGCTCTCGGTCACCGGGCGGGTGGAGCGGTTGGTCGGGGTATCGAGGTCCAAGGCGACGCGGGCCGGATTCCCTCTCTCCTTCTCCGTCCTGGCCCGGTCGGCGGGTGTAGTGACCCTCCTCGGGGTTCTGTCTCTCGGGGGATTCGACCTCGTCGGCGGCGAGGGTCCTGGGTCTCAGGCGCTGGGGCCAAGGCAGAACTGGATGATGGGCCCCGGCGCGCATTCGGGACCGATGCCGATGGGAGGGCCGGAGTGGATGGAAAGGATGCAGGAGAGAATGCGACTGGGTCCCGGCTGGCATCGGCAGATGCAAAACAAGATGGAGGGGATGTGGAAACGTGGCGGTCCGCCCCACGAGAGATGGGCAAACCCGGCGGCTGAGTCGGACGCAGGTCCGACCCGGTGACCCCTTTTTTGACGCGGATCTGTTACACAGCGTAACAGAACAGGAGGAAGGAACGATGAAAAGGGCAATCGTGATTGGGCTGGCGGTTCTTCTGGGAATCGCACTGATCGGTTACGCCGTCGCGGACTCGCGGCACGGCCCCGGCTGGGGGATGATGGGCTCCGGCCCCGGCTGGATGCACCGCGGCTCAGGCCATGGTCCGGGTTGGATGCACCGAGGCTTCGGTTCCGGTCCGGGTTATGGAGGCGGGTTCGGCCCCTGCCAGCAGTTGCGGGGAGAAGCCAGCGGAGAGAAGCTGACGAAGGACGGGGCCGAGTCCATCGTCAATCGGCACCTGGCGTTCTCAGGTAACCCGAACTTGAAGCTCGGGTCGGTGAAGGAGGAGACCGGCGGCTTCGTGGCGGAGATCGTCACGAAAGAGGGCTCGCTCGTGGACCGGCTCCGCATCGATAGGGAGACCGGGTTCATTAGGCCGATTCGGTGAGGAGCGAGGAACAGCCAGTTGCGGGGGCGCCTGCCTTGCCTCCCCTCGGGAAGTGTTTGGGCAGGCGCCCCCGCAGCCCTAGTAAGACTCTCTTGGCAACGCTAAAGGTGAAGGTCTCGTTGTGGTCTGGGGACGGCACTCTGTGGCCGGTTGCAGTTTGCGCTCGCTTCGCTCGGGTTGCGCTCGCTTCGCTCGGGTTGCGCTCGCTTCGCTCGGGTTGCGCTCGCTTCGC
>JBHIBA010000276.1:0-6310 GCA_046758845.1 Nitrospinota bacterium
CGACCCGCCTGCCGGGCCGTCAAAAGTTTTGCTGGGGGGGGGCGCCTTTCAAAGCTTGTCCCGAGCGCAGCCGAGGGAAGCGCCCCCCACCAAAAAGCTGGCACGCCAGTGCCCAAAAAGCGCCCGCGCAGAAATCAAAGGCAGGGTGTTCAAAGGAGACCGGGCAATCAGTGGTCCAGTTTCTCGGGGTGAAAGTCCGAAAGGACCCGCCCGTCCCGGATGGCGCCGATGGGCAGCGTCGCCGAGTTATAGACCGCGGCCACCCCTCCCTCTCGACTCAAGGCGAGGATGCCGCCCCTTCCTTCGGTCGCCTGGAAGAGCTCTTCGAGCGCCGTCTCGACGGCTGCCCGGAGGTCACCGCCCGTCCGATACAGCTCCTCTGCCCGACGAGCCGCAAGGGTGCGGATGAAGGCCTCCCCATAGCCGGTGCAGACGACGGCTACCTCCTCTGTACACCACAGACCCGCCCCGGGTACCGGCGTGTCGCCCGCCCGGCCGGGAAGCTTCATGAAGAGTCCCCCGGTGGAGCCTGCCGCGGCCAGGCGACCGGCATCGTCCAGGGCCAGGGCGCCCACGGTGTCCCCGAGTCCATATTTCTCAATGAGGCCCTCGCGGATGGCGAGGGAATGTTCCC
The DNA here is from genome assembly GCA_046758845.1 of Nitrospinota bacterium. Classification (GTDB taxonomy): domain Bacteria; phylum UBA8248; class UBA8248; order JACPRG01; genus JBHIBA01. The sequence goes on from JBHIBA010000276.1 coordinate 635, forward strand.
AGTCGAGCCGTTCTCCTTGGCTGAGGGCCAACCGGGCCTCTTCCCAGCTCTCCCGCCGGGCCTGAGTGCTCTCCCCGCCCTCGCGGAACGGAAGACCCAGGACCCGGGCGAACTCAGCGGCGCCCTCCCCCACCAGGATCTTGTGCCCGCACTCGCGCAAGACCGCCCAGGCCACCCGGACGGGACTCTTGACCCCGCGGATCCCCGCAACGGCCCCGAAATCGCCCGGGATCATGATGGAGGCGTCCATTTCCACCTCCCCCTGGAGGTTCAGGGAAGAGCCGAGTCCGGCGTTGGTCTCCGGGGCGTCTTCCAAAACCTCGACGGCGGCGATAACGGCCTCCTCCGCTCCCCCCTTCTCCATCGCTTCCAGTCCGCTTCGCACGGAACGGACCATGAGCCCATCGTGGCATTCGACCAGTCGATTTCCTGCGCCCGCATGTGCAAAAACGATCTTCATGTCTATCCTCATTCCTTGGGACGAGATTCAGCGCCTTCATCCTAGCATGGGTGGGCGCGATACGGGCGAGGCCATGGTAGAATCTTAAGAAAAGGGGACATTCCGCCATATGCTGGAATTTGATTTCGAGAAGACGTTCCACCTCCGCGGAGAACCGGATTTCCACATTGAGGCGGCCGATTCGATGGGCCAGGAGTTGACCGTCCTGTTTGGGCCCTCCGGCTCGGGGAAGAGCACGCTTTTGAACATGTTGGCGGGCATTGTGAGGCCCGACCGCGGTCGCGCCGTCCTTCAGGGAAAGACGATCTTCCACTCGCAGCGGCGGATTGACCTGCCCTTGCGGGAGCGGCGGATCGGTTACGTTTTTCAGGATCTCGCCCTTTTCCCCCACCTGACGGTTTTGGACAACATCGCTTACGGCATACCGAACGGAAAGCCCAAAGGTTCCCTCGTCCGGGAATTGATCTCTCAGTTCGGGCTGGAGAGCCAGGAAGGGAAATACCCACCGCAGCTTTCCGGGGGACAACGCCAGCGGGTCGCCATCGCCCGGACCCTGGCGGCGGAGCCATCTCTTCTCATGATGGACGAGCCCATTTCGGCGCTGGATGAACCCACCCGAGAGCAGTTTCTCTGGGACATTTCCGCCCTGAAAGAGCGCTTCGCCGTTCCCACTTTGTATGTCACGCACAATCTGCGGGAAGCCTACTCACTGGCCGACCGGGTCGTGGTCATCGATCGGGGAATGGTCATCGAGAAGGGACCGAAGGGCGCGATCCTGGAGCGGCCGGCGAAGTACCGAACGGCCCAGTGCGTCGGGATCGAGAACCTGTTCCCGTGTCGTGTAGTCAGAGTGGAAACCGGGGAAATGACGGTACGCCTGGGCTCTATGGAACTGGCCCTCAACCGGGATGCCCGCTTTGCCCCTGGGGAAACCGCCTACCTGGGAATCTCCCCCCCGGACGTTCGGGTGTCCGCAAAACCGGAGAACAGCCCCAACACGATTCGAGCCGCCGTCCGCTCCGTCATGGAGCGCAAGAACATCCTGGTCGTACACCTGGACACCCTCCCGGACGGCCCCATGCTGGTGGCGGATCTCAGGAAGCGCACCTTTCCGAAATGGGGGATCGAGAGCGGCCCCCCCGTTTTCGTATCCCTCGCCAAAGACGCCTTATTCCTTTGCGAGGAATGAAATTTTCTCAGGGCTGAGCGGATTTCTAACGGCCCGGGCTGGATCTCTGCGGCGTGCGGCGCATTCCGCGGCGAGAATGAGATGTCAGCGATATGACATAAGGAAAAAGGATTGCGCATGGCCGTGGCGAAAGAATTGACACCCCTGCCCGAAGACTGGGAAAGAGCACTCGCGATTGTCGCCCATCCCGACGACTTGGAATACGAGGCGGCGAGCGCGGTGGCGCGGTGGACCTCGCAAGGGAAGCAGGTGTGCTACCTCCTTGTGACCCGGGGAGAGGCGGGAATCGACTCCATGCCCCCCGATGAAGTAGGTCCCCTCCGGGAAGAAGAGGAACGGAAAGGGGCGGCCATCGTCGGCGTGGCCAACGTCGAATTCCTCCAGCATCAAGACGGGATCATTGAATACGGCCTCCCCCTGAGGCGGGATATTGCCAGCGCGATTCGGAGGCGCCGACCGCACATCCTGATCACCCTGCCCCATCACCTCACGTGGAAAGACGGCCCCCTAAATATGGCCGATCACCGCTGGGTGACGCTGGCCGTGATGGACGCAGCGAGAGATGCGGGCAACCGGTGGATTTTTCCTGAATTGCTATCGGAGGGCTTTGAACCGTGGCACGGGGTGGGAATGGTGTGTTTAAGCGGCTCTCCTTATCCAACTCACACGGTGGATGTGTCGGAGTTCATCGAGAAAGGCATCGCCTCCTTAGAGCAGCATCGCGTCTATTTGGAAAACTTGCCGGAAGAGTTCGACGTCATTTCGTTCGTCCGCGGCAATATGGCAGAAATGGGCATACGCGCGGGCTGCAAATACGCCGTGTCCTTTGAAGTCATCAAGACCTAAGAAACAACGGAGGGTTCCCGGAGAGCGGAGTTCCAACCCGAAACAAGAAAATTCTGGTTTAAGTTACCCAGGGGAGCAGTATGTAATTGACGGTCATGTGACCTCTCCCCGATTTCTCGAACCCGATTTTCCTCCCAGGATTTTCAAAGCGATCGAACGGTGACCCGGCTACGTTCCGACCTTCACCCTCTCCCGGCTCCACCGAGTGGCCAGATACAGGGCAAGGAAGGAGATGCCCGTGTGGGCCAAAACGAGCCAGTGGGCGCGCTCCATGTCCCCTCCCGCCACGGCGCTGTAAATCTCAAGGGGCATGGTGTTCGTCCGCCCGGGGATGTTGCCCGCCAGCATGAGCGTCGCGCCGAATTCCCCCATGGCCCGGGCAAAAGAAAGAACCAACCCCGCGATGAGCCCGCGCCGCGCCAAGGGGAGCGTGATGGTCAATGCGGTGTACCACTCCCTTTTTCCTAACAACTGGGAGGCGTACTCCACGTTGCGGTCCACTGATTCGATGGCCGCCCGTCCGGCCCGAACCATGAAGGGGAGTGAAACCACCGTCGAGGCGATCACGGCGGCCCACCAGGTGAAGGTGACCGTCCAACCCGTTAAGTCGTACACGGGTCCCCCGATCCACCCCCTTCGACCCAAGAGTAGAATCAAATAGTAGCCGGTGACGGTCGGGGGGAGCACCAAGGGCAAGGTGATCAAGATGTCCAGGACGTTCTTTCCCAGAAAGTCCCGTTTGGCAAACAGGTAGGCGAGAAACGTCCCCAAGACGGCGACGATCAAAGTCGAAACCCCGGCCACCCAAAGGGACAGCTGCGCGGAAATCGATGCCTGGCCTTCCAATCTCACGTTCTCCTGAAAGCGGGTTCAAACGCCAACCATTCTATGCCTCGACCCGAGAAAGCGAACCCCTCCGCCTTAGGGAGGAGACCCGAAACCCGCCCGAGCCAAAATGGATTGGGACTTGGGGCCCAGGATGAACCGCACGAAAGAAGCCGCCCCCTGGAGGAACCGCGTTCCTGCAATAACGGCGATGGGATACTCAATGGGTTTGTGGCTTTCGGAGGGGGGCTCGCCCACAACCTCCACTGCGTCCTTGGCCTGAATCCAGTCGGTGTAGTAAACGATTCCGGCGTCCACCTCTCCGCGGGCTACATAGTCCAGGACCTGCCGGACGTGATCCGCCAAAATCAGGTCCGGTTGCAGGCCCTTCCAGTAACCCAACGACTCGAGCGCCTGTTTGGCGTAAAAGCCCACAGGGACGTGGACCGGATTGCCAATCACCAGGCGTCCCTGGAAGCCCCCCCCGAGCGCGGAGAACGACGTCACCAGGGCGCCTCCCTTGGGGCGCACGAGGACGATCCGATTCGTGGCGAAAATCCGGCGTGTCCCGGGATGCAGGAACTTCGCCTTCTCGAGAGCGTCCATCTGCCTTACTGCGGCTGAGGCGAACACATCGACCGGGGCCCCCTGCTCAATTTGACGCTGGAGGTAGCCGGAGGAGGCGAAGTTCAGCACCACTTGGTATTGCCGATGGGCCTTCTCGAATTCCCTGGCGATCCGCTGAAAACTTTCCTTCAAGCTGATGGCGGCCGATACGATCAGCCCCGCCGCCGCCCCTCTTGGGGCCGAAGCCAGCATCAGGAGACTCAGGCAAAGAAGAAAATACGCGCGAAGCACAGATCGACCCCCTGAGAAAGGGACGATGAAAAAGAGCAAGGGTTACTTTCAGGGAAATCCTTACAACAAATATTGGGGATAACCCATGGAAGTCAAGACTTCGCGGAAAACAGCGTCAGGCGAAAAATGAAGGTCAATATGGGCAGGCCAGAACGCGCCCAGGGCCGATGCCGCCCGGTGAGATGACGCGAGGGAAAATCCCTTGGGCCCATAGGGCATGTCATCCCCCCGGCCCCGAATCCTTTCCCGAAAAAGCTCAATACTTGAAGTAGAACCCCGAGACGATGGCCCAGGCGCTGTCGCCGTTGTTGAAGGGGTCGTCGTCCGCGGCGGTGGTCAGGGGCCGGTCGATGTCGAACAAAAACCCGTTCACCGAGAGGCGGACCTCTTTGATCGGCCAGTAGTTCACGCCGAATCCGTACGTGTATACCGTCTGCCCGAGGAGCTCGTCGGGTCCGCCGTCGTTCTCCGAGTCGTCCATGTCGATGCTCTCCACCTTGGCCACCAGCTCCAGTCCGTTCTTGCTGCGGCTGCCCATCAGCAGATAGCCGGCCTGGACGTGATAGCCGTAGCGAACCAGGTCGTCGTTCCCCATCCCCAAGACCGGCCCGTCGCGCTCCTGCCTCTCGTAGATGAACTCGGCCGTGGCCGAAAGGGGAAGGCCCCCCTTGTTCTTGTAGTCTTTGTTGTACCAGATGTCCCCGCCAAAGCGCGTGCGCAGGCCCTCGGTGGACACGCTGAACACCGTCAGGCGGTTGTCCCGCAAGAACAGCCGCGTCCGCCCGCCGGTGCTGCTGAAGGGCTGGTCGCCGATGGCCAAGTTGCCCGCTACCTCAATGGGCAACATCTTCTCCCAGGCCGTCCCCTTAAAGGGCTTGCCAATCAGGCGAACGGCGAAGTCCTTCTCGTCGTTGGTGTCGCTTGAGCGCCCCGTCCCGTTGCTCACGCTGGCCTGGTAGCCCAATGTCGGGTGCAGGTCTCCGTAGACGAACACCCCCCGAGAGGCCCCCTCGGTGAGGTTGTCGGAGATCATCGAGCGCTCCAGAAAGAACAGGCTGTAGCGGCTCCAGGTCTGCTCGCCCCCGAAACGCGTCTTGTGCTGGCCCGCCCGGATGCGGAACGCCTTGTACTTCTCCCAGCCCATATACGCGTCCTGGTCCAGGACCGGGCTGGACGCCCCGTCCAGCTCCAACCGGTACGTGAAGTCCCCGAACACCTTTCCCCGAAAGGTCACCCGGCCCCGGCGCAGGAGGAAGTTGTCGTGGGCGTCGTCGTCGTCGCCGGCAAAGACGCTGAGCTGGCTGAAGACCTGAACCCCAACGCGCAGCCCGTGCCGCTTGTCCTTGGACGTAATGCGAAAGCCGTCTTTGTACTTGATGTCAAAGGGCGGCTGGGACTTCTTGATCTGCTCGGCCAACCGGGCCTTCTCCCGCTGCTCGGCCCCTTTGAGCTCCTTGTACTCCTGCTCCGTGATCACCCCCTTCTTCTTCAATAGGTC
>JBHIBA010000277.1:0-6265 GCA_046758845.1 Nitrospinota bacterium
CCCTCGAGCAGGCGCCGCGCCGCCCGATAAGCGAGGTTGGACCTCCCGTCGGGAACGTCCGGATGTGAGCACCCGACGCGGATTCCTCCGGGGCGGAGGGTCAGTGTCACCCGGTCTCGAACGTCCAGTTTTTGGAGAACGGTTCGAACCTCGTGGTAGCCGTCTGACCGCTTTCCGAGGACGTGAAGACCCAGGTTGATCTTCGCGGGGGGACGGAGGTTCAGCACCCGCAAGGACATGGCGCTCACCGGTCCAAAGAGATGATGTGAGCGCCCGGGGGAACCGGAAGGTGGAAGGCGAGAGGCGCCAGGCCCTGGTTGACCGTCACCCGGCCGTAGCGGAGGTCCAGGGTGCGATCGGTCGGACCCACCGCCACCTCAACGTCCACCGGCAGCAGGACGCCCGATTCCCTGCGATAGCTGTCGTATCGTACGGTCAGCAGGACGTTCTCCAAAGAGTCCATGGCCTGAAAGCGGACGGGCAGCAGAGTTCGGGCGTCCACCCACCAGCGGCGGACAGCCTTGCCGCCTCGCAGAGACTCGAGGCGGTACGACCCCCCAACCCCCACTGAGCCGTCCCACTGCGCCTTGAGGCGGCCCGCGCCGCCGGGCGTCCGGACCCCGCCCCACAGGACGGTCACCACCTCCTCGGGAGAAAGCGGGATACCCAGCCACTGGTAAACGTTGTGCACCGTGGCCCGCCCCCGGAAATAATTCCCTTCTCCAGGGGCGTACGCCTGCAACCTGTCCTTATGGGCAACGATGTACAGAACCGGCTGGCCGAAGAAGTTGAGGGGTTCCAGGCGAATGGACCCCTTGCCCTGGAGCAAGAGAACGGCTTTGCCGGAATAATGTTCCCGCGGAGAATTGAGCGTGATCTTCACAAGGCCGCTCAGGTCCCGGAAACGGCCCCGGCGATGTCGCACCTTCTCCAGGAGGGAATCCGGAGTGTCCAGATATCGGGAGGCTTCGGGCGGAGGAGAAACGGGGCCGACAGAGACGCAACCGGCCGCAAGGGCCAGCAGAAATCCCGCCGCGGCGGCCCTGGGACCTTTCACTTACGTTCCGCCCTCTGCAACTCCCTTCTCACCCGTTCCAGTTTTTTCTGGACCTCGGCGTTCTTGGAATCGATTTTGAGCGACCGGTTCCAGGCGTGCAGGGCATCTCTCAGCCGCTTCAGGTCGAAGAACACATCGCCCAGATGCTCCAGGATCACCGGGTCATCGGGAAGCAAAGAGGTCGCGAACTCCAGCTTCTCCAGCGCCTCCTTGAGCCATCCTTTCTTGTAGTAGGCCCAGCCCAGGCTATCCACGTAGGCGCCATTGTTGGACTCGAGCTGCAGGGCCATTTTGACGGCCTCGATGGCCTCGTCCAGGTTGATGCCCTGTTCAGCCCACGTGTAGCCCAACAAGTTGTTGGCGTTGGCGTTGCGCGGGTTGATTTTCAAAACGGCGCGCATAAGACGCGCGACTTCGTCGTACTGCTTCAACTCGTAGTGGGCCACGCCCAGGTTGAACAGATACCGTTCATTCTGCGGCTCCAGCTCAACGGCGCGCTGATAATGGGGGACCGCCTCTTTGAATTTCTTCTTCCGGGAGGAATAGAATCCCATCAGGAAAGAGGCCCGCGCATCTTTCGGGGCCAGGGCCTTGACCTCCTGGAGGGCCTCCAGGGAATCGGCCTCCCGATCGAGCTCCATCAACACGCGGCTGATCTGAATCCTCCCTTCCACGGACTCGGGATGATACCCGAGCATCGCCTCCAGCTCCTTGAGGGCGTCTGCGAACCGTCCCTGTCCTTCGTAGATCCCCGCCACATAACGCCTCACCATCTCATCTTCGGGATACGCGTGAAGGACCAGGCGGAATTTCTCCAACGCCCTGGCGTAGCGCCGTTGTTCAAAGTAGAGAAGCCCGAACACCCTTTGGGCCAGAAGGCTGCCCGCGGACCGGTCCAGCCACTTCAAGAATTCCGCCTTCGGCTCGGGAGGACTCTCTTGCCGGAGGGTCAGTTGCTCCACTCGCTCCTGGACCGCCTTGAGGTTGGGAGCCAGATGCAAGGCCTGGTTGTAAGCCTGGATGGCCTCGGGGATTTCTTTGCGAAGCTCCCGCACCCTTCCCAAGACGACATACGCGTACTCAAATCGCGGGTGAAAGCTCAATGCGGTCCGCAGGCTTTTCATGGCCTTCTCATACTGCCCCGCGCGAAGGTAAACCTGCCCTTTATAGTAATGGGCGAAGACCGACCGATCGTTCAACCGCACAAGTTGATCCAACTCCCGCAAGGCCGCGTCGTGCTCGCTTTTCTCGGCCAGCAGCGCCCCCAGGTGCACGTAGGACTCCTGAAAGTCCGGCTTAAGCCTGATCACGGCGCGATATTGGGCGACTGCCCTGTCTCGGCGGCGAAATGCGGTCTCTATTTCCGCCAACAGGATTCTCAACTGCACCCGATCCGCGTCCAGGCGAACCCCCTCTTCCGCTTCCTTCTCCGCAGCCTCGAGCAACCCCAACCGCAAGAGCACCGAGGCGTAAACTTGCCGGAGGTAAACATCTCTGGGGACCAGGCGAATCGCCTCCTGATAGGCCTGCCGGGCCGCCGGAAGGTCGTCTTCCAGCTCGGCTATGTACCCCCGCAGGAACAGGGCGTATGAGCCTCCGGCCGGGGCGCGATCCGGCTTGGACCTGGAAGAATCCGGCGCCAAAGCCCTTTTCACCGCCGCCTGCTGCGCGAGGACCTTCGGCGCAGGGGGAGCCTTTTGGGCGGGAAGGAGAACAGGACCGTCCGAGTCTGGCCTGATAAGGCTCGTTTCGGCAGGCGGGAGGCCGGCCGCGCATCCCAGCGATATCACCATCCAAGAAAGGAGCGAGAGCATTCGTCGATTCACTTTTTTCTGTCCTCAGCGCGCGAGAGAAGGTTCGCGAGGGCTTCTCTGACCCCCCGATCCGCAATCTTCGAAAGAGCAGCCTGGACCGCCCTGCGGTCCGGGGCCTGGGTAAAAAGACGGGCGCCCTGCGTTCCCGAGGCTTCGTCTTTAACGTCTTGTTCCGGGAATTCCCGCTCTCCAGGCCCATCTCCCAGGCGGAGAAAGATCCGGTCAATGGCCTCGCGCCCCACCGCCTCATTCAGGGCCCGGCGGATGGAATCCGTCAGAAAGACAAGCTGCTGCAGCCAGACCGGGTCTGCCACCTCCACGTACAGCGTGCGGCCTCTGATTTCCACGGGCTGCGCCCTGTGCGCGACCGCCGGCCCGACGACCTCCACCCAATGCCGGATGACCTCATAACGCCGAACCCCTCGCCCCCATGGCGCGGATTGGGTCAGGCCCTTGAGAACTTGTCCCACGGACAAAAAACCGCTCATATCTCGACCACCCGGCCTTCCGCTTTCAGGTCTTCCACCATCCGGCCGATGGCCGCCATAACGTGGTCAATAACCACCTGGCTGTTTTCCTTCGTCGCAGGCAACTGATAGAGCTCTTCCATGTCCAACGGAGGTCCGAAGCGGACCCCGATGTCCTTGCAGATCCGGGGGGTGGCGCTCGAAGGCGGCACGGCCAGGATGGTCCCCCAGACGGCAGCCGGGACGATCACCGGCTTCACCAATTGAATAAATCTACCCACCGGCCGCTTTCCGGGCAAGAGTTTTCCGTCCATGCTCCGGGTCCCCTCCGGAAAAATCAGGACCTTCTCCTGCTCCATCGCCTTGATGATCTCCCGCATCCCCCTGATGTCCCTGCCGGTGCGATTCACCGGGATGGCGCCATAGCTCCGGATGATGGGGCCGAGGATCGGCACGTGGAACAGCTCCACCTTGGAGACCGCACGGACAAGCTGAGTCGGACAACGGACGAGGATAGCGGCGGGGATCAGGGCCGGGTCCAGATCCGAGATGTGATTGCTGAGGACGAGGACTGGGCCTTCGCTAGGAATGTTCTCAAGCCCTTCCATCCGGGTTCGGTTAAAGACTTTCAGATAGGTGAGGACAATGACGCAAGAAAACCAAACCCACAAGTACCAGAAGGCTTTCGCGACTCCCCGAGGCTTCGTCCACGAAGGCGATGTAAGATCACTTAGAATTTCGGTCCTCTCCGCCCCTTCCATGGCCTAGATGATACCATAATGGACTCCGCACCTCTCGCCAGAATCGAAGCCACGACCAGCAGCCCTTGATCCGGGACAGCCTATCGGTTGCGGCCCCTGACCCCCTATGTTATACGTTGTATATATGTGTTTTTCCTGCCCTTCTTTACAACCCACCCGGTGAGCTTAGAGGGTCTCGATGCCAAGCATCAACCCGGCGATCTTCCGAGAATATGATATCCGGGGCGTCGTGGAAGAGGACCTGGACGTTTTCACCGTCCGGGCCATCGGACGCGCCATCGGGACGTACCTTCGAGTTCGCGAGGGCGCCACCTTCGTCGTGGGCCGGGACGTTCGGGTCAGCTCCCCCGCCGTCCGCGTGAGCCTGATCGATGGCCTCCGGGCCACCGGGGCACAGGTGAGCGACGTGGGCATCGTGCCCACGCCGGTCCTGTACTTTGCCGCCCATCACCTCAAGAGCGACGGCGCCGTCATGGTCACGGGAAGTCACAACCCTCCCGAATTCAACGGATTCAAGATTTGCCGCGGCATGGATTCCCTTGCGGGAGAGGAGATCCGCTCCCTGATCGACATCATCGAGAGTCGGCGGTTCGCCCAGGGAAACGGCCGGGCCGTGCGGGTGGAGATCCTCCCCACCTACCGTGAGATGCTGGCTTCGAAGTTTTCCTTCGAAGGGCCCCTGAAGGTCGTCGTCGACGCGGGCAACGGGACGTCGGGAGAGCTGGCCGTTCAGGTCCTGGAATCCTTCGGACACCGGGCGATCCCCCTGTACTGCGAGCCCGACGGCAACTTCCCCCATCACCACCCCGACCCCTCCGAGCCGGGAAACCTGGAGGACCTCATCCGGACGGTCCGGAGCGAGGGGGCGGACCTCGGCATCGCCTTCGACGGGGACGGGGATCGACTGGGGGTGGTGGACGAACAGGGGCGGATCGTGTGGCCCGACGATCAGATGATCCTGTTCGCGCGCGATGTCCTCGCCCGCCGGCCCGGCGCGCCCATCGTTTACGAGGTCAAATGCTCCATGAACCTCACCCGGGCCATCGAAGCGGCCGGCGGCCGGCCGGTGATGTGGAAGGCCGGTCATTCCCTCATCAAGAAGAAACTCAAGGAGGAGAACGCCCCGCTGGCGGGAGAATTCTCCGGCCACACGTTTTTCGCGGACGAATACTTCGGCTACGACGACGCCCTGTACGCGGCCCTGCGCTTGATGGATCTCCGCGCCCGCGCGGCAGCGCCCCTCTCCGGGCTGTTGGCCGACGTGCCCCCCCTGCACTCCACGCCGGAGATCAAGCTGGGGTGCCCGGACAACGAAAAATTCCGGGTCATCCAGGGCCTCCAGGACCGGCTGGAAGGCAAGTATCCGCTGATCACCATCGACGGCGTCCGGGCGGACTTCGGCGACGGCTGGGCGCTGGTCCGGGCCTCCAATACGACGCCTGTCCTCACCCTCCGCTTCGAGGCGGCCTCCCCGGAACGACTGGAAACGATTCGCAAGGAAATCATGGGACACCTGAAGACGTTCCCGCAGGTCGAGGGGGTGGATGCTTAGAACGCTTTACGACTGGGTGCTTCAGTGGGCGGAAACCCCTCATGGGACCTGGGCCCTGGGACTCCTGGCCCTGGCCGAGTCCTCATTTTTTCCCATCCCGCCGGACCCTCTGCTGATCGCGTTGGCCCTGGGAGCTCCGAACAAGGCCCTGTGGTTTGCGCTGGTTTGCTCGATAGCGTCGGTCGCGGGCGGCATCCTCGGCTATCTGATCGGAATGGGCCTCATGGAGACCATCGGGAACCGAATCCTGAGATTTTACGGGGCGCATGAGAAGTTCGACTCCATCAAGAGGCTCTACGACCGCTACGACGCTTGGGCGGTGGCCATCGCAGGTTTTACGCCCATCCCCTACAAACTCTTCACCCTCACGGCTGGGATGTTCCGGATCCGCTTCAAGGTCTTCGTCCTGGCCTCCGCTTTCGGCCGGGCGGGCCGCTTTTTCCTGGTCGCCGGCCTGATCTATGCGTTCGGCGTTCCGATCCGGGAATTTATCGACGAGTATTTCAATTTTCTTTCTATCGCCTTCATGATTCTTCTCCTTTTGGGGTTCTTGGTCGTGCGACTCACGATCGTCCGGCACCGCAAAGTTCAATTGAATGCCGAATGAACCCTTC
>JBHIBA010000278.1:0-6252 GCA_046758845.1 Nitrospinota bacterium
GTCAAAGACGCCCGGCTTAAGCGCTCATACATCCAACCGCAGCTTGGCCGGCACGCAAGTGCCCAAAAAGGCCCCCCTGGCAATCCAGGCTTTCATCCTAGAAGATCGCGTAGATGAACGGGGCCAGCGCCGAACCCTCCGTGAAGATGATCAGAAAGCTCAAAAGGATCAACATGATGAGGATGGGCGCGAGCCACCACTTCTTGCGATGCTTGAGGAAGTCCCAAAACTCCCCCATCAGACTGAGGTTGCTCATATCCAGCTCCTATCCGCGTTCAAATTCCCCGGGCAGCCTCCGCTCTTGATTCCAAGGCCAATCACCGCCCCCTGTATATCACCTATATAGATAGTATATTTCCCTTTGTCTCGGCAAGACCGGCGTTGATCGCCCGAAGTCCGCTGTGCTAGGTTCATGGGAGCGGACCGCGAGCCCCTTTTCCCTCTTCTCCCTGGTCACATCGATGATTCGCCTGAAGACAATCTACGCGGAACCCGAACCCGAAGACGGCGCCCGCATTCTCGTCATGCGCCGCTGGCCCAGGGGGGTCAAGAAGGACCGGGTCGATGAATGGCTGCGGGACCTAAGCCCCAGCGAAGCGCTGCTCGGCGCTTCCCGCTCCAGGAAGGTGAATGCGGCCGAATTCTTCCTGAAATACCGGCAGGAAATGGCCGCCCGCCTCGGGCTCCTCGAGACGCTGGCCGAACGGTCGAAGACCGAGACCCTGACCTTGCTTTGCTGGGAGCGGCGGGATGAGGACTGCCATCGGCATGTGCTGAAGGCCCTCATCGAGGAAGCCGGACGCCCCAGTCCGGGGAAAGAACGCCGGACGTGAATCCCCCCCGTCGCTATCCCCTGGTTTCCTCCGCGAAGCCGGCGCGCTCCCGGATCGATTACGAGGCCGACCTGAACCCGCAGCAGTTGGAGGTGGTGACGGCCTCCGGGGGCCCCATGCTGGTCATCGCCGGGGCGGGGAGCGGAAAGACGCGCACCGTCACTTACCGGATGGCCGGGCTCATCGAGAGGGGAGAAAACCCGGCGCGGATCCTCTTGCTCACGTTCACGAACAAAGCGGCGCACGAGATGCTCCGGCGGGCGCAGGGCCTGGTCCGCATCGATGTCCGCCGGGTCTGGGGCGGCACCTTCCATCACGTCGGAAACCTCATTCTTCGCCGCCACGCCAAGTGGGTGGGCCGCGGCGAGAATTACTCCATCCTGGACCGGGAGGATTCGGCGGACCTGCTGGACACTTGTACGGCCGATGTGGGCATCAACCCCAAGGAACGTTTTTTCCCCAAGGGGGGCGTCCTGCGGGACATCCTGAGCTTCGCGCTCAACACGGACGCCTCTGTTGAAGAGGTGGTCTGCCGGCGCTATTGCGGATTCGAGGACAGTCTGCCGGACATTCAGGGGGTGTTGGAGCGGTTCGCCCGGCGCAAGACCGAGATGAACGTCTTGGATTTCGACGACCTGCTGGTCCTTTGGCTGCGGCTTTTGCAGGAGCATCCCGAAGCGCGCAAGAGGTACCAGGGCCAGTTTCGCCACGTCCTGGTCGATGAGTATCAGGACATCAACCGCCTGCAGGGGCGGCTGATTGACCTGCTTGCGGGCGAGCACAGAAACCTGATGGTCGTCGGCGATGACGCCCAGAGCATCTACTCTTTCCGCGGAGCCGAGTTCGCCAACATCCTGGAATTTCCCCAGCGGTATCCCGACGCCCGCGTGTACCGGCTGGAGATCAATTACCGGAGCGCCCCCGAGATCCTCCGCCTGGCCAACGAGAGCATCGCGCACAACACCCGCCAGTTTCAAAAGAAGTTGCGGACCGAGCAGCCGCCCGGGGAACTGCCGGTCGTGGTTCCGGTTCGCGACGCCCTCCAACAGGCGGACTTCGTCTGTCAGCGCATTTTGGAATTGCAAGACGAAGGGGTTCCCCTGGATGAGTTTGGCGTCCTTTACCGGGCGCACTTTCACTCCATGGAGCTGCAGATGGAGCTGACGCGGCGGGGCGTCCCGTTCCAGGTCCGCTCGGGTCTGCGCTTCTTCGAGCAGCGTCACGTGAAGGACTCCACCGCCTACCTGAAAGTGATCGTGAATCCTCGGGACGAGATCGCCTGGAAACGGATTCTTCTTCTTTTGTCGGGGGTCGGGAATGTCACCGCCCACCGGTTCTGGCAGGCCATCGCCGCCGCCGCCGACCCGCTGGATCGCCTCGAGAGCCCGAAATTCGCGTCGCTTTTCCCAAAGCGGGCGAAGGCGCAGTGGAGGAAACTGGCTGACACCCTGAAGGGGATTCGGGGAGAAGCCCTGTCTTCTCAGCCGGCAGAGATGATCCGCCTGGTTGTTGAGAGGGGATACCGGGACTACCTGAGGCAGAACTTCACCAATGCGACCTCGCGTCTGGAGGACCTCGAGCAGCTGGCCCGGTTTGCCGAGCAGTTCGCTTCGGTCGAACGGTTTCTCAGCGACTTGGCGCTGTTGACCTCGGTGGGGGGAGAGGACATGGAGGGGGATGTGGAGCCCGGCGCGTCCGTCGTCCTGAGCTCGGTTCACCAGGCCAAGGGATTGGAGTGGCGCAGGGTGTTCGTCATTTGGCTGGCGGAGGACCGGTTTCCCTCGGCCCTGGCCCTTCGAGAGGAGGAAGACGACGAAGAGGAACGCCGTCTTTTCTACGTGGCGGTGACGCGGGCCAAAGAAGGCCTTTATCTTTGCTATCCGTTGATGGAGTTGGGCCGGTACCAGACGGGCGTCTTCACGAAGCCCTCCCGGTTCATTGAGGAACTTCCGGAAGCCTCCTATGAGCGGTGGGCCATCGAAGAAGACTTCGCGCTCCACCCCGCCGAGCCCTGGCAAGAGGGGGCGGCGCAGGGCGTCGACGCCGACGACTGGGATCAGTCTCTCGGGCAGCCGGGCCCGCAAGGGTTCTCAGGAAAAGGGGCGGTTTGACATGGCCTCTTGCCCGTGTAGATTGTATCCGGCCCGAAAGCGCGGGGGTTTCCCGGCGTCGCCGGTTTAGCGGAAATTCAGCCAGGGTAGGGCAGGGCATTGCGGGTTATCGTCATCGGAGCGGGAGAAGTCGGCTTTCACATCGCCCGGCGCCTCATCCAGGAAGACCAGGACGTGGTCCTCGTGGACCGGGATGAGTCGGTGATCGAGAGGGTCGCCGAGCAGGTGGACGCCCTCACCATTGTGGGCAACGGCACGAACCCCCGGGTGCTGGCCGAGGCCGGCCTCAAAGAGGCCGGAATGCTCGTCGCCGTCAGCAGCGACGACGCGGCCAACCTGGCGGCCTGCCATCTCGCCGCGGCCAACGGCGTCCCCATGAAGATCGCCCGCGTGGGAGATCCCTACTACTTCCGCGAAGACGTGGACATCAAAGGCCGGGAGTTCGGGGCCGATCTCCTCATCAACCCTGCGCAGGAGATCGCCACGACCATCGACCGCCTGATTGCGACGCCGGGCGCGATAGAGGCGGCCGATTTCTTCAAGGGCCGGCTCCGGATGATCGGGCTTCGCGTGGGCGATGGCTCCCCCATCAGCGGCCGCTCGCTCCAGTCCCTGGGGGACACCATCCGCGACTCGGGCTTTCTCGTCCTGGGGCTCAGCCGCGACGGCCAGGTCTCCATCCCGCGGGGGACCACCGTCGTCAGGCCTCATGAGTTTATGCTCGCCGTTGCCCGGCCCGAAACCGTCCCCTCGCTCATGGACTTTTGCGGGGTCAAGCATACGCCCGTCGAGCGCGTCCTCATCGTCGGGGGGGGTCGCGTGGGATACTCCTTGGCGGAGCGGCTTTCGAAAAGGAACATCAAGGTGAAGGTCGTGGAGTCCAGCGACAAGCGGGCCAAGGTGCTCGCCCAGAATCTCCCCCATATCCTCATCCTCCACGGCGACGGCACCGACATCGCCCTCCTGCGGTCCGAAGGGGTGCAGGACATGGACGTGGTGGTGACTGTTTCCGACGACGAGGAGACAAATGTCTTCTCGGCCCTCCTGGCGAAGCGCCAGGGGTGCCGCAAGGCCGTCGCCCTGGTGGACCGCCCCGACTACCTCTCTCTGGTCTTTTCCCTGGGCATCGACGCCGCCGTGAGCCCGCGTCTCGTCACCGCCAGCGTGATCCTGCGTTACCTTCGGGGTCCGAACATCCTGGCGCAGTTCACGAGCGCGTTCAACGAAGCCGAAGTCGTCGAGCTGGAGGTCGGTCCGCGCGCCAAGGCGGCGCGACGTTCCCTGGCGCGCCTCGATCTTTCTCGGGACGCCCTCGTCGCTGGCATCGCGCGGGGCGAGGAGGTCGAGATCCCCCACGGGGGAACGACGATTCAGGGGGGAGACCGAGTCCTTCTGTTCGCCCTCCCCAAGGGTCTGACAGAAGCCGAGCGGCTTTTCCGTTGAGGCGTTCTCTCCGGGCGCACTCTCCGCCATGAACATTTCCTCCGTCCTTCGGAGCCTGGGTTTCATCGCCCTGTTGTTGGGGGCCGCCCTGGTGATCCCGGTCGCGATTTCGGCGGTCGCGGGCGGGCCCGACCTTGTGGCGCTGGCCGCCTCCGTCCTCATCTCCGGCGCGGTCGGGGGCTGCCTGCTTTACTTCGGCGGCAGAGAGGAGATGGCCGCGCGCGACGGGTTCGCCGTCGTGACGGGGACGTGGCTGCTGGTCTCCTTTGTGGGCGCCTTTCCCTACTGGCTGTCGGGGACGATACCCTCCTACACGGACGCCTTCTTCGAAGCCATTTCCGGTTTCACGACGACGGGGGCCACGGTCGTCGCCAACATCGAGGACCTCCCGGCGGGCATCCTGTTCTGGAGGAGTTTCACGCAGTGGCTGGGGGGAATGGGGATCATCGTCCTGACGGTGGCCTTCCTGCCGCTGTTCGGTGTGGGCGGCCTTCAGGTTCTGAACGCCGAAGCCCCCGGTCCCACCTTCGAGCGGCTGGTCCCCCGTCTCCGGGAGACGGCGAAGCTCTTGTGGGGGATTTATCTCCTCCTCTCTGTCTCAGAGGTCCTGTTGCTCCTGGCGGGCGGGATGCCCCCCTTTGAGGCGGTGCTGCACACCTTCAGCACGATGGCCACGGGGGGGTTCTCCCCCAAAGATGCCAGCATCGCGGCCTACTCCAGCCCGTATCTCCAGTGGGTCATCATCCTGTTCATGGGGTTGGCCGGGACGAGTTTCAGCCTTCATTACTTCGCCCTGCGGGGTCGATCCCTCTCCTCTTACTGGAAGAACACCGAGTTCCGCTTCTACCTGTCGATGCTCGGTGCGGCGACCCTCGTGACGACCCTCTTCCTCCTGTGGCAGACGCAGGCCGGGGCGGAGCGGGCCGTGCGCGAGGCGGCCTTCCAGGTCGTGGCCATCGTGACGACGACGGGTTTTGTGACGGCCGACTTCGAGCTCTGGCCCGTCGTTCTGCAGGCCCTGCTGCTATTTCTGATGTTCTTCGGCGGCTGTTCGGGGTCCACGGGGGGCGGAATGAAGCACATGCGCCTGTTGCTTCTGTTCCGGCATTCGGGGGCTCAGATGCTGAAGCTCATCCATCCGCGGGCCGTCAAGGGGCTTCTTTTGGGCGAGCGCCCCGTGACCGATGACGTCATCGAGGGCATCCAATCCTTCTTCTTCCTGTACTTGACGCTCTGGGTGGGCGGCAGCCTGGCGCTCTCGGCCTTGGGGATGGACCTGGTCACCGGGATCTCAGCGGCGGCCTCCGCATTGGGAAACGTGGGGCCGGGGCTGGGCGCTGTCGGCCCGGCCGATAACTACGCGGGCTTGCCCGCGCTGGCGAAATGGATCCTCTCGGCCCTGATGCTTTTGGGGCGGTTGGAGATCTTCCCGGTGATCATCCTGCTCAGCCGCGAGACCTGGCGGCGGTAGGGGACAGGGCGACATTTTGAAAACTGTCCCGATTTGCCAGGGGGCGCTTTTTGAAAGCCGCCCCCCTGGACCCCCCGGAAAACTTTTCTTTGGCGAAAGAGGCCGGCCCCGCAGGGCCGGCCTCTTTCGCAATCAACCTGGCTGGGTAGGCCGCAGGTCTACATTTCTTCCTCGATACCGAGACGCGCAGGGCGTGGCGTGTGCCACTGGCTGCTTGCAGCCAGTGCCTCCTAGCCCACACGGGCGGGCCAGCCGCCCGTGGCACCCGGCGCTGGGTTTGACGGAGTCGGCAGGTTTTGCAGTCTTTCGTCCGACGAGCCAATCTTGAATGCGCCTCGGCATTCCAATATCTTAAATCCTGGATTGTTTCATGACGTATACGGCCTCTTAAGGC
>JBHIBA010000279.1:0-6248 GCA_046758845.1 Nitrospinota bacterium
GGCCATAAGGGTCATCGACCCGCATGCCGGGCCGTCAAAAGTTTTCCGGGGGGTCTGAGGGGCCGGCTTTCAAAAAGGCCCCCCAGGGAAAATCTGGGCATCTTACAAGGGAGACTTCGTCGTCATTGCCCCCTTGGAGAGATTCTTATCCGGATAAATACAGTCTCTCACCAGCGGGCACTCGGTGCAAAGAGGCCGCTGCGCCCGGCAGAGGTGCTTTCCGAATTTCCAGAAGTTGACGTGCGTCGCGTATGCCTCACCCGGCTTCAGGAGCCTCGTCATCTCTCCATGGGCCTTCTCGGCCGAGCAATTCTCGTCGATGAGGCCCAGCCTCCGGCAGACCCGGTGAACGTGTGTGTCAACCGGGAAGACGTCTCGCCCGCAAGTGAACATCAGAACGACGCTCAACGTCTTGATGCCGATTCCGCGCAAGTGCCCCAGGCGTTCCAATGCCTCGGGCAGGTCGAGGCGGCGGAGAAACTCGGCGGAAAGCTCTCCCTGGCCCTCCTTGAGCCAGGCAAGGAGCTCGCGGATCCGTACGCTTTTCTGGCGGCTGAGCCCACCGGGGCGGATGGCCTCTTCAATCTCGGTCACATCCGCCCGCAGGGCATCTTCCCAGGTAGGAAAACGCTTGCGCAGGCGGCCGTATGCGACGTCGCGGTTTACATCCGTCGTGGCCTGGGAGAGGATGGTCAGGATGAGAGCGCTGAGGACGTCCCGGCCGTCTTCCGACCATTCCGGTTTCCCAAAAAGCCTTGAGGTTGCTTGAATTGCGCGCCGCAGTTTGGATCGACGCCCCTTCTCCGGCACAGGGCTATCCTTGCGGGATGAAATCGGCATAACAAATACAAAAACGAAGGGTTATTCCAACATGTAGGACTTTTCCACAGGTTTGCCACAATATGTGGAAAAGTGCGGCATTATATTTTCAGAGCGCCCAGGGAAACCGCCCATTGGGTTCGGTAGACACATCATACGGTCTTTCCTGCGCCTCTATTAGAGTTCTTGACGCTAACCTCCTTCTGGTCATCCGAAGCGAGGGCGTTCTCCGGCTCCTGCTGTCGATACTGAAGGGCGTAGAGCCTGGCGTAGATCCCCCCGCGCGCCAAAAGCTCGTTGTGCGTTCCCACCTCTCTGAGCCGGCCCTTGTGGAGAACCACGATCCGGTCCGCCCTCTTCACAGTGGACAGACGGTGCGCGATGACAAGGGTCGTCGTCTTGCCGTAGAGCGAGCCCAGTGCCCGCTGGATCTCATATTCGGTGGCCGGATCGAGGTTGGACGTGGCCTCATCGACCAATAGCATTTCGGGGCGCCGCACCACCGCGCGGGCGAGGGAAAGGATCTGACGCTCGCCGGCCGAAAGGTTGTTCCCCCGTTCCAGGACGCTTGACTTATACCCGTCCGGGAATCTCCGGACCATCCCCCAGACCCCGATCTCCTCGGCCGCCTTCCGAACGGCTTCGTCGTCGATGGACTCATCTCCCAGGCGAATGTTGCGTGAGATGTCGCCCGAGAACAGGAAGACATCCTGCAGGACCATACCGATCCCCCTGCGGAGTTCCCGGGCGGGGATCTGCCGGATGTCTACGCCGTTCAGGGTGATCCTTCCCTCTCTCACGTCGTAGAGGCGGCCCAAAAGCTTCAGGCACGTGCTCTTTCCCGCCCCGGTGGCCCCAACCAGGGCGACTGTTTCTCCCGCCTCGGCGCGGAAACTGATTCCTTTCAGCACTTCCTGCCCGCCGTCATAGGAAAAGCCAACCCCCTCGAAAGCGATGGCCGGACCTTGGCCGTCGCGGGGAACGGCGGGAGGTCCAGGGGGTTTGAAACCGGGCGAGGTCTTCCTCGCCCGAGCCAGCGCCGGGTCTGTTGGCTCGTCCAGCAGGTTGAAGATCCGCTCCAGGGCGGCCATGGCGGCCTGCATGATGGTGTATTTGGAGGATAAGTCCATCAGTGGAGAAAAGAACTTCTGGATGTAGCCCAGGAACGCCACCAGGACTCCGAAAGTCAACACCCCCTCGAGGATGCGGCCCCCTGCATACCAGATGATGGCCGCAACCATGACGGACTCTGTGGCCTCGACCACGGCGTACAGACTCACGTCGAACAGGATGGCTTGATGCGCCCGCCTGCGGTACTCGCCGGCGAGTCCTTCAAAGAGGCGGCTCGTCTCTTCCTCTTTTCGGAAGAGCTGGACAATGGCCACGCCACTCAGGTGTTCCTGAAGGAAACCGTTGATTTCGGAGAGCTTGGCGCGGACTTGCCGGAAGGCTTCCCGGATTCTGGGACGGACCCAGAACGTAAAGAGCAGCAGAATCGGGATGGCCGCAAACGTCAAAAGCGCCAGGCGCGTATTGAGCCACAGCATGGCCCCCATGATCCCCGCCAGCAGGAACACATCTCCAACGACTGAAACCACCCCTGAGGCGAACATCTCGCGGATCGCTTCAACGTCGGATGTCATGCGCGTCAGCAGCCTGCCGACGGGCGTCCGATCGAAAAAGGACTGGGGCAAGTCCTGGACGCGGCCAAAAAGGTCTTCCCTCAGGCGGTGAGTTACGTGCTGGCCGAGAAGCATGACGGTGTACGTCTGCAAAAACCGGATCAAGGCCAAGAGGACCACCGCCAAGAGGAAAAACGCAGAAAGCGGCAGGAGCCCTTCCAGCCGTCCCTTCGTCAGGTGCTCATCGACCGCCACCTTCAGGAGGTAGGGCTGGACGAGCTCCAGGAGGCTTGCCATCGGCAGGCAAAGGAGGGCGCCGCCCAGGAGAGGAAGGTGGCGAACGACGTATCCCTTCAGAAGCCTCCCCATCAGCCTGCCGTCATAGGCCCGCCCGAGCTTCTCCTCTGCGTGCGCGGGGTTCGTCGAACCGGACATCACAGGGCCTCCAACTCTGCCATGAGCCGCTGGCGCTCGTGCATGCGGGCATAGAGCCCCCCGCGTTCCATCAGCTCTTCATGCCTTCCTTCCTCGGCGATGCGGCCGGCATCCATGACCAGGATGCGGTCCGCGCGCCCGGCGGCCGAGAGGTTGTGCGAGACGAAGAGCACGGTCACTTCCCGCCCCCAACGGCGCACGTCGTCCAGAACCCTCCGGGATGTCTCTGCGTCCAGGCTCGAGAGGACGTCATCCAGGATGAGGACGCGATGCATCTCGACAACGCCCCGGGCGATCGTCGTCCGCTGCCGCTGGCCGGTGGAGAGGGTGAGCCCGCGCTCGCCCAGCATGGACTGAAAGCCCTCGGCAAACTGCTCGACTTCGGCGGTGAGATGCGCCACGTCCGTCGCGGCCCGGACGGCATCCGGCGACGGGGACTCGCCGCCAAAGGCCACGTTGTCCCGGACGGTGCGTGAGAAGAGGAAGGGGTCTTGCGGAACCAGGGCAATGGCCTTGCGCAGCGCGCCGTGGGAATAGGAATTCACGTCCATGCCGTCGAGGAAGACCTTCCCTTCCGGCGCGGGGAGAAGCCCCGTCAGCAGGCGGACCAGCGTGGATTTTCCCGAGCCGATCGCGCCCACCAGTGCGACCTTCTCGCCCGGGGCCAGCCGAAGGCTCAGACCGTCCAGGATGGGCGGGCCCCCGTCATAGGCGAAGCGGAGGTCCCTGACCTCGATCTCCCCGCGAATCGGGCGGCTGGCCTCCCGCGTCCCCGTCTGCACCGCGGGCTCTTGGTTCAAAATCCATTCGAGGCGCTCCCAGGAGGCCTTGCCCTGTTGAAACAGGCCGATGATCCAGCCAAACGCGATGGTCGGCCACAAGAGCATGGCCAGGTAGCTGTTGAAGGCCACGAACGCCCCCAGCGTCAGGTCACCGGCGATCACCGCCCGGCCCCCGACAAAAAAGATGATCAGCGCCCCGACCCCGCCCAAGGCCGTCATGACGCTGAACACACGGGCGCGCAATCTGGCATGAAGAGAGTTCAGCCGGAAGTAATCTTCGTTGAGACCTGCGAACTTGCGTCGCTCGTTTTCTTCTTGAACGAACGCTTTGACCACCGTCATCCCGGAGAGGTTTTCGTGGACGTGGGTGCTGATTTCCGACAGGGCCTCCTGGGATTTTCTTGACACCTCATTGAGGCGGGTGAAGGTGCCCCTCATCCCCACAACACAGATCGGAAACAGGATGACGGCGAAGAAGGTGAGCTTCAGACTGATGGCGGACATGGCCGAAACCACGAAGAGGTAGACAATCAGGGAATTCAGGCCGTGCGTAACGCCAGGACCCAGGAGCATGCGGACCGCGTTGAGGTCGTTCGTCGCCCGGGACATGATGTCGCCGGTCGAAGCCTTCTGGAAGAATGTGAGCGGAAGGGACTGCAGACGGCGAAAGAGCCCGGCGCGAAGGTCATACTCGACGCCTCGGCTGACCCCGAGGAGCAGGTGCCTAGAGGCGATGCGAACGGTCCCTTTAAAAACCGCCGCGACTGCGATCGCCAACGCGGCCCAAAGAACAACCTCCGGGCGAACCCCATCGCGCAGGCTCTCGACGGCGCCTTTCAAAATCCAGGGGATCGCGACCCCCAGGGCGTTGGCCGCCACCAACAACCCAAACCCCGCCCCGAGACGGCCCCGGTATATCCACAGATACCTCGCAAGCTCCCAAATCAAGCCGTCTGAACCCCCTTCCGACTTCGCATGAATCGTTCCAAAGACATACCGGGGACTAACTGAAATGCTAGATAAACATACTGTTCCCGCCCTTTTGCAGCAATCAGAATTTAGCGCAACCCCCCTCTAGCGGGGCTCAAACGAGACACCAAGTGGAACGTGGAGCGGAATCTACCTGACATCTCCCTTGTCACCCTGAGCGTCAGTCACCGACCCGCGCGAAGGGTCTCAGCAGATCCCCCGTTGCGCTCGGGAAGGTGCGCGGAGCGCTTGGGCCGGCGACCCTTCGCTCGGATTGACATGCCACCTCTAGAGCACGAATCCTGCGAAGGGTTCGGGGTTCAGTCCACACTTATGTGGACTGAATGGCGGGATCACCCCTGAAAGATGGGGCTGATGTGATAGATTTGTGAAATTAGAGCGAAGGCTCCCCCCTCCATCCAGGAGGAAAAACGGCGGAATGAGGTCAACTTCCTTCAGACTCTTCATCGCCATCCTCTCGCTGGGAACGGTCGCCGGTTTCCTTCTGCCAGGAAAGGCGCTTCCCCAGAGAGCCAGGGTGCTGAGTGTGACGGACGGCGATACTTTCAAGATCGGCGTCCGCCTCATCGGCGTGGATGCCCCCGAAACCCGCCACCCAAGGAAACCGGTCCAGTTCTACGGGAAAGAGGCCAGGGAGTTTCTTCGAAAGAAAATCGCGGGCAAGACCATCCGGCTTGAGATCGGCCGCGAGCCCTCCGACAGATTCGGGAGACTCCTGGGCTACGTGTTTCTTCCCGGCGGCGTCTTCCTGAACGCCCTTCTGGTGTCGGAGGGCTACGCGCGGGCCTCTCCGCATCCACCCAACTTGAGACATGCAAACCTATTTCAGGAACTTGAAAGGAAGGCCCGGGCCCAGCGCAAAGGCATGTGGTCGGGCCAAGAGACAAAGGCGGGTTCCCGTCCCCCGGTTGTGGGGAACCGCAAGACGCGAATCTACCACACCCCGGACGGCCTCTACTACGAATTGACTCTCAAGAGCAAATACCGGCGGGATTTTTCAAGCGAAAGGGAAGCCATTGAGGAGAATTACAAAAAATCCAAACGGTAAAAGGAATGCCGGAAAGAAGAACCTGAGAGAATGAGTTGAGCCCGGGTGCTTAATTCTGCTGCCGACTATCGCGCACCGCTTTCGCCCATCCGGAAAACAGATTTCCTGGCGCCTCAGGTGGCTCGTGCCCCAGATTGAACCACCGCTACACTTTCCGGCTGGGCGACGAACGGCCATGCGCGCGACCCGCAACCCCGCTTTCCCCTGGAGATCACCTCCTTCCTGGTGCCTTGCAACATAGGAACTCGCGTCGTCTTCAGGCCTCCCCTGCCAACAATCACCAGACCAACGACACCTCGCGAGTCCCGAAAGCACCCGGGCTCTGATCGAAGCGTAACCCTTCCTGGAGAGGGGTGTCAAGCAAAATCTACAATATGTAGGAAAAATTTTCAACGAAGGCCCCAACATGTTGATCTTCGAAGAATTTTCGATATTCTCGGGCTCCGCCCTACGAAGTCCCCAGGTCCCACGTTCAACATTCGAGATCGCCAAGAGGTATAAAGAGAGATTCACGATCTCAGGTCAGCGGCACCGCCCGGCGCGCACCGCTTG
>JBHIBA010000280.1:0-6207 GCA_046758845.1 Nitrospinota bacterium
ACGGGATCAGTTGCATCACCGGCCAGCTCCTGCGCGACCCCGGCCCGGGCCTGGAGGATTGAGCCCGTGACCCCTCTTGGAGGGGAGAGTCAGTTTGGGGCCTCGGCCGTCGCCCCGCTGAGGAGACGACGGCCTTTCAACCATTTCCAGCGGCCCGATTCAAGAACCCTTTCGCTTCGGCGAGAATTTCAGGTGGGATCTTGACCCGCTCCACGTCCCAGCCTAAGGGCGCTGTGGCGTCCACGCCCATCTTCGCTGCGGTCCCGTCGGGGGAGGAGGGGTCGAGGCGGTTCATGAAGTCCCCCGGAACAATGAAGACATCCTTGTCCGCTTGCATTCGGGTGGCCATCGCCCAGAGGACTTCTTCTTCATTATAGACGTCTATGTCCTCGTCCACCGCGACGGCTAACTTGATGTAGTGATCGAGTCCCATCAACAGCATCAGGGCGTGGCGCGCCATCCCTTCGGCCGTTTTCTTCAGCGAGATGTAGGCGTGAAACAGGGTCCCCGACTTGGGGCAGTTCATCGCCTTCAGGGTCGGGACCGCCTCCTTCAGGCGCTTGAAAACGCGGGCCTCCTTAGACACCCGGCTCAACAGCAGGTGCTCGGAGGAATATCCCGGAATCACATCCAGATACCACGCGTCGCGTTTGCGGGTGATCGTCTTCACTTGGAAAACGTTCTCCGTTGAGCGGGAGGTCGTGTAGCCGGTATATTCGTTGAAAGGCCCCTCGGGCTCTCGGACGTGCGGCAGGATTTCTCCCTCCAAGATGATTTCCGCATTGGCGGGGGCCTCCAGCTCAAGGGACTTGCAAGGGACCATTTCCACCGGGGAGCCCAAGAGCGCGCCCGCCACCGCAATCTCGTCTACATCCATCCCAACCTCGGCCCCAGCCGCCACGTGAAGGGCCGGGTGCGCCCCGATGACAATGGCGACCTCCAGGGATTTTCCTCTTTCCTCCTGCCTCCGGAAGAAGTCCCAGGGATGGCCCCGGGAGTGAAGACTGACGCCGAAGCGATCGGGGCCCTTCATCTGCATCCGGTGATAGGAGAGATTGCTGATTCCGGTGTCCGGGTCTCGGCACAGAAACATCCCCAGGCAAAGGTATCGGCCCGCATCCTGGGGGAAGTGGTGGAGGATGGGGAGCCGGGTGACGTCCACCTCTTTCCCTTCCAGGATGACTTCCTGAGCCGGACCCGAGGGAACCGAGACCGGCGCCAGGGGCGATTCTTCCGCCTGTAGCCACTTCTCGCCGAAGATTTCCCGGGTTGTGCCGGCGGTCCGGGCCACGCGCTCCCGCGTGCCGAACAGGTTGAAGATGACCGGATGGTCGAACCCTTCAATTTTCTCCAAGAAAACCGCTGGCGAATTGGGAAGGGCTTCCGCTTCCCACGCAACGGCCGTGGGGAGAAAGTCCGGCCGGACAGGCTCTGAAATGCGGATAACCTCTTCGGGCCGCTCTTTCTCAAAGCGCTGCCAAAAAGACCTTAAATCCTCCCCCATCGAGAATCTCCTAGAACAGTGAGATCCGCTATCCTTTCCACGTAGCGAAGCGGGACTCGATCCACGAGAACAGGAGGAAAACCGTCACCCCCGTAGCCGCGAGAATCGAGATCGAGACGAAAAGGAGCTCGGTTTCCAGCTGCGTTGCCGAATAGATCACGAGATACCCCAGTCCTTCGTCGGCTCCGTAAAATTCCGCGACGACCGCTCCGATGAGGCTCAGTGAGAGGCTGATCTTAAAGGCCGAGAAGATGTAGGGCAGCGCGGTCGGAAGCTCGATCTTGCGAAAGATCTGCCAGGTGGTGGCGTTGATGGACTGCATCATTTCGACGATCCGGTAGTCGGCCGCCTGAAGGCCCCGCGTCGTGTTGGTCACGATGGGAAAGAAGGTGATGATCATCGCGATCAAAATTTTCGGCGTGAGTCCGTAGCCGAACCAAATGGTGAGGAGAGGGGCGATGGCGACAATGGGGACCGAATTGGCAACAACCAAATACGGAAATACGCCGCTCTCAAGAATGCGGGAATGAGCGATGAGCATCGCAATGAGGATTCCGGAAACGGCCGAGGCCGAAAACCCCAGAAACGCCTCGGCCAACGTCAAGCGGGTGTGGAACCAAAGGTCGGGCGACTTGAAGAATTGGCTGAAAATAGCGGAGGGACCGGGGAGGAGCCACCGGGGGATTTGCAATGTGAGGACGGCGCCCTCCCAGACACCCAAGACGACCGCCAAGAAGACAACAGGCGGGGCGTAGACCTCGCGGATCCGCCGAGAGAGCGGGGGTTTGTAGACGTCGGCCTCCGCCATCGTCACATCCCGCCGAGAAGGAGGCTGCGGACCTTGGCCAGAAGATCGAAATACGGCTGACTTTCGGCCATCTCCCGGGTGCGGGGCCGGGGAAGACAAACCGCGACCTCTCCCCGAACGCGGCCCGGCCTAGGAGACATAACGACCACTCGATCCGACAAGAACACAGCCTCTGCAACACTGTGGGTGACGAGGACAACGGTCTTTCGACCCTTTTCCCACAGTACCAAGAAGTCTTCTTGAAGGTTCTGGCGAGTGATTTCGTCCAATGCGCTAAAAGGTTCATCCATGAGGAGAATGGACGGATCGAAACCCAGCGCCCGGACGATGGCAACGCGCTGTTTCATCCCCCCCGAAAGTTCCCAAGTCTTGGCGGCGGCGAAATCCTGAAGTCCCACAAACTCCAGCATCTCTGAACACCGACGGTTGATGTCCTTCTCCGAGTAACCGATGACCTCGAGCGGAAGCCGAACGTTCTTAAGCGCGTCCCGCCAGGGGAGAAGAACGGGGTCCTGAAAAATGAAGCCGAACTCGGTATCCGTCCGGGCCTGATGAACGGACCCTCCCCGAACGGAAACCATTCCCTGGGAGGGCTTGAGAATCCCGCTGATGATCTTGAGGAGAGTCGATTTCCCACACCCGGTCTGGCCTACGACGGAAACGAACTCCCCTTCCGCCACGTCCAGACGAATATCCTGCAGGGCGTGAACCGGCCCCTTGGAAGTTTGATACGTCTTGCTAATACCGCTGAGTTCGATACAGGGCTCTGCCATCAAGCGCCGGTTCACCCCCTGCGGACTCCAGCGTCCCTTGCGTCTCTAGGGCTGATAAGCATTGCTGAAGATCGTTCCGACCGGAACCTTCTCCTCAATGAGCTTCAGTCCGAAAAGGGTGTTTTGGGTTTCCGTCCATCCGCCCTCGGTCTGGAGGCCCACACTCTTCTTAGGCCCTTTGGGATAGAGAACCGTCTTCGTAATCTTGTCCCACAATCGGCGCTCTCGATTGGGTTTCGCCTGCGGGACCACCTTTCGAATGGCCGCCACAACCTCGTCCGGATGCGCCGCCCCATATTCGAGTCCCTTTAAGGAGCCCTTCAGGAAGGCCCTGATCGTGGCGGGGTCTGACTTCATCAGGTCTTCGCGCGTCGAAATCGTCAAGCCGTACATCTTCACGCCGTAGTCCGCGAAAAGCATCTCTCCGACCTGGATCCCCTTGTCTGCCGCCGTCAGAGGCTCGTTCATCGTGAAGCCCACCATGGCATCCACCTGTCCAGCCAACAGGGGAGCCACGCCAAATCCTATGGGCACCAGGGTGATTTGCTTTTTCATGTCGATGCCCTGGGCCTGGGCGAACACCCGAAAGCCCTGGAAGGTCGAGGATTGTTTCTTGACGCCCACCTTGAGCCCGATGAGGTCCTTGGGCTTGCGGACGGTGTGCTTCTTGGCATTCCACAGGATCGTGTGTGGAGTCCGCTGATAATAGACGGCGATGGCCTTGGCCGGAACCCCCTTGACCCGCCCCTGGACCAGAACAGGCGCATCCACCAGAGCGAACTCGATCGCCCCGCCGCCGAGCTGCTTCAGGGACACTGTGGAACCCGAACCTCCGATGACCCTAACCGAGACGCCTTCGGCCTTGTAGAAGCCCTTTCCATCGGCAATCAAAAAGGGAGAGTGCGTTGCACTCATCTTCCAATCCATCCGGAACTTCACGCGCTTTTCAGCGGTGCTCATGCCTGGAAACCCGAACAGCCCGAGGAACAAAACAAGAATCACAGCGGTTTTCAGCACGCCCAATCTCGTCCAGTTCATCATCCTACCCTCCATTGCCCACCAACGGAATCCTGATGGGCCCTCGTGGGATTCTTGCAGACCGCCTGCGCGGACTGCCGGATCGAATCAGTTATGGCTCCCTCCCATTGCCCAGCCGGACATCGGCCACCCCCTTCTCTAATCCGCCTTGAGGACCCGGGCGGAGATGGCAGCGTCGAGGGCGCCGTTCACGAAGTCGATGTGGTCCTCATCGATGGCGAGCAAGGCGTTGAAGTTAACCTCTTGTCGGGTGGCGGTGTCTCTCCACCCGCCGCCGCAGCCCTGGGTGGCCAGGACCTCCGGGTGAACGAGCTCCGTAACCTTCGCAATAGCCCGCTGCTGTCTTCCTTGGAAGGTCTCGATGATCACCCAGTCCCCGTCCGCAATGCCCCGTTCCGCCGCCGTCTTGGTGTTGATCCACACGGTTCGAAGGTCGTTGTGGCGCGCGGAGACCGACTGGAGCAGGGGGTTCTTGTGGGTGTGCGAGAGGGCGTGATTCGGCACCTTCATGTTGATCACGTACAGATTGTGGGGCGCTTGACGTTTATAGGCGGGTCCCGGCTTCCAGTCGGGCTGCACCTGATAGTCCTGCGTGTCCCATGGAATTCCGAGATCCTCGGTCACCCGCCGAACGTCCTCGCCGGCCCCCTTCATGAACTCGTAGTAGATTGGGGACCGCGCGGTTACGAAGGGGCGCGGGTATTTCTCCTCGACCAATTTTTCGTCCGTCCAGAGACCGTCCTCCATGAACCATTCCAGACCCTTGTCCGGCCCCAGTTCGTTCTTGAGCATGCGGTCCACAATCTGCGGGTAGGTGTACTCTGCCTGCGGGTCGAGACGGTTCTCACCGTTGAGCCCCGCGATGACGTTGATGGCCTCGTAGAAGTCGCTCAAAAATCCCGCCCGCTTGGCCAGCTCCAGCAGGATTTGCATGACGTCCACGTAATCCGGTTCGAAGGGATGCTCGAACGGCGGGTGGACGACCGGCTTGGCCCCGTACGTTGTGTTGCGACCTTCGCCGGACCCGTAGTTGCTGTACACGAAGGGGACCAGCCGCTCCAGGTGATGGAGGTCCGGCAGGACGATGTCGGCGAACTCGGCCGTCTCTTCCATGCGCCGTGTGATGGAAACGATGAAAGGGATGCGTTTGAGAAACCGCTCCGCCACGTCGGGCGGTCCCGACGTCTTGGCGATGTTGGAGTGGTACTGGATGAGCATCTTCGGGAAGGGGGGAGGCTTGTACTTCTCTTCGTACTCGGAGGTGAGGAGGTAGAAGACGCCCCCGTAAGGGCCAACTGGGAGAAGCTCGAACATCTCCGGCGTGACGGGCGCCCGGACCTTGCGGGGCGGATAGCAGCCCGCGACGCGTCCTCCGCCCATGCCCCCTTGGATGATGAACCCGTCTGGACTGACCGCGCATTGATACTTCCGGGTTCCCCTCCACGCGAAGGACGCTCTGCCCCTGGCGGCATAGGGATCGCCCAGAAGGCCGCCGGGAACGTCGAGGCCTCCGATCAGGGTCGGCAGAAGGTTGACGGCCAGACCCGCCAGGAACGAGTGCTTGTGGGCTGAAAGCCCCCGGTACCAGGTCACCGTGGCGGGGCGGTAGGGAAGCTCAACGCCGTCGATCTCGATGGTCTCGCCGATGCGGGCGGCTTCTCCATACTCCCGGGCGAGGCGGACGACGGTCTCTCTCGGGACCGTGGTGATCTCCTCGACGTAATCCGGAGTGTACCGCGTCGCGTGCTCCTTGAGGGCTTGAAACGCCGTCTTCACGCGCTTTCCGTTGACCTCGTATCGGCCCTCCAGGGCGTACTCGCCGACATCCGCATCAAACGGCTTCACCGAGTTCGTGGTCGAATCCCACACCAGGGGTTTTTGGGTTTCAGGGTCCCGGACGTAGAACTCATCCTCCCCGATGAGATAGGGCGCGTTGGTGAACTTCCGGAGGAAAAATTTGTCGTAGCGCCCGTTCTCATTGATCATCAGGTTGACCATGCCCAGAATGAGGGCGGCATCGGTCCCGGGGCGGATGGGTATCCACTCCTCCGCCCGGGAGGCGGCGGCGCTGCAAACAGGGTCCA
>JBHIBA010000281.1:0-6201 GCA_046758845.1 Nitrospinota bacterium
GCATTCGGCCAAAGAAGGAAGCCACCAATAGGCGAGAGACCAGCGGTCCAGCCAACCCTGCACACGTCCCAAAGCAGGCCCGGCCACGCAGTGCCGGGCCGTCAAAAGTTTTCCGGGGGGTCTTAGGGGGGCCGGTTTTCAAAGCTTGTCCTGAGCGAAGCCGAAGGAAGGCCCCCCTAAAAACGTGTTGTGCCTTTCAAACCGCCTGCGGTAAGAAAAAAGTGGGGTTTGGTTGCCCTTCCCTCACGGCTCAGTGATCGACGGGTTTTCCCCCCATGACGCTGGCAGTCATCTTGCGGGTGAAGAGGTGTTCCATGGTGGCGTCATCGCGGGTCTTCGAAAGATCCAACCTCTCCCGATGAACCAGCCGGTCGAGGGCACGGCGGGCGCTGAGCCGCCGTTGCAGGGGGTATCCCAGCGGAGTGAGGCTGGGGATGAAGAACGATTCCGGAATCTCCAGAAATTCCTTCAATTTCTCCTCGGTGGGCGCCTCCACCGTGTACCAGACGGTCCCCAGGCCCAAGGCGGTTGCCGCCAGGTGAATGTTCATGATGGCGGCCGAGACGCTCATGTACAGTGTGATGTCCACCGGAAAGGGTTCAGTCTGCGGGAAGACCCGTTTCGCCCGACGGTCACAAGCGATCACCAGATATAGGGGCACATCCAGATGATAGCTCCGTTCATAGGCCGGAAACCGCCGGTCCTTTTCCGCGAGATACCTCCCCTCCTCGATCAGGAGCTCTGCGATCACCCGGCGGCGCTCAGCCTCCTCAACCAGGATAAAGGCCCAGGGCTGAATATTCGCTCCCGAAGGCGCCCAGCGGGCGGCTTCCAGGATTCGCATCACATCTTCCTCGGGAACGGGGCGGGGGTCATACCGCCGGATGCTCCTTCGGCTCATGATCACGCGAAGCAGAGATTCATAGGCATTCAAGTCTCGGATGAGAGCCGGACCTCCCATCTCGACAGGCAGTTCCTCTGCCATCCGTTCACCCTCCTACCCCTTGGAACCGACGATATGAAATATGCCGGATGATGTTGAGCGCGGCTTCATTTTAACCGGCATCCAGGAAATTGCTCGCTTTCAGCCGAGATTCGCCGCGATACGTGACGCTTCCGCGAAGTGTACACCATCCCTCGTCCCCCTGATTCCCTTTCCCCCCCGAAACGGCGCATCACGGGAACGTATCAACGGGTCTTGCCCAGAAGGCTTGAGAGCGCACAAGTCCAAACCGGGCGGCACCGTGCAAGAATTTCGTTGGATCCCCGTCTATGGAATTACGAGCGAAAGGATGTGGGCGCTCTGTCGGCGGTCATGCGCCCAGCGCAACGGCCGGCTTCCTGCCGTTCGTCAAGGTCCCCATTGAGGATGTGGAATTTGGAGACAGCGGAGGGGGCGACCCACAGATTGGAAGGAGACAGGCGCATGAGGATCACGCCCATCGACATCCGGCAGCAGCCCTTCTCGGTGAGGCTTCGGGGGTACGACCAGCAGGAGGTGGACGCCTTCCTGGAAATGATTGCAAATGAACAGGAAAAGCTTGCAAGAGAGATCGGCCGCCTCAATGAAGAGCTGAAAGTCCTTCGGAGAGAAAACGAGGGGTTTCGCTCCACCGAGTCCGAAGTCAAGAAAGTTCTTTTGGCCGCCCAGACCATAAAGGAAGAGGTCTCGGCCAAGGTTGAGGAGATCTCGGCCAACGCCAGGAAGCAAGGAGAACTCATCGTCCGGGACGCGCAAGCCAGGGCCAACGACATGATCGAGTCCTCCAAAAACACCGTCTGCGGGGTTCAGGAGGAACTTTCGGAACTGTTGCGCAGGAAGAAACAGCTCACTCGGAACATCCGCACCATACTGGAAACGCATCTGCGCTCCATCGAGGACGAAGAGAAGAACGACACTTCTCTTAACCAAGAACTGGAGGCAAGGGCGTCCGCAGCTGCCGACGGTCCGGGCGGATCTTCTGACCTGGATAATAATTTGGGCCGGCTTTCGCCTTTGAAGGTGTCGTAGCCTTCCTGGCCGAGCCTCGGATCTTCTCCCGCCATCTCGTCGAACCGCTTCTGGTGGATGAACTTCTGACACGCTTTGGCCGCGGAGGCGAGCCCTTCGGGCGTCGTGCCGGCCCATCCCTTTGAAACTCTAAGAAGGTTGAGCTGGCCTCAACGGCATTAAACAAGCGGGATCGGTGGATGCAACGCCTAGGAAGCCCGAAGCGGGAGGGACGTCGTCGGAAGGTCCTTGGGGCGCGGCCGGGCCGCCCCGGGCTCGTGATCCGGCACGAACCACGGAGAGAGGCCGATGGACCTCTCGCCCCGGGTTACGGGTGGAGCGGGTTACTTTTCGTTTCGCAACAACCAGGCGCTCAAGTCCATCATGGCCTCCTCGATATGCGCCTGTGCTCTTATGACGTCTGAGTTGCCCGTGAGTGGAAGACCCTTCATTTCCTCGTAGATGTCCTCCAAGACGTGCAAAAGACCGTACACGTTGGATTTTAGGTCGGCTTTCGTGTGCGGCGTTGTGGGGTGAGCAGCCATACCCTATTTCCCCGCGGGCCGAAACTGGCCCTTTTGCTTGTTGGCCCTGGCTTCGGTCTCCTTGCTTCGCTGGCGCGCCAGGGCAACGCACCAGCCAACGGGTCCCTTGGTTACTCGTATAGACCGCGATGAAGCCTAATTCTTGCACCGCGCACCAGAGTGTGAGGGTCAGCCCACTTGCAGGCGTTCTGAGTCCGGTCAATCGGCTAGCCCGAAACCCTCAGTTGACCGTACTACCCTTCCTTGAGATTCGGGCTGAGCACACCTGCCATTGGCGTACAGGTTTACCTGCCACTCCAAAGAGGTCTCTATAAAATCAGTAAACTCCGTGGCGGGTGAGGGTCAGATGTTTGTATCGTCGACCGGCGGAGGCTGGATGGTGTGAATTGGGATCCTCAAAGGTCAGACGGGTGGGTTTTCGTCGGGGGTCTTAACATCGGTCCTCGGGCTGGGAGGATTCGAATTGCAGGGGGGCAGACGTTGAAGATGTTCGAAGAGAGGCACCGCGGCGTTATCCCCGTCAGGGACTTCGATGGGCCGTCTTCACGCAGATGGGGGAGCCAATTGCTCTTCACACTACGTACAAGACCGGCAAATGCGTGACCCGATGAATTGAAGGCGGAGAGCAAGAGGAAACTCGTTTCGTCGTTGACCGCCCGATGCGCCTGGGCGCTCAAAGGCCAAGCGTCAGGTCTGTTCTCGACCAGGGGAGGAACTCTCTCCTTTTCCTTGAGGCTCGATGACGCCTTCGGCGGGGGGATGAACTCAAATTCTGTTCGCTGCACTCTGGCCTGCAATCCAACGGTTTCGGCGAAGACAGGCCGGGAGGCCTTTGCCTTTGTAAATATCCAAGACTCCTTCCGCTCGTGAATTCCCTTCGCGGCGGCGAATGCTTCCACTTCTAGCCGTGTCGCTGGAATCCTCCTGGAAGCGCCAGCGACCTTCTCCAGCCCGTCGCCCCGCGTTGCATGTCGCTGGAGCAGGGATACCTTAGGCCCAAGGGCCCAGGCAACTTTCTTCGCGGCCCTTGGGGGAACTTTGATCCTGTAGCCTGGATAGTTGGGAGGTGTTTTCGTACGAAGCAACTCCGGATTTAACTTCCGAAGCTCTTGGAGAGATGCGCCTGCGACCGAGGCAATCTTTCGCAGCTCCGTGGGCTTTGAGATGGGCACCTCTTCATAGCGAATCGGGGGGTCGTACTTCAATGAGGTGAACCCGAACGCCTTCGGGTTCTTGCCGATGATGGTGGCCGCGAGGATCTTCGGGACGTAGTTTCGGGTTTCGCGTGCGATGTAACGCGTTCTGGCCAGCGTCCAGAAGTCCTTGCGTTTCAAGCGGCTCAGCCCCCTACGAATCCGCGCCTTACCCGCATTGTATCCGGCCTTGGCCAAGTGCCAGTCACGGAAGGTTTTCAGCAGGTCCTTGAAGAACAGCGCGGCCGCCCGGGTGGACTTCACCGGGTCACGCCGTTCGTCGATCCACCGGTCGACCCTAAGGCCATACCTCTGGGCCGTAGCCGACCTGAACTGCCATAGACCGATAGCCCCGGCACTTGAGCGTGCTATGGGGTTGAAGCCGCTCTCCACCATAGCGACATACATGAGTTCTTCCGGAAGCCCTTCCTCCCGGAAGATTCGCTTGATCATCCGCTGATAACGCCCCGACCGTTTCAGCCACCGCACAAAGCCATACCTCCCGGGACCCCGGAAGGATTTCAAAAACCGCCTTACTTGGGAGTTCAGCACGATGGGGTATTTAGATTTCAGTCGGCCTTGAGTCGGCTCCCCCCTCTTGGTGGACGCCCACAGAACGGCCTTTCCACTCCTGTCCGTGCTGAGCCGTGCCCGAACCCGGGGGAGGTCCTTCACCGCCAACCCTGTGGCCGGCATCGACAAAACGAGCCCCCAAGTCAGCACAAGGGGAGCCAATGTGAGCCTTGTGCGCATCTTCTTCTATATCCCTTTAATTGATGGCCCCCATTACTAGCGCAAGGTATGTACCGAAGCTGCGTTCTCACCGAATCCTATTGCCAATACTAGACTTTAAGAGATGCTGAGGTCGGGCGTTCCCTGGGAACTGTAAAGTAGAGCGACGCGTGCCCTCGCTGGCCGCGAAGCTAGCATTTTAGATTACAAAGAGTTATGAGGCTGTCATGAAGACTGACAGTGGTGTAGCGCGAGCTACACCGAATTCTGACCGGTTCGGGACTTTGGTAAAAAGTTCACCCCGGCGCCCCGCTGGCCCGCCTGCCCAGGGCACGATCAGGCGTTCGCCCCAACCCTCCGGCCAAGGAATTGCTTCGTAACAACCTCCCCGAAAAGATCACCTGATGCCCTCTCACGGCCCTGCGGCTGCAGCCGACGACCAACCGGAAGCCGCGAGGCCGGCCGTACCCTTCCCGTTCGCCTTTGCACTGCCCACCGACAGCAGGCGTGAGCAACGGCAATCTGACGCATCCTGCGCCCTGCCCTGCAGAACCGGCGCTCTTGGAAACTGGAATTCAGGAGCGCTGGGAAGTTTGCGTCAACCGATGCCTTGTCCATTGAGTTCCCCGCGCCAGCAGGGATTACCCGAGCGAGCGGACAAGAGGTCGGTGATCTCAGGGGATTTTGGCGTCATTATACAGCAGATAGCTCAATCCTTGAGGACAATTTCTCTTCAGGCCGGGAAAGGAAAACCTCGAGGGTCCGCACCTCCACAGACTTCCATGCGGGGTGACTTACGGACGGGGGATGGCGCTCTTGCGGGGGTCAGCGAAAAGCGACCGCATGATTGGTCCCGAGGGGAAACGTCAGCCTGTCATCACTCACATAGGGCTGTAGGGCCCCTTCGGCATCTCTGATCAGCGCAACCCGGGCTTCCTCATTCGCCTGCGCGACGGGGCCGGCCAGAGGCGAGCCCGCCACCTGGCGCCAAACGAACTCCGCGGGTGACGGAAAGCTCACCCTCACAGCAGCGGGGCGAATCACCACCTGGCGGAATCCCGCCCCGGCGATCAGCGTACGCAACTCCTCGGCATCCCCGAAAGCGAACCCCGCGCGCAAGATTTCGGCCGTCTCGGAACTGACGTGACGTTCCAGCGCCTCTACCAACAGGGCGTGGACGGGGTTGAACTGAAGGGAGCGAGCGACGCTGAGCGCCAACCGTCCACCAGGCGCCAGGGTCCGGTACATCTCACGGAGCGCGGCCGGTCTGTCCGGGAAGTACTGGAGCCCCTGCTGGCAGAGCACTACGTCAAACGCCTCGTCTTTGGATGGCAGGGCGAGGGCGTCGCCTCTCAGCCATTGAACCGGCGCGCCCGGCGATGCCGGGAGCGAGCGGGCAACCGCCAACATTCCTGAGTTGAGGTCCAGACCCATGAGGCGCCCTCTCGCACCCACACGCTGGGCCGCGAGACGCGCCACGGCCCCGGTGCCGCAGGCTACGTCCAGCACGCGCTCGCCTGGCTGTAACGAGGCCAGCTCAACGAGGTCAGCCGCCAAAGGGCCAAGCACAGCCGGGACCAGGCAGCGCTCGTATGCCTCAGGGGCGTCTCCACCAAGTTGCCATTGCTCCTGCCGACTCATCGACGCCTATCCCCTTCCGAAAGCGGTCGTCAGGCCAAGCAGGCGCTAGCCGCCTTTCGCCTTTACACAGCCTATACATCGCCCCAGTCTCACGCAACGG
>JBHIBA010000282.1:0-6159 GCA_046758845.1 Nitrospinota bacterium
GAAACTGGCCCGTTGGCCGAATGCGGGAGCCTTGCGCAGCAAGGCGCGCATTCGGCCAAACACAGCAGCCATCGCAAGACCCCAGAGAGCCAGCTTAGCCAACCCCACGCCCAACCCAAGCAGGCCCGGCCATGCAATGCCGGGCCGTCAAAAGTTTTCCGGGGGGTTCCAGGGGGGCGGTTTTCAAAAAGCGCCCCCTGGCAAGTCCGGCCGGTTTTCAAAGCTTGCCCTGGCCGAAGGCGCGCAGGGCGTTTCGTCCCAGGATGTCGGCCAGGGGGTCCTCGGCGAGACCTTCCTGACCCGTGACCAGTTCCAGGGACCGCCCGATCCAGTCCGGCTGAATGGGGTAGTCGCTCCCGTAACAGATACGGTCAGCGCCCAACGTCTCAATAGCGCAGCGGATCTCCGCCTTATACCAGAAGGGGGGCGCAGTGTCGAAGTACATCTGGTTCAGGTATTTGTCGAAGTCCACGTCCGCCGGGTTCCAGTGGGTCTTGTAGGAGGGGTCGAACCGCCCCCGAAGGATAAACATGGCCCCGCCCAGATGACCCTGAAAGAATCTTAGATTGGGGAGTTCTCGAAGGAGGTCGCAGTAAATGAGACGGATGGTGGCCAGCGTGTGGTCCAGCACCCGCCCCATGGAACGCGCCAGGTCGTACACCTCCAGGGTCCGCTCATAGTCGGCGGGGATGGTGGCGGCGTGGACGACGATGGGAAGCCCCAGCTCCTGCGCCTTGTGGAAGAGGGGCATGTACTCCTCGGCGTCGAGATACTTCCCCTGCGTATGGGTCGTCAGGCAAACGCCTTTCAGGCCCAGGTCTTTGGCCCCGCGCTCCACCTCTTCCAGCGCCCCGTCCTCGAAGGGTGGGACATGGATCAGGCCATAAATCCGCTCCGGGTGCCCGCGCTGGATCTCGGCCATCCCGTCGTTCACCACCCGGGCCATCTTCAGCGTGCAAAATTCCTGGACGCTGCTGATCGAGCAGACGGCGATGTCCACGCCGTCTTTGTCCATGTCCGCGATGTGCCTGTCGATGTCGGGCATGATGACAGTGTCGGGCGTCAGCAGCTCGACGCCGTCCCGCCAGAAGGAGACCCGGTCCCCCTTGCGGGCGGTGGTGACCTCCCGGGGAAGAAAATCTTCCAGATGGTGGAGGAGCTCGCCCGGAATGTAGTGGTGGTGGACATCCACGACAGTGTGGCCGTTTATCATCCCATTTCCCCGCTCAATCCCGAATGAACCAAATTTTTCGCACCTGCGCTTCGGCCTGAAGGTCCCTTTCCGAGATCCCCCGTCCCCTTCAGGTCATAGAAAATAGCACCCTCATTATTGGCACGACTCGGCGGGGGACTTCAAGGAGAGCTCGTGACGTGACCGTCCCGGAAACGCCTTTCACGGTTTGCACGAGGAGAGGGAAGCCTGGATCTTTTGTTCGATGGAGCAGCAGGAGATGCGTCTATCGCCCGTCCTGGCCTTTTACCGCGGCGGCGATGAGAAGGGGGCTGATGGGAAGATTCCGCACCCGGACCCCCGTGGCGCGGTAGACGGCGTTGGCGATGGCCGCCAGCGTGGGAATCATGGCCGGCTCCCCGACCCCCTTGGCCCCGAAGGGACCCGTCGGCTCGGGGTCTTCCACCAGAAGGGAGGTCACCTCGGGCACGTCGACGGAGGTGGGTAACAGGTACTCCGTCAAGGAGGGCGTTCGCAGGTGGACGTACTCTTCCATGAGGGCCTGGCCGACGCCCATGGCGACGCCTCCGTCGATCTGCCCCTCGGTGTTGATCCTATGAATGGGCTTTCCCACGTCGTGGGCGGCGCACATCTCCACCACCTGGACCTGGCCCAAGTGAGTATCCACTTCAACCAGGGCGACCTGTGCGCCGAAAGCATAGGTCCTGTAGGGGTTGCCGCTTCCGGTTCTCTGATCCAGGGGGGTCGTTTCGGGGTTGTACTCGCCCTCGCCGGCGATGACGGTCTTTCCGCCTGCATTGAGGGCTTGGAGAGAGAGGCATCTTTCCGGATGCGTGGAAACCAGAACCCGATCCGCCTCCCAACGGACCAGGTCCACGGGGACCTCCAGATGGTCTGCGGCTTTGCGAAGCAGCTTGTCCAGCGCGTCCTGCGACGCCCGGTGGACGGCTTGCCCGGTGATGTACGTCTGACGGCTGGCGCACGTGCTTCCCGAGTTCGGCGTAGTGTCGGTGTCCGGAACGTGAAGGCGGACCGAATCCAGGGGCACGCCCAACGTCTCCGCACAGATCATCCGGAGGACCATGTCCGAGCCTTGTCCGATGTCGGCGCAGTCCGAATAGAGGAGGACCCGGCCGTCCGATTCGATCTCCACCCGGATGGCTGAGGCGTTGGGCATCCCTGTCTTGCCGATGCCGTACCACATTCCCCCCATCCCGACGCCGAGCCGGCGCCCCTTCGTTGATTCGGCCGAGGCCCGGGCGAGCATCCGCTGATAGGCGGGGCGCAGGGCGTCCAGCGAGGCCCCCATCCCGACGCTGGCCTCCAGGCGCTGTCCCGTCGCCGTGTCCATCCCCACCTCCAGGACATTGCGGCGGCGGAACTCCAGGGGGTCGATTCCGAGCCGGTCTGCCAGGACGTCCATTTGCTGCTCCAGGGCAAAGGCGCACTGAGGAATGCCGAACCCCCTCATCTGGCCGCCCTGAATGGGGTTGTTGGTGTACACAGAGCGGGACCGCGTCCGGACGTTCGGGATGAAGTAGGGGCCCGTCGCGTGAACGGCGGTCCGGGCGACCACGGCGACGCTGCTCCCCCCGTAAGGGCCGCAATTTCCCAGGACGTCCATCTCCAGCGCAACGAGCCGTCCTTGCCCGTCCGCCCCCATTTTGCAGCGCATCTTGAGCGGATGGCGCTTGGACGTGGAGAGATAGGATTCCTCCATGGAGAAGGTCCACTGGACTTGGCGTTTGAGACGCAGGGCCAAAAAGGCCAGGATGGCCTGGAGGGAGATCTCGAGCTTCCCCCCAAAACCCCCGCCTGTGGCTGTCTGCAAGACGCGGATCCGGTCGGGCTCGCAACCGAGGACCCGGGCGATCTCCGATCGGAAGCCGTAGGGAGACTGGCAACAGGTGTGGAGGACCACCCTCCCCCTCTCATCCAGGAAGGCAAGGCCGGATTCGGGCTCCAGGTAAGCGTGCTCGATGGGCTGGGTTTGGAAGACATCCTCCGCCATGACCGCCGCCGACCGGAAAGCGGCTTCTACGTCCCCCCGGCTCACCCGCCACTCGGTCAAGAGGTTCCCCTGCGGCCGATCCTCGTGCAGGATGGGGGCGCCCTCCCGCAGGGCCTCCTCGGGGTCGAACACCCCCGGCAGCGGTTCATATTCCACCTCGATGGCGGCGGCCGCCTGCTCGGCCCGCCAGGCGGTCTCGGCTGCGACGGCGGCCACCGCCTCCCCCACGAACCGGACTTTCCCCTCGGCCAGGACGGGGCGGTCCAGCACTGTGATGCCGACTCGGTTCTGTCCGGGGATGTCGGCGGCTGTGACGATGTCCGCCACGCCGGGCAGACGCCGCGCCTTAGAGGTGTCTATGCGGAGGATGCGCGCGTGGGCGTGAGGGCTTCGGAGGGCCATCACGTGGAATTGGCCGGGCTCTCGGTAGTCGTCTGCGTAGAGGGCCGCTCCGGCGGCCTTGTCGATGGCGTCGGTTTTCGGCGGGCTGCCGCCGACGATGACGGGCTCTACACCCGGGCCGATGGGGGCATTGGCCTCGCTCGGGCACATGGCGATCCTCCCTCCGGCGTTGTTGGAGCCGTCTGGGCGAAGGCTCCTGACCTCTCCGTCGAGCTTGCGCTATATCAACATGGGCGTGTTTTTGTTGTCAATGGACGGCGCATTTGGGCAGTGGGTCAGTTTGGAACGGATCAGGCCCCGTAGGCAGCTTTGCCCACGGCTCTGTCATCATTTGGTGTGGCCCCGTCTATAAAGACGGGCTGTCAAGCAGGGGTCATTCAGCAAACTGACCCACTACCAAAAATTCGGTAAATGCGCGGAGATTATAAGGCGCGTCGTGCCGGAATGGTGATAGGGGGTTGGGGGGATTCTCGGGTTTTCTTTGAGCGATGAAATTGCGAAAATCAATAAATTATCCTAAAATATGTGGTCGCACACGCGTTCAACATTCCGCTTAAAGGGCGTTGATAGCATGTAACTATTTGAAAGCTATGGCTTTTCTCAATAAGCAAAATCTAAGCAAATGTGCCCTGGCCAGTATTAGATAACTATTGACATATTTTAAAAGAGGGGCTATTTTATAGGTTGGGCGAAAGCCGGAGGGCGAATGTCCTTGTTGCGATAGGGACTCGGGAACAGAGTCTAGTGGTGTGTGAGCAGGGAGTGATTCGGTGGGATTGCCCCCTGCTCTTTCTTTTGCTAACAGAAGGATGGTTATGAACGGCGTGCTGGATAAGGTTGACAAGTTGGAGGAAGAGGCTGAGACCGAAGTCGTGCAGACGGTCGCACCGGATGCTTTGAGCGCGTACCTTGCTTCGATCCGTGTGATCTCGGTTCTGGACCGCGCGAACGAGTGCAAAGTGATCAAACGCGCGAAAAGGGGCGACAAGAAGTCCTGGGATCTCTTCATTCGCAGTAACCTCCGCTATGTGGTGAGTGTGGCCAACCGCTACAAGGGTTGCGGCGTCAGCATGGCGGACCTGATCCATGAGGGCAACATCGGGCTGATCGAGGCCGCCAAGCGGTTCGACCCGGAACGGGGCGTGCGGTTCATTACCTACGCGGTCTGGTGGATTCGCCAGGCCATGGTTCACGCCATCGCCTCCCAGGGCGGGGCCGTTCACCTTTCGGTCAAGCAGGCCCAAAAGCGGCTAAAGGTGCGGGAAATGATCCGCGAGATGGAACAGGCCACGGGCGAAGAGCCTTCCGTCCATGACCTGGCCGAGGCCATGGATGAGCTCCCGGAGGAAGTGGTGATGCTCAAGGCCGCCCGCGAAGCCCTTTCCCTCGATGCTCCCCTGGGGGATGCCGACAGCATCAACCATGTGGATCTGCTGACGGACGGCAACGAGAATCCGGCCGAGGATCGCCTCAACCGGATGGCCATTTCCAATCAGCTCACAACGGCCCTGGCCACCCTGCCGAAGCGCGAGGGAGAAATCCTGCGGATGCGTTATGGCTTTGCAGGCGAGCCGATGACGCTTCAGGAGATCGGCGAGCAGATGAACCTCTCGCGCGAGCGAATTCGGCAGTTGGAGAAGCAGGCCCTGCGGCGTCTGCGCGGACAGGGCCGCATGACGGTGCTCCGGGATATCCTCAACTAAGCCGGTCTCGCCGGGATTGTCATTGAGCCGGCGCCCTGGACGGAAGGTTCGGGGCGCCGGCTCTTTTTTTGTCTTCTGACGTGAAATCCGGCGCCCGTTATCCCGGGAGGGGTTATCCCCCAAGCGAAACGCCGCACGTGGAAACCCCGGAAGTCAAAAGAGGGTCCTTTGACCCCGTGGTCCGGATGGAAGAGCTCGAGCGGCCTTTGCGGTGGGCGGACCTTTTCGGCAACGAGCACCCGGTGGAAGTGGAGATCGGCTTCGGAAAGGGCCGGTTCCTGATCGCGGCAGGCCAGAAATTTCCCGAGGTGAATTACTTGGGCATCGAGCGGAGGCTCGGCCATTTCCGCATCGCCCAGGGCCGCATCCAGAAGCGCAACCTCCAAAACGTCCGAATCATCCGCACCGACGCCGTCGCCTTCGTCCGGGAGGCCCTTCCCGCGGCATCTGTGCGGGCTTACCACGTGTATTTTCCCGATCCTTGGTGGAAGAAGCGCCACCGCAAGCGGCGAGTTTTCACGCCTGAGTGGGTCGGCCACCTCGCGCGGACCCTCCGGGCGGACGGATTGCTGTACATCGCCTCCGACGTGGGGGAGTACTTCGATGAGATCCTGTCCCTCATCGGCGGAAACCCGGCCTTCCGGCTCTTGGACGACCCGGCGCGGCGGATGGAGGCGGCCGGATACGTCCCCTCCAACTTCGAGGTGAAGATGGCCAAGGCCGGACATCCCATCCACCGGGCGGTGTATCGGCGGATTTGAAGGCGATCGATTGCAGCTTTGTTTTCTGCGCGGGGCGGCTTTTTTGTGGGGGGCGCTTTTTGAAAGGCGCCCCCCCACACCCCCCAGCAA
>JBHIBA010000283.1:0-6090 GCA_046758845.1 Nitrospinota bacterium
CCCGATGGGGCTGGACCCGCCAGGCCAGCGCCCACTCCCGCTGGAAGGGATCGCGGATGTCCACGTCCTCATCGGTCACGATGATCCACTTGGCGAAGGCAGGGTGGTGCGTCCAGGCGGCGCAGAGCGCCTGCTGGGCCTGGCCCGGGTAAGACTGCTTCATCCGAACCCAGCAGATGGAGTAACTCCCGCCGGACTCGGGGAGGTGAACGTCCACGATGCCCGGAATGCGCAGGTCCTGCGCCAGATGCTTGTAGATGTGGGCCTCCTCCGGAATGGCCCGGATCAGACTCGATTCGCTCGGGGGCATCTGGCTGAAGA
Organism: Nitrospinota bacterium; assembly: GCA_046758845.1. Classification (GTDB taxonomy): domain Bacteria; phylum UBA8248; class UBA8248; order JACPRG01; genus JBHIBA01. The sequence goes on from JBHIBA010000283.1 coordinate 322, forward strand.
ACGCCTGGTGCAGAGGGTCCCTGCGGTGCGTGATGCAGTCGATCTCAAAGACCGCCATCTGGTAGGGCCCGCCCATGTAGCCGGTGTACTCGCCGAAGGGACCTTCCCGCTCCCGGACGTGCGGGGGGACGTGGCCCTCCAGGATGATCTCGGCCAGGGCCGGGACTTCCAGGTCGATGGTCTTGCATTTCACCAGCTCCACCGGGGCGCCCCGCAGGCCTCCGGCTACGGCGAACTCGTCATACCCCAAGGGGGCCTTGGCCACTGCGCCCATCAGGATGGTGGGCTCGACCCCCAGGACGACGGCCATGGGCATGGGCTCGTTCGCCGCCTCGTATTTCGCGAAATGGACCGCGCCGTGCTGGCTGGGAAGGTCCCACAGCACGCCGGTCTTCCGCTTTCCCTTGACCTCCATCCGGTAGACCCCGACGTTCCGCACCCCCGTGTCCCGGTCTTTCGTGACCAGGCACGCTGAGGTGAGGAAGGGACCGGGGTCCTTCTCGGGGGTCCAGGTGGGGATGGGGAACCGGTGCAGATCGGCCTCCTCTGTCATCCAGACCACTTCCTGACACGGGGCGTCGCCGTCCCTCGCCACGGCGGCAATCGGGCGCGTCAGGGCCTCGTGCCATTTCCGGTTGACCGCGTCGAAGCCCTCTTCCATGCCGAGCGCCCGGTGGTACACCTTCACCCCCCCGCCGACGGTCCCCACCACCAGAGGCTTGTCTTTGTACCCCTTGATGCTGCGGAAGCCCAACGCGCCGCGCACCTCCTTGGGGACGCGCCGAAAGTAAGTGCGGGTGACGGCGCTGATCTCCCAGTCCTTATCGACTTCGGCGTCCACCCAGCGAAAGAGGTTGTGCTCTTCCAGGTCTCGGATGAAGCCTCTCAGGTCTTCATAAGACATGACCGCAAGCTACCCTACGGATCCGCGAGGGCGGACCCGTTCTTTCAAAATCCATCATGAACGGACCACGAAATCCGGTCCCGGAGCGGGCCCCGTGTGAAAGTCGGGGCGTCGGGGGTCGCGAGTCCCCGCGCCGCGGCCTCACATCTTGGGCGCGCCTTTCAGGAATTCGTTGGTGTAGAGCGTCCCCACACCGACCGGACTCTTGATCACGCTCTGATCCACCAGGATCTGCTGGGTCTCTCTCCACCGGTCGTGGGTCTGCCACCCGAGGCCGCGCTGCTTCGTGATCTCGTTCATGAAAGACGAATCGATGTCGGCCTGGAGCTGCGCCCGCCAGACCTTCTTGGGGGCCTTCTTCTGGTACCTGGCCAGGATTTCGACCGCCTCGTCGGCGTTCTTGATCACGGCGACGAAGCCCTGGATGTAGGCCCGGGTGAACCGCCGCACGAGGTCGGGGTTTTTCTTGATGACGTCGTCCGCGGCCAGCATTCCGCTGCCGTACCCCTTGTAGCCGTACTTGGCCCCTTGCATGATGTGGATCTTGGCCTTGGCCTTGAGGATGGGAATCTCGGCGTCCAGGTAGCCGGTGATGGCGTCCACCTTCTTCGTGAGGAGATAGCTCTCATAGGGGAAGCTGACGGCAACCTCCTTGACCTTCTTCCGGTCGATCCCCACCATCTTGGTGAAAGCCAGGTAGAAGATCCGCGTCGAGCCGGCCGGAAAGACGCCCATCTTTCTGCCCTCGATGTCCTTGGGTTTTTTGATCCCCGAATCGGCCAGCGTCACGAAGGACATCGGGCTGAGCTGGTTCACCACCACCAGCGAGGTCACGGGCACGCCCTTGCTTTTGGCCGTGGCGAGGGTCGGCAGGTCCCCGTAGCCGAAGGGGTACTGTCCCCCGCCCACAAACTTCATCGTGCGTTGCGACCCGTTGCCCGGGTCGATCTTCGCCACGTCAATCCCGTTCTGCTTGAAGTAGCCCTTCTCCTTGGCCACGTGGAACATGGCGTGGTTGCCGCGCAGCACCCAGTCCAGCCGCACGTTCACCTTGTCGAGCGCCTCCGCCGATCCGGCCAGGACAAAGAGCGCTGCGGCCAGGACCGCCGTCCATCCGAACACGACCTTCCATCGACTCATCTCACGTCCTCCTTACAGAAGTTCTTCAAACCATCGGGCCCGCTTCTCGCGCGGATTCGTGCCACGGGAAAAGTTTTCGGCCCGCCAGGGAAACCAGGTAGTAAAGGACAACTCCGATCACCGAAATGACGGCCACGGCCCCGAACAGGGCCGCCGATTCCATGTCGGAAGAGGCGACTCGTATCTGGTATCCCAGCCCGTTGCTGCCGGAGATCCACTCGGCCACGAAGGCCCCGATCACCGAAAAGGTCATCGCGATCTTGAACCCCTCGAACATATAGGGCAAGGCGTGGGGGATCTGGATCTTCCGAAGGATCATCCACCGGGAGACCGCCACCGAACGGGCCAGGTCGATGAGATTCGGGTCCACCGACCTCAGTCCGTAAATGGTGTTGATGATCACCGGGAAGAAGGAGATCAGGATCACGATGGCCACCTTGGTCTCAAGCCCCAGGCCGAACCAAAGGAGCATGATGGGGGCAAGGGTGACCTTCGGGATGTTCTGGAAGAACACCACGATGGGATAAAGCGTCCGCTGGACGAACTTGGAGAAGACCACCGCAACGGCGATCGCCACCGCCAGGATGTCTCCGATGACAAAACCCAAAAGGATCTCCTGAGTGGTGATCCAGGCGTCCTCGTAGAAGCCTTCGTACAGGATGAGGTCTTTGAGAACGGCGGACGGCGCCGGGATGAACCATTTCGGAACCCGAAAGGTGTGGATGGCCGCCTCCCACAGCCCCAGAAGGACCACGGCCGTCAAGACCGTCGGCCAGGAGTTCTGGAAGGCTTCTCTCGCCCGTCTCATTTCGAGCCGCTCTCCAATAGACCTCTCAGGGTATCCAGGTGGCGCTGGAACTCCGGCGTCGCCTGCTGCTCCGGGCGCCGGGGGCGCGGCAGGTCGATGGGCACCCGGGCGATGAGCCGGCCCGGCTTTCCCGCGATGACGAACACGGCGTCGGAGAGATAGACCGATTCCCGGATGCTGTGGGTGATGAACACAACCGTCTTTCGCGTCTGTCGCCAGATGCGCAAGAGCTCCTCGTTCATGCTGTCCCGCGTCATGGCGTCCAGGGCGCCGAACGGCTCGTCCATCATGAGGATGGCCGGGTCGATGGCCAAGGCCCGGGCGATGGCCACCCGCTGCTTCATCCCCCCCGAGAGCTCCTGCGGGTAGTTGCGGTGGAATTCCTCCAGACCCATCATCCGCAGAAGGTCGTCGGGGTCGCGGAAATTCGCATCCGATCCCATCGCCCGAGCGAGCTCGACGAGAAAACCCGCGTTCCCTCTCGCATCCCGCCAAGGCAGAAGGGTCGGCTCCTGGAATACGATCCCGAAAAGCCGCCGTGTCCTGGCCTCGTGGGGGCTTTCCCCGTCGATGGTCACCCTCCCCGCCGACGGATCCAGCAGGCCGGTGATCACCTTCAATAGCGTGCTCTTGCCGCACCCCGACGGGCCGATGAGAGAGACGAACTCGCGCTGGTGGATGTGGAAGTCGATGTTCTCCACCGCCGTGTAGGGCTCGCCCCGCTGGCCCCCGTAGGTAACGGTGACGCCCTCCAGCTCGATGACCCCGCCGCGGTCGGCGGCGTCCCGGCGGTCGGCTCCCGCCCCCTTGTCCTCGCGGATCAGCGCCGTGCGTGGTTGCATTTCGCCGTTCGGGTCATTTTGTCCATCCGTGGGCGCGGCCATTCCGGCCCGGACTTACATGAGTTTGAGGAGCGCCCCCATCTGGGCGGACCTTTTTTGCATCAAATCGGCGAGGTTGACGTCGGCGTAATCGTAAAATCCCTTTTTCGTCTTCAGGCCCAGTTCCTTCTTCGCGACCTTCTCGGCGATGGTCGGGCTGACTTCCTTTGTCTCGCAAAGGTCAGCGTGCAGGTACTGGGACACGTCATGGTAGACGTCCAGGCCCGCCAGGTCCAACAGGGCCATCGGCCCCATGAAGGCGAGCTTCAAGGCGAAGGCCTCGCTGACGATGAGGTCGATGTCCCGCGCGTCCGCCACCCCCTGCTCGTAGCAGTACAAGGCCTCCCGCAACAAGGCGTAGAGGATCCGGTTCCCCAAGAATCCCGGCACGTCCTTCTTCACCATGACCGGCTTCTTGCCGATCCGCTCCACCAGCGCCCGGACGGTCTCCACGGCGGCGTCCGAAGATGTCCGGCCGCGGATCACCTCGATGACCCGGACGACGTGAGGCGGGTTCCACCAGTGCATGCCGACGATTCGGGATGCGTCCCGGACGCCCTCACCGATCAGGGAGATGCTGATCCCGGAGGTGTTGGACGCCAAAGGAATCCCCGGCGGAGCCAGCCTTTCCACTTCGCCGAAGACGGAACGCTTGACCTCAAGGTCTTCCGGGACCGCCTCCAGGACGAAGTCCACGCCTTCCAGTGCTTCGCGCAAGTCCGTCGTTCCGCGGATCCGGGCCGGGACGCGTTCCAGATCTTCCTCGGTGATGGCTCCTGCAGCCGCCAAGGCTTTGAGGGTTTCGGCCTGCGCGTTCCGGGCGCGCTCCAGCAGGACCGGCTCCAATTCCCGCAGGCTGACCTCTAGGCCGGACTTGGCGAAACACAGGGCGATCCCGCTTCCCATCGTCCCCGCCCCAATGACGGCGATTCTCCGGATCTCAGCCAACCGTTCTCCCCCTGAGCGCCTTCCCTGACGGATGCGTCACCAGCCTTCACATGGATTTCCTGGGGGGCTTGATCCCCGGCAAGAAATCGTTCGTGAACACTTCCTCCGGCCGGACCGGCTTCTTGAGCTTGATGTAGCGGTCAATGGTCTCGGTAGTCGCCCGTGCGCCGCTACAGCCGCATTCCATGGCGCTTGTATTTCGGGCGCTACCTGGGCCGGGTATCGCCGCCAGGCAACAGACTCCCTAATTGACGCCGCCGGACGCTGGTTTGTAAGATTCGAGAATTGTTTCTACCGGATAGGGATGCATCCGTCAACGTCTCTGGGCCACGGAGTTTCCCAGTCATTGGCTGAAGGGAGGACAGCCGCCCATGGAAGCGACGCTGGTGCGCTTCGAGGACCGAGAGGAGGTCGCGCCCCCCCAGCACAAGAACTTTGTCACGCGGACGCTGATCGCCAAGGCTGTGACCCCGGCCCTCACCCCCGACCCCCGGCCAACTTCCCTTCTTCCGAGGAGGAATCGCAATGCCCTGGGAAGCCGTCAAGTCCAATAAGCTGCCCGGTCACATCTCCTGGATGACGCCCGCCGCCAAGGTGGGGAACCTCCTGTTCACCGGAGGCCAGGTGCCTCGTCATCCCAAAACCCTGGAGATCCCGAAAGACTTCGAAAGCCAGGTTCGGCAGTGCATGGAAAACCTAAAAACTGTCGTGGAAGCCGCCGGCGGGGGGATGAAGGACTTTATCCGTATGACCGTATACCTCACCGACATGAAGAACTGGGAGGCCCTGAACAAGGTCTACCGGCAGTACATCAACGAGGAGAAACCCCCTGCGCGCCTGTGCGTCCAGGCGGGCCTCAACGTCGACTACCAGGTCGAGATCGACGGAATCGCCGTCATCGGCTGATGAGCGACCCGGACCGCCGGCTATACGAAAAGTGCGTGTAGCCACGATTTGGTAGGAGGGTTGAAAGCCCAAATTCCCAGGGGGCGTTTTTGAAACCCAACTGGATAGCCCATGGGGGCTTTTTTGTAAAACCGCCCCCCTGGACCCCCCGAAAAACTTTTGACGGCCCGGCATTGCATGGC
>JBHIBA010000284.1:0-6089 GCA_046758845.1 Nitrospinota bacterium
ACCAGGTTGGCTTGTGCGCAAGGCTGCGACCCTCGCGCCGCGCGCGCCTCCGCCCGCCTGCAAAAAAATCCCAAATGTCGCGCTCGCCGGGGCCCTCAGCCCTTGCGAATCACCAGGTAGCGATTTCCGCCGTCTCTTCGAACGAGGAGAAGCAAGCCCTTGTCCTTGTCGGCGGAGACCACCTCAGACCGAAAGGTCTCCGGTTTGTCGGCGGGCTTGCCGTTGACTTCGAGGATGACGTCGCCGGAGTGCAGACCCCCTCGCTCGGCGGCGCTTCCCGGCTGAACGGCGACGATCCGAAGACCTGTCTTGCTTCCCAGACCGAGCTGTGAAGCGTCCGCATCGCTCAGCGGCCGGACCTGAATCCCCAGGCGAAAGCCGGCGGGCGTCTCGGCCGGTGTCTCCGGCCGGGCTTGCCCCTTCATCTCCTCCAGGCTGACGTCAATTTCCCGGCTCTCGCCCCCCCGGAGGACGCGGACCTTGACCTTCTCCTTCAGGGGGGCGGAGGCCACCATCCGCGGGAGCGTCCGGGCGCTCTCTACTTCCTGGCCCTCAAACTCGACGATGACGTCGCCCCGCTTGAGGCCGGCCCGCTCGGCGGGGCTTGCCGGCAGGACGTCGACCACCAGCGCGCCCTGCGCCTTCTTCAACCCGAAGGCCTTGCCCAGCTCCGGCGTCAGGTTCTGAATCTGAACGCCCAGCCAGGCCCTGGAGACGTAGCCCTTCGTGCTGAGGGAGGCCACGATGTCTCGGGTCGCATTGATGGGAATGGAAAATCCGATCCCCTGGCCGCTCGGCATGATGGCCGTGTTGACGCCGACGACCTCGCCCCGGAGGTTGAAGAGCGGACCCCCCGAGTTGCCCGGATTGATGGAGGCATCGGTCTGGATGAAGTTGTCATACGGGCCCGCCCCGATGGAGCGCCCTTTTCCGCTGACGATTCCCAGGGTGACCGTGTGGCCGAGCCCGAAGGGATTTCCCACGGCCATGACCCAATCCCCGGCCGCTAGCTCGTCGGAATCTCCGAACTTCACGGCCTCCAGGTCCACCTTCTCCTTGATTTTCAGAAGGGCCAGGTCCGTCTTGCGATCGTGACCGAGAACCTTGGCGGAAAACGTGCGCCCATCATGAAGAGTGACGCGGATTTCTTCGGCGCCCTCGACCACGTGATTGTTGGTGATGAGCAGGCCGTCCCGGCTGTATATGAAGCCCGAGCCTAACCCTTGCCGGCGGAAATCACGGGGGAACCGCCTGCCCGGACGATCTCCAAAGAACCGGCGGAACCAGTCAGGGAAAGGTTCTTCCCTAAACGGCCATGCCCCGGACAAGGAGCTCTGCCTGACCTTCTGGACGACGCGAATGTTCACCACAGTCGGCTTGAGCCGCTCAGCCAGCCTTCGAAGAGAAGGCAGCCCGCCCGCCTCCTCTTTGGCGGCCTTGGCCGCCTCAGCCACGCTGGGCCCGGGCCTGGCGCCAGAGAAATAGGTCCCGGCCGCGAAGGCAGCGTAAAGGACCGCGGCCAACGCGAGAGGCAAAATTGCGATCTTCCGAACCCTTCTGAACATGTTGGATCTCCAATGGGACCGTGCTTGTTGAGGACTCTCCCCCGAGGAAAGACGATATTCATGAGAACGCACGCAAGTATCCCTAGACAGGCAAACCCTCTCCTTCGGCCTTATTCAGGGATTCACACAACTTGGGACTTGCGGGGAGTGGCGGGGGGCTTGGGAGCCCCCCGCCGAGTGGCCACGAGGGAAGGCGTCGGGAGGTGTTCCGCTCATCCCTCGGAAGCCGGAGGCGTTGGGAGGTCCCTTTTCCCAACTGCCCTCCTTGTTGGTCAATACTGAATATAGGGGGCCAACATTAGAGGAAAGTTAAGAGAATATTAAAATTCTCTAACCGAAAATCGGGCGCTTCGGGGGGTTGGGCGGCAAACTGGAAGGCGGAAATCGATTAGGGCGACCGTACGCTTCGCCCAGGGTGGCCGGTTTGGCGAAACAGCGGGACCCTTCGCGCGAGTCGGTGACTCTCGCTCAGGGGGACATCGCTATCAGTGATTAACCGCTCGCAGAAGCAAGTTCGGCGATAAAAGGCTCAGAAGGTCTTGCCCCTTAAGAAGGCAATCCCGCCTCCAGGGGAAGCTCAACCGTGAAGGTGCTCCCTTTGCCCGGGCGGCTTTCCACACGGATTGATCCTCCATGGGCTTCGGCGACCCACTTGCAAATATTCAGACCGAGACCGCTGCCCTCCGATTCCATTCCCCGGGCATCGACCGACCGGTAAAAGCGGTCGAAGATGCGCTGGATATCCTTTTCGGCGATTCCGATTCCCGTGTCCGTCACCGCGATCAAGGTTTTTCCGTCCATCCGCGTTAACGAAACGTCGACCTTGCCGCCGGGGGGCGTGTAGCGGAAGGCATTGACGACGAGATTCATCACCATCTGGCGCAGCCGATCCGAGTCGCCCTCCAACACCAACGGATCGCGTCTGCTCACGGTGAATCTTTTGTCGTTGGCCTCCGGCAGGGTGCGGGCCTTCTCGTACACTTCGCCGACCAGGTCGCCCAAATCCACAGGCGCAGAGTGAAGCTGTGTGGCCCCCAGATCCGCCTTGGCCAGCGTCAGGAGGTCTTCGACGATCTCACTCATCCGCCGGACCTCTTCCAGGATCACGCGAAGCCCCCGTTGGTAGTCCTCAGACGTCCGGTTCGAGGACAGCAGAAGCTCCACCTCGCCCCGGAGGATGGTCAGCGGGGTCTTGAGCTCGTGGGAGGCGTCGGCGCTGAATTCTCGAACCCGGCCGAAGGCCGCCTCCAGCCGGGCGATCATCGCGTTCAGGGTGTCCACGAGACGGGCCAGCTCGTCCTCGGAAGCGGGCCTTGCGATCCGCTCGTTCAACCGCTCGGCCGTGATGCGTCGGGCCGCCGCCACCACTTCGTCCACGGGGCGCAGGGCCCTCCGGGCCAGGGTCCAACCGCCAAGACCCGCCAGGACCACCGCAGAGGGAACCACACCCATGAGGATGAGGGCAAGGCGCCGAAGCGTCCCATTGACCTCGCCGAAGGAGGCCGCCACCTGAACGAAGTTGACCACCCGGCCCGAGCGGATGACGGGCTGGGTATAGACACGGATGGGCGACTGACCGGGCGGATGAACGGTTTCCAGCGTGCTCTCTCCTTTGAGCGCGTTTTCCCGCGCGAGCGGGCTCAGATTGACCTGGGTCCCGCCCAGGGAAAGGGGCCGCATTCGAGTTTCACCCGTCAAGTCCAGGACCTGCACCATTCGGTCGAACAGCCGACTCGGAGGCAGGCCCGGAAAGAGTCTGGAGAGGAGCGACTCGGGAGGGGTTGTCAGGTCGGACCGGTCCACCGAGGCCAGGGCCTTGCCCGCAGCGCGCAGGGATCCGTCCAGGTTCGAATGAAGCTGGTGGCGGACCGCAGCGTAGACCACCAGCGAGACCGCAGTCAAAAGCGCGGCCATAATGCCCAGATACCAGAGCGTGAGACGCGCCTTGAGTCCCAAAGACTTAAGACTGAATTTTCCCATGACTCCCCTCGATTCCCGGACGGCCCTTTCTTCCCTCACCCCTTTTCCGGTAGCCCGAACCGGTAGCCCACGCCCCGCTCGGTGTGAAGGAGAGACGGATGAAACCCCCGGTCAATCTTGTTCCGCAGGTAGCTCACGTAGACGTCCACGACATTGGTTTCCGGATCGAAGGAATAGTCCCAGACGTGCTCCAGCAGCGTGGAGCGCGAGAGGATCCGGTCCGGGTGGCGCATGAAGCACTCCAGCAGGGCGTACTCGCGCGCCGATAGGCGGATCTTCTTTCCCGCCCTAGACACCTGTCGGGTGGCCGGGTTCAGCTCCAGGTCGGCCAAACGGAGAATGGGGGCCTTGCGGTCCTCCCGCCTCAGCAGCGCCCTCACCCGGGCCAACAGCTCGTCGAAGGCGAAGGGCTTTGTGAGGTAGTCGTCCGCCCCGGCGTCCAGTCCGCGCACTTTCTCCTGTACCGCATCCCTGGCCGTCAGCATCATGACTTGGGCCTTGCCCTGGTTGTCCCGATACCGGGAAAGGACTTCCCAGCCGTCGATCCCCGGCAACACCACGTCCAGCAAGATCAAATCGTACACGCTGGACAGGGCTTTTTCCAACGCCTTCAGGCCCTGTCCGGCGACGTCCACAGTATACCCCGCCTCGCCCAGCCCGCGCGCGATGAAGCTGGCCACCTTGGCCTCATCTTCGACGACCAGAATCCGCACCCGCCCGCCTCACAAACGCCCAAAGGAGTCGTCGGCCACTTGTCCCTGTCTCATTGGAGGAGCTGGAAGCTCGCCACCATCCCGTCGAACGTCTTCACCGTGTTGGGAAACGCCAGCTCATGGTCCAGAAGGGTGAACTCGTACAAGACGTCTTCCCGGCGGCCCCGTTTCAAGATGAGGACGATCTTCCCCCGCGCCCCCCGCGTGATCCGGGGGCGGGCCTCCTCCCGCTCAATGCGCCGCTTCCGCATCGCTTGGGTTTCCGGGCCGAATTTCTCCTCTCTCTCACCGCTGAGAATCTCCTCCTCGATGCGTCTCCTCTCCGCCACTTCGTCGATCACCGGGCGTGAAAGGCCGCCGCGAAGTTGAAACTCGAGTCGCGGATGGCCATTCTGCGATTGGAGCGTCCAAACCTTCTCCAAGGGGAGGAATTGTTCGTCCTTGACGGCTCGCATGTTGTTCCCCCAACCCCCCAGGATCTCCCGGTAAATCCGCCGGCCGTGGTCGGCCAGCTCAAAATGCTTGTAGCGGAAACTCAACGGGAGAGCGCGGACCATCATGACGCCGCCTGTGTACGGGTTGTGAAAAACGTGATCTCCCATCAAGCCGATTTCGGCAAACGTCGATTGGCCCCGTCCGGGAACCCACGGGGCGGGAGGCTTCCGCACGCGGTAATACCAGATCGACTCGATGAACTCTTCCGTCTTCGCGGCGCAGGAGACGGTGAGGAGGCCGGACATCAGGCAAACCGCCACGCGGAAGGATTGGCCCCGCCCGACTTGCCGCCGGGCGTGCGGGCCGGCCGTGCTCCAAAACTTCACTCTCATCTCCTAAAACCTTAGTCCCCGGCCCGTTGCCGGTCAAGAGTCACCGGCTCAAGGGCGATTCCCCAACGCCGATCCGGTCGGGAGTGGTCCGGTCAGCCCCCAGAAAACCCCCGCCAGGATGAGGACTCCGCCCACCGCCAGGCCGATGGAGATCTCCTCCCCCAAAAGGAAATACGCGAATCCGGACGCCAGGACGGGCTCTCCCAGGACCGCCAACGCCACCACCGGCGATGACACGTAGCGGAGCGCCCAGTTCAGGAAGTTGTGGCCGATAAGGGTGGAGACGACGGCCAAGAGCAAAAGGTAGACCCAGTCCATCGCCTCCGCCCGGGAAAAATCCCCCCACTCCCCCACAGACAGAACCGAGAGCACCCCCGCGGCGATCGCGTAAATGGGAAACGCATACGCGGCGGTGGACAAGGTCGCCCGAAGCCGCCTTCCGATGAGCAGATAGCCGGAGAACAGGACCGCGCCCGTCAAAGCCAGAAGGTCCCCGGTCAAACGGGTGGGCGAACCGTTCAGCGGGCCTTGGGAGTCCGTCCAGGTCACACAAGCCGCCCCGGCGGCGGCCACGCAGATCCCCCCGATCAGTCTTCGGGTTAGGGGTTCTTTTAGGAGAAAACGGGAACCGAGGGAAACGAACAGGGGGTTTGTGGTGACGAGGACGACCGAACTCGCCACAGAGGTATACGAGAGCGAGGCCACCCAGGCGGCGAAATGAAGGCCCAGGCTTGTCCCCGCCAGGAGGAGGAGGACGACCTCGTTCCGGGACAGGGTCATCCACGTCCCCAAGGCCGGGCGGAGGCCGAAGGGGGCCATCAGCAGGGCGGCCAGGACCATACGGCCGGCCGCAACGTTGGCCGCCGAGAGGCCGCAGAGTTTGATGAAGATCGCCGCCCACGAGACCGAGACGACGCCGGCCGCCAATCCTGCGTACAAAGGCAACATATCGCCCCTCAACCGACCCTCTTAAGATACTAACAGTAGCGCTAATCGTTGATATG
>JBHIBA010000285.1:0-6079 GCA_046758845.1 Nitrospinota bacterium
GGGCGGTGTAACAAAAAAGCCCCCCTGGGAAATCCGGCCGGTTTTCAAAACATGTCCTGAGCGAAGCCGAAGGAAGGCCCCCCTGGAAATCCGGGCTTTCATCTTCATCTATTCCTTGCCGGTCTGAAGGAACCTCTTGACGTTGTTCTTCGTCAGGTGCCCGAGCCCAAGGGACTTCAGCGAGCGGCCCCAGTTCCGGTAGTCGTCCTGGTTCATCACGGAGGCCACGGTGATGAGGGTGTCGTTCATAGGCGTAGGCACGCCCATCAGCCTTCCGATGTCCGTGATGAGGACCAGGGCATATGGGACGTCCTCGGTGATGTAGCGGAACTTCAGCGCATCCGGCCCGCACTGGAAGGTCCCCTTGCTGATTTGCCCCTTGTGGATGGCGTCGTACGTGGTCGGCTGCGGCTCTTCGAGAAGTCCTTGGCGGACCTGGAAGTCCTTGTACGTGGAGCGGTCCTTGCAGCCGAAAGCCTTGCGGATGTCGAGGATCTCCCGGTCCACGGCCTCGATACAGCGCACCACCGAAGGCGTCGCCCCTTCCCCCCAAAGGAGAAAGGGCATCGCGCTCCCCTCGATGCGGCCGGCGTTGAACAGGACCGCCGGAACGTGGTCGATCGCGTTGAAGTTGATCAGGATTGTCTCGAAGACGTGTTCGGCCGGCTCGATGTAGGGCCAGAACTCCTGGAGGGTCGAGACGAAGTTCTTGTTGTTCTTCGCCGGAAAGGCGGCGGCCAGCGTCCCGCCGCGCTTGCGTCCCATCGTGACCTGGGCGGGGCCGGTGATCCGCGTCAAATAGGGCAGGGTATTCGTCTCGCCGTAAACGACGTTCAGTCTTTTTCTTCTTTTCTCGAACCGTTGCCGGAAGACGAGGGAGCCGCTCCCTTCGCCCAAAAAGGCCACCACCTGTCCTTCTTGCAGGTGGGGAAGCAGGGCCTCGCTCATCGGCTGGTGGCCGAAACAGGGCACCACAACGAAAGCGACGTCAGCGCCGCGGACGGCCTGTTTCACGTCCGTCGTGACGAGGCCGATCTTCGCGAAATCCCGGTCCCGGCCGCTCCCCGTGATCAGGATCCCACCCTTTTTACGAATGGGCTTGAGGCCAGCCGCGAACTTGGGATGCTCAAAGAGGCGGACGGAGTGGCCGGCCAGCGTCAGGTCGGCCGCGATGGTTTGCCCGCCCCCGCCTGCGCCCATAACGGCAACCGTTGCCATAAAAATCTCCTCAGCTCTCGGCCCTGGGGCTTAAGACTTCTCAGACCCATGCCGGTGCGTCACAAAATCGGGGAAGCGGGAGGCTTCCTGGTTACGCCCGGCCGGTTTCACGCTCCTTGAGGGTGACCTTGTCGATCTTCCCGGTGACCGTCATGGGCATCTCGTCCAGGATTTCGAAATCCGGCGGGACTTCCCCTTCTCCCAACTCCCGCCGGACCGTCTCCCTCAGCTCATCCTCCGTGGCGCTCTTGCCCGCGTAGAGGGAGACGACGGCCTTGGGCGTTTCCGCCGTCTTCTTTTCCCGCACGCCGATGACCGCCGAGTACTGAACGGCCGGGCACCGGTACAGGGCCTCTTCCACCACGCGGGGATACACGGTCTTTTGGCCCCACCGGATCTGCTCCGTTTTGCGGGCCAGGAGAAAGACGAACCCGTCCTCGTCCATCTTGCCCACGTCCCCGGTGTGGAGCCACCCGTTCTTGAGCGTCTTCCTTGTCGCGTCCACGCGCCGCCAGTAGCCCCACATGAACCCCCGGCGAAGGAGGATTTCCCCTACCTGCCCGGTGGGCAGCTCCCGGTCTTTCTCATCGCCGATGATCACTTCCTTGTCGGGGAGGGGACGCCCGATGGCCGCGAAATGCTTTCCGCTGTAAGGCTCGGGGTCCCCCAGGGCCACGAACCCGCCCAGCTCGCTCTGGCCGTAGCTCTCCACCAGGGGGACCTTCATTCGTTCCTGATAGGCCCGTTTCAGGTCGGGCGGGACGGGCCCGCCCCCGGAGACCGTGATGCGCAGTTTCCCCTTGTCCAGCATCCGGTCGCGCCACTCATTGAACAGGTCGGTGAGGATCAGGGGATTCGCCACGAAGACGCTCGCTCCCCGTTCATGGATGATCCGCCAGGCCTCGGCCGGATGGAAGGAAGACATGATCCCGACCGTGCAGCCCCGCGTCATTCCCGGCAGGAAGTTCGCCACCAGGTGGTAGGAGGAGCTGAGGCCCGTGGGCCCCAGGGTGACCTCGTCCTGGCGCAGACGGAGCCGCTCGGCGATGCACGACGTGGCCGTCGCCGTCGGCTCGTGGGCCAGGACGGCCCCCGTGGGGGGCCCCGTGCTTCCGGAGGTATAGGAGAGGTGGCAGGGTTCGGCGTCCGCCACGTCTTTCCGGACCGGCTTGGCCGCAACCAGCAGTTCTTGCAGGCTCAGGGCCCCCTTGACGCCCTCCCCTGGTCCATCGAAGCAGACGTAGCGCTTGACCCCCTTGAGTTCCCTCCGCTTCTTTTCCACCTGCTCGGCCAGGTTCCGGCTGAACAGGAGGATCTTGGCATCGGCGTCGTTGACGTAGTAGTCGAGAGAAGCCGCGTGGCGGGGGTCCACCAGCGCGGCGATGGCGCCCAGGTTCCAGACCCCGAGCATCCCCAGGGCGAAATCGATGGAGTTGACCGAGAAGAACCCGACGCGGTTTCCTTTTCTGACCCCCAGAGCGGCCAGGGCCCCGGCCATCTTTCGGCTCCGTTCGACCGCGGCCTCGTACGTGATCTCCTGATCGTCACAAAAAAGGAAGGTCTTGGGTCCAAGCCGACGGGCGACCCTTTCCAACACTTCTTGCAGCGTCACCGTTGGCCTCCTTTGCAAGGCGGACAGCCGTCTTCGGCTGCCGTGAGAACCTCCACTTGCGGTCTTGGCCGCACACAACGCTTGGAGACTCGACCGCGGATCGGCCGCTCGGGCGGCATTCCCCCTTCGCGCACGGAGAAAGCGGCGCTTTGCCTCGATCCAGTGCGTTTATTATAGCGGCCGTCCGCTATTTCTTTCCGTAAAACTCCTCAACGAACTGGTTCGTGTAGGCCTTGCTCAGGTCGGTGCGCTTCTTCATCACGCCGAACTTGACGAGGTTTTCCTGCGTATTGTTCCACTCGGTCGGGTCGTGCCAGCCGTACAGGCCGTTCTTCGCCGGGACGGAGATCTTCGTGTGGAGGACTTTCAGGACCTTTCGCTGGTAGGCGGCGTCGTGCTCGGGCTTGTATTGCAAGAGGGCCTTGATGGCGTCCTCCGGATCCCTCTTGGCGTGCTCATAGCCTTTGAGAACCGCCCGGATATAACCTTGAACCACCTTCGGATTCGCTTTCAGGTATTTCTCCGTGGTCGCGATTCCGGTTCCGACCAGGTCGACGCCGTGCTCGGGGATCCAGATAACATTCAGGGCAATGCCCTTGTGCCGGGCGAGGACCACCTCGTTGTAGTACATGGCTGGCCGGACGTCCACTACGCCCGCCAGAAGCGGTTTGAGACCGAATCCCACCTCGATCTTGTTCAGCTGGTCGATGTTCATCCCGTAACGGTTGAGGAGCGCCAGCAGGCCAACCCAGGTGGTGCTCCCGCGCTGGACGCCCACCTTTTTTCCAATGAAGTCTTTCGGGGTGCGGATGCCGGCCTTGGGAAGCGAAATGAAGGAGGTCCCGGTCTTGGACAGTGTAGAGGCGATGGAGATCAGGGGGATACCCTTTAAGCGGGAGGGCAGGATGTCGGAGCCTGCAACGGCGCCGAGATGCGCAGCTCCGGTGGCTGTCTGCTTGGCCGCGTTGCGGCCGCCCTTCGCCCACTTGAGCGTCACTTCCAGTCCCTCGGCCTGGAAGTAACCGCGATACTTGGCGACCATCTCGGAGGCCCACCGGGCGTCTGGAATCCAGGACATCACGAACGTCACCTTCTCGGCGGCCAGGGCCTGCCCCGCCATCGGGCCGATCAAGACGGCCAAGGCCAAAAGTCCAGTCACGAATACTGGGGTCAGAAGCTTTTTCATCGGTCTTCCTCCTGTTGATGCGCCCTCCGCGCCCTTTCCCTCTGGAAAGGGGAGCCCAAGGAAAAGAGGTCCAAAGCCTTACCGCTGTTCCGCGACGTCCTGGGACGACCAGAAGATGAACCTCCTCTCCAACAACGCAACGATTTGAAACATGGCGATCCCCGCCGCGGCCAGGATGAAGATGACGACGAAGACCACCGCGGTTTCCATCCCCGACTCCGCCAGGACCAAGAGGTAACCCAACCCGAGGTCGCCCCCGAAGAACTCCCCCACCACCGCGCCGATCAGGCAGAGAGAGGTGGAGACCTTGAATCCCGCGAACATGTAAGGCAGCGCCGTGGGAATCTGGATCTTTCTGAAAATGGTCCACTCCGAGGCGTTCAGGGCGCGCATCATCCGGATCATCCGGTAATCCGCCGAGATGAGCCCTCGGGTCGTGTTCGCCACGATGGGGAAGAAGGTGATGATCATCGCCAGGGTGATCTTGGGCCACAGGTTATGGCCCAACCAGATGATGAGGAGCGGAGCGGTCGCCGCGATGGGGATCGACGTGGAAAGGGATATGTAGGGGAAGACGCCTCGCTCCAGGAATTTGGAGTGGGCGATGCCCGCAGCCATGAGCGTGCCGAAGGCGGCGGAGAGGGCGAAGCCGAAGAGCGCCTCGAACAACGTGATGTAGGTGTGCTTCCACAAAAACTTCGTCGTCGTGAAGGCCTCGATGATGACCAGCGGGGAAGGGATGAACCACGTCGGGATCTCGAGCGTCGTCGTCACGACCTGCCACAACACCAGAATGAGGACGAGGAAGACGAGCGCCGGCCCGTACGTTTCAAAAAACTCCCGCAGCCTTGCGCCCCGCGAAGATTCCCGCGCCATTCTCAGAACTCTCCCAGGACTTCCCGGACGTGTCGCGCCAGCCGGATGAACTCCTCCGAATCCCGCATCTCGGTCGTTCGCGGCCTCGGCAGATCGATGTCTATCACAGCCCTGATCTCCCCGGGATTGGGCGTCATTACCGCCACCCGGTCCGCCATGAACACCGCCTCGTAAAGGTCATGGGTGATGAGCACGCCCGTTTTGCGCTCATGGGCCCAAAGGTCGAGGAACTCGACGTGAAGCCTCCGCTTGGTGATCTCATCCAGCGAGGAGAAGGGCTCGTCCAGCAGGAGGATAGAGGGGTTGTGGACCAGGGCGCGGACGATGGACACACGCTGGCGCATCCCGCCGGAGAGCTCGTGAGGATAGTGATTTCGGAATTTCTTCAAGCCGACGAAGTCCAGGAGCTCAAGGCACCGGGCTTCCTGCGTTCCGTTATACGCCCCCGTCACCTCCAACGGCAGGCGCACGTTTTCCACCGCCGTCCGCCAGGGCAGGAGCACCGGGTCCTGAAAAATGAATCCGAACAGGTTGGCCTCCTTGGCGGCCTGAACGCTCCCGCCGCGGATGGACACCTGGCCTCGGGTCGGATTGAGAAGCCCGCTGATGTTCAGGAGGAGGGTCGATTTGCCGCAGCCCGTAGGGCCGACCAGCGCGAAGAGCTCTTGTTCCTGGATCTGCAAAGAAATGTTCCGGACGGCAAGGAAGTCCGGCTTCCCGCGGCTCCGGTAGACCATTCCAACGTCGTTGATACTGATGCAGGGGACAGCGGTCGGGGCAGCAGCGGCCGTGGGCTGGGAGCGGCTCACCGGTTCCATAGACGCCTTCGGCGGACGGGGCGGCTCAACCTGGGACGTCTCTGATGGACGAATCGAGGTCTCACGGTGCTTGCAAGCTCCGATGGCGATAACTCTCGGGGTTTCTTCGATTGTCGCGAAATCTCAGGGCCGCGTCAACCGCTGTTCGGCCTGAGCGATCCCCAGTTCTTACCGGATTCCCGGGGGGGCCTTTTTGGGGGCAACGTGCCCCCGCGTATTCGCGGTGCCTCGGGTCAATGACCCGTCGGCACCGCAGCCGGGCTGGAAGCCCGGCGAAAACGCAGCAGGCCGGGCCTGCCCCCCCTGGACCCCCCGGAAAACTTTTGACGGCCCGGCATGCGGGTCGATGACCCTCATGGCCGGGCCTGC
>JBHIBA010000286.1:0-6067 GCA_046758845.1 Nitrospinota bacterium
GCCGTGGGCAAAGCTGCGTACGGGACTTAATCCGTTTCAAACTGACGCACTGCCGCAAAGGAGATGACCGCATGCCATTCGACGACCCCCGGGATTTTCTGGAGTACCTAGAGGAACGCCGGGAGCTGGTTCGCATCACCGATGAGGTCGACCCCAAATTTGATATTGGGGCCTACATCCGAAAGACCTCCGACCAGCAGGGCCCGGCCCTTCTGTTTGAAAATGTCAAGGGCTCGGACATGAAGATGGTGGGGGGGCTCTTCGCCAGCCGCCGCCGCGTGCTGATGGCCTTGGGGGCCGGGGACGACGATGTGTACGAACGATTCGACCACGGAGTGCGCCATCTCGTGCCCAGCCGGCTCGTTGAGACGGGCCCCTGCAAAGAGGTCATCCTAAAGAGGGAAGAAGTGGATCTGGGCCGTCTTCCCATTCCCATCTACGCGGAGAAGGACGGGGGCGCATTCGTCACCCACGGCGTCCACATCAGCAGGGATCCGGAGACCGGAACTGGAAACGCCTCCATCTACAGGATGCACTTTCGCGGAAAGGGCGAGTTCAGCGTCCACGCGGAAACTTACCAGCACCTCTTCAGACAGTACGCCAAGGCCGAGGCCAAAGGTCAGCCTCTGCAGTTGGCGGTGGCCCTGGGGTGTGACCCGGCGGTGATGCTCGCCACGCAGGTCGGCGCGCCCTACGGGGTGGACGAGATGGAGATCGCCGGTGGCTTGCGCGGGGAGCCCGTGGACGTGGTGAAGTGCGAAACGGTCGATCTGGAGGTCCCCGCCGCGTCGGAAATTGTTATCGAGGGCCGCCTCCTTCCCACTCGTCGGGAGTCCCAAGGCCCCTTCGGAGAGTACACGGGCTACTACGGCGCCGTCACGGTAGACCCGGTCATGGAAGTGACGGCCATCACCCACCGGAAGAACCCCATCTATCACGCCGGACTGACGGGCATGCCGATGACGGAAAACCACGTCCTCAAGCAGATCGCCAACGAGGTCACGGTATACCGGGATTTGAAACCCAAGTTCCCCGGCCTGCGCAGCGTCCACTATACGGCGGCGGGTTGCTGCGAGTTCATGGTCTTCATCAGTGTGAAGCAGGAGTTTCCGGGGGAAGGCCGCAACGTGCTGATGGCTGCCCTCGGGACCACCAAGCGCCCAAAGTACGTCGTCGTTTGCGATGAAGACATCGACGTCTTCAGCCATGAACAGGTCCTGTGGGCCATCTCCACCCGAACCCGTCCGGGGGAGGACATGGTCGTCATTTCCCAGTACAACACCCCCGGCCTCGACCCCACTGTGCCCGACGGTACATTGGGCAGGGCCATGGGCATTGACGCCACCCGGCCTTTTGGGGAGCCCTTCCCCGACGTGCCGAATCACCCCGGGCTGGAGCGCGTCCCCGACCTATTGGCGATGATGCACGAGGGGGGCCCATAGCGTTTGACCCGGTGGGCTATGCGATGGGTCGGCGCGAACGCTGGCGTTTGAGCCATAGGGCGAAACTTTGGATGGTGGAACCCATCGGTCTCGAACAATCAAGCTGCAAAAAAGTTCGGCGAACGCGGGATTTTTCATCTGAGCAACGGTCGAACCATTCTCATCAACCCATACAACAGGAGGGGAGAGCCATGCGGATACATAGCCTGCTCGGGCGGCGGCTTCTTGTCGGCGTTCTGGCCATCGCCTTGTTCGCGGCCTTGGGGTTGAGGGGGCATCCGGCCCAAGCGGCGGACCTTGCCAAGGCGGCGATGTCCTGGGTGGTCCATGGCGGTCACATGGGGTTCTGGATGGCGCAGGACCGCGGCTTCTACAAGGAAGCGAACATCCGTCCCGACCTTGCGCGCGGGTTTGGGTCTGGGGACACCATCAAACGAGTGGCTTCGCGAGTGGTTGACTTCGGCGAGGCCGATTCGGGCTCTCTCATCGTCGCCCGCTCAAGGGGGATGAAGGTCAGGAATGTGGGGATCATTTACGACCTGACCCAGCTTGTCCTTTATTCGGTCAGGGGCAGCGGCATCAACTCTCCGAAGGACCTCGAAGGGCGCTCGGTCGGGGGTTCGTCCAGCGGACCGGACAAGATCCTCTTTCCAGCCTTCCTATCGGCCAACAACATAGACGGGTCGAAGGTCCGCTGGGTCCCCATGTCCCCCGCCGTGATTTCCCAAAGCCTGTTGCCGGGGAAGGTGGATGCCATCGTCACCTTTGTGCTCACGGGTGAAGCCCTCAAGGTGCAGGCGGCCAAGGTTGGGAAGTCGGTCGTGGAGATGCGCTATCCGGACTACGGTCTGGATATGTATGCGGCGGGGATCGTGACCTCCGAGGAGCTGATTAACGGCCGGGCCGACTTCGTGAGGCGGTTCGTCGGCGCGACCCTTCGGGGCTATGCCTGGGCCGTAGGGCATTCGGAACAGGCGGTGAAGCGGTTCGTGGCCCTCAACCCGGCAACCAGCGAGGAAATGGTTGGGCGGCAGTGGAAGGTGACAATGCGCCATATGTTGACCGAGCGAACCTGCAAAAACGGACTCGGCTATATGGATCAGGGGAAGATGAAGAAAACGCGCGACCTTCTTTTCAAGTACATGAAGCTTGAGGAAAAGGTCGAAGTGAACGACATCTTCACAAACCGCTTCCTTCCGAAGGTCTTTGCGAAGAAGGGGTGTTGAGAGGCGAAGTCTGAGAAGAGGGCCCTTAACCCGAGATCGAACGGGAGCAACCGTGCCTGAGTTCTCCGTAATCGGAAAGCCGATCCCCCCGGTTGACGCTCCCCTTAAGGTCGCAGGCAGGACGGATTATGTGGGGGATATGAGCCTGCCGCGCATGCTCCACGCCAAGATCCTCAGGGGCCCCCACGCTCACGCGCGCATCGTTCACATCGACGCGTCCAGGGCCCGAAAGCTCCCCGGCGTCAAAGCCCTCCTGACCGGACGGGACATCCCGCCCATCCGGTGGGGGACCGTGATCGACGATCAAACCACCTTGGCCATCGAGCGCGTCCTGTACGTGGGGCAAGAGGTCGCGGCCGTCGCCGCCGTGGACGAGGCGGCCGCCCTGGACGCGCTGGAATTGATCGACGTGGAGTATGCCCCCTTGCCCGCGGTGATGGACCCCGAGGCGGCCCTCGCGGACGCGGCCCCCAAGGTCCATGAATCGGGCAACGTGGCCACACGGATCGACTTCACCCGCGGAGACCCGGACGCCGGATTCCGAGAGGCCGACGTCATCCTCGACGAGACCTACCGGACCTCCATCGTCTCCCAGGCCTACATGGAACCCATGGGCGCCCTGGCCCAGGCGGACGGCGGGGGGGGCGTGAGGTTGTGGATGCCCTGTCAGAGCATCTTTTACGCCCAGAGAAGAATCGCCAAGGCCCTGGGCCTCCCGCTGGCGAAGGTCCGGGTGATCCAGGCGGCCGTTGGGGGGTCGTTCGGCGGGAAGCGGGACGAGCCCCTGCCGATGATCGCCGCCCTCCTCGCCCAAAGGGCCGGCGCGCCCGTCAAGCTGCTCAACACCCGGCTGGAGGAGTTCCAGGCCGGTCGTCCCAGGCTTCCCATGGCCCTCACGCTCAAGATGGGGATCAAGAAGGACGGCACGCTCACGGCAAAGGAATGCAAAGGCGTGGCCGACGCCGGGGCCTATTCGGGCGAAGGGATCGGAATCTTCGCCGCGGGGCTCATGCGGATGGACAACCACTATCGGCAGATGAACGTCCGAACCGAGGGCCTCCTCGTCTACACGAACACCATCCCCAAAGGGGCCTTTCGCGGTTACGGCAATCCGCAGGTGGGGTTTGCCGTCGAGCAGCACATGGATGCCTTGGCGGAGGCCGTCGGGATGGACCCGGCCGAGCTCCGCCTGAAGAACGCCGTCCGGGCCGGAGAGACCACCGTCCACGGCTGGAAGCTCGAATCCTGCGCCCTGGACCGGTGCATCCGGGAGGTTATGGAAAAAGGCGGGTGGAAGGCCAAGCGGGCCGCGAAAGCCGCCGGTCCCAAGCGGCGGGGCATCGGTCTGGCGTGCGCCATCCACTCAAGCGGCGCGCGGGTCTACGGAGATTGGGACGGGTCGTACATGGAGGTGAAGCTCGACGCGGAGGGCGGGGTGACCATCGTTTCCGGCGAAGGCGACATCGGCCAGGGGGCCAAGACCGTCCTGGCCCAGATCGTGGCCGAAGAACTGGGGGTTCCGGTCGAGGACGTCGCCCTCTCCGCCGCCGACACGGCGACGAGCCCCTTAAGCTTCGGCGCATACGCGAGCCGCCTGACGGTCATCGGGGGCAACGCCGTGCGACTGGCCGCCCAGGACGCGCGTCGGCAGCTTCTGGAGGCGGCGGCCGAACGGCTCGAAGCGCGGACCGAGGATTTGGACCTGAAGGACGGGTTCGTCTCCGTCCGAAACGCGCCCGAGCGGAGGATCGCCATAGGTGAAGCCGTCAACGCCTCGCTGTTTCGCAGGAACGGCCGGCCTTTGGTGGGGCGGGGCGTATACGATGCGCCCAACGATTTCGTCCTGGACAAGGCGCTTTACGGAAACTTCGGGCTGTCCTATGAGTTCACGGCGTTGGCTGTCGAGGTCGAGGTCGATGTGGAGACGGGGGGGATCGAGCTGATCGGCGCCTGGGTCGCGGACGACGTGGGTTTTGCCCTCAATCCCCTGACGGCCGAGGGTCAGGTCCAAGGGGCGGTGGTCCAGGGGCTCGGCTATGCGTTGACCGAAGGGCTTGTGTTCTCCCGGGGGCAGGCCGTGAACGGAAGCCTCGCCGACTACGCCCTTCCCAAGGCGGAAAGCACGGGGGCGGTTCGCTCCACTCTGATCGAGTCCAACGACCCTTTGGGACCCTACGGGGCCAAGGGCGCCTCCGAGGCCCCTATCGATCCGGTGGCCGCGGCCGTGGCCAACGCCGTCTACCACGCCACCGGCAAGCGCATCCGGGACCTTCCCATCACTTCTGAGAAGATCCTCGCCCTCCATCTTCAAGGGGGGAAAGCGGCTAAGGGTTGATTCAGAACAGACCCGGAAAGGATTCACACGGAGGCGCGCCCCATGGATGTCTCTTTTGAAACGATCCGGATCGAGAAGTCCGGCGGGATCACCACTGTCCTGTTCAACCGGCCGGAGAAGAAAAACGCCATGAGCCCGCAGATGCACCGGGAGATGACGGAGGCCCTCGCCTATTTGGAAGACGATGGCGAGACTCGCGTCCTGGTGATCACAGGCGCGGGAGACAGCTTCTGTGCGGGACAGGACCTCGAAAAATTTTTCGCCGAACTGGAAGGCAAACCAAAAGAGCGGCGCCGCGTCTCCAAGCTTTCGGCCGAATGGCAGGGGGTGAGGCTGCGGTTGTTTCCCAAACCCACCATCGCATCCATCAACGGGTGGTGCTTCGGAGGGGCCTTCACGACGGTCGCGTCCTGCGACCTGGCCGTGGCGGCCGAGGAGGCGACCTTCGGCTTGTCTGAGGTGAATTTCGGCAACTTCCCGGGGGGCCTTGTCACCCGGGCGCTGGACGACCTCTTACGGCCTCGGGATTTTCTCTACTTCGCAATGACCGGGGAGCCTTTCGACGGGAAGAAAGCGGCGGCCATCGGTCTCGTCAACTTCGCCGTTCCCCGCAAAGAACTCGAAGGCGCGGTGCGCGCGCTGGCCGAAAAGCTTCTCGACAAAGACCCGGTGGCCCTCCGGCAGGTGAAAGAGGTTTACAAGATCGGCAAACAGATGAGCTGGGAGCAGGCATACGCCTGGGCCATCGCCAAGGGAAACGAACTGACCCTCCACCAGGAGGGGGCCTGGTTGGAACAGGGCATCGGCCAGTTCCGGGAGAAGAAATACAAGCCCGGGCAGAAGCCCTTCAAGCGCAAGAAGTGACCTCGCCCAGATCTGTGCGGGGGGCGCTTCCCTCGGCTTCGCTCGGGACAAGCTTTGTAAGGCGCCTGAATTTGTTTAGGGGGGCCTGTTTGAACACCGGCCCCCCTAACACCCCCTGGAAAACTTCTGACGGCCCGGCATTGCATGGCCGGGCCTGCTTGGGGTGGGCGTTGGTTGGGCGGGCCGGTTGTCCGGGGCCT
>JBHIBA010000287.1:0-6066 GCA_046758845.1 Nitrospinota bacterium
AAGTTGGCACGCCCTCAAGGAATAACGTCGGGGAGACCCGCTTTTCGCACACTAGAAGGGGAAACGGATGGCTAGCCTTGCCCTGACGAACATCGGTTGCCTGATATCCGGCTCGCTGGAAAAAGGCCTTCTTGACGCGGACACCTTACTCGAAGAAAAGGGCCGGGTCGTCGAAATCGGCCGGGGGCTGGACGTCTCCGGGATGGAGCGCGTCCTGGACTGCGCCGGCACGACTGTGGCTCCGGGCCTCATCGACGGCCACCTCCACGTCGTCATCGGAGATTACACCCCTCGCCAGAAAACGGTGGATTTCCTCGAAAGCTTTGTGCACGGCGGCGTCACCAGCGGGGTCTCCCCGAGCGAGGTCCACGCCCCCGGACGGCCCAGTGACCCCGTAGGGGTCAAGGCGCTGGCCATTGCAGCCCAAAGGTGCTTCAGCAACTTTCGTCCCGGCGGGCTGAAGATGCATGCGGGCTCGGTCATCATCGAGCCGGGACTGGAAGAGAAGGACTTCGAGGAGCTGGCCGCGGCGGGGGTGTGGCTGGCGAAGGTGGGGTTTGGAAACTTCCAGCGCCAGCGGGATGCGGCGCCTATCGTCCGGGCCGCGCAGCGCCACGGGTTCAAGGTCCTTTGCCACACGGGCGGCGCGTCCATCCCCGGAAGCTCTCCTGTCGCGGCCGAAGACCTGTTGGAAATCCTGCCTGACATCGCGGCCCACATCAACGGAGGCACTACAGCCCTCCCCGACGAGGGCCTGCGGAGGGTGATCCGCGAGAGCGACATCAAGCTCCAGATTTGTCAGGCGGGCAACTTACGGTCCGCGCTGCTCACCGTGGAACACTGCAGGGAGATGGGTCAGCTGGGCCGGATCAACATCGCCAGCGACTCTCCCTCGGGGACCGGCGTTCTCCCCATGGGGGTAATCAAGTCGGCCGTTGAGTTGTCCTCGCTGGCACCTTTGAGGCCCGAGGACGCCTGGGCGATGGGAAGCGGCACCGCGGCGGACGCCTGGGGCCTCCGCGACAACGGAAACATCGCCGTCGGCCGCGCGGCCGACCTGGTCGTCATGGACGCCCCGCTGGGATCGGCGGCCGAGGACGCCCTCGGCGCCATCGCTATCGGAGATATCCCTGGAATCACGGCCGTTCTCATCAACGGTGAGGCCTGGACGATGAAGAGCCGCAACACGCCGGCAGCGGCGAGATACTGCAAGTGGATCCGGCTCGGAAAAGCCGGGGGCGGGCATTAGGCGGGGGCCTGCCCGCGGCGCGGGCCTCGCGGTGAAGGGGGTGCATGTTCAGACCTTAAGCCGGAGGGGGTCGGACAAACCTTTTCTTCATAGAATCGCGCCGGGATTCCCGCATCGATGACCACCATCTCGATCATTCATAATCCCCCCGCTGACCAACTCTGAGTCTCGTCTTCGCGAAATGGGGCATGACGATGGAGGAAAACCCTTATGGGCAATTGGGAGGTTCCCCTCCCACCCAAATACCTGAAGGTCCCTCCGACCTTCAACATGGCTCAAGCGATTTGCGACCGCTGGTTGGGAGAGGGAAGAGAAACCGAAACGGTTCTCGTCTACGGCCGTGAGGGGATGACGTTCAAAGAACTTCACGGCCGCATGCAACGCTGCGCCCGCGGGCTTTTGGAGCTTGGCATCGGCCGCGGGCAAACCTTTGTCATTCGCTCCCGCAATCAGCCGGACTACGTTGTCGCGGTCTTGGCCGGCCTGAGGATCGGCGCCATTCCCGTATTGAGCAACTCCCTGCTCGGCCCGAAGGAGCTTCGCCACGTCATCGAGAATTCAGACGCGCGAGCCGTACTGACTACCGAAGACCGCATCGAAGCCGTCGAAGAGGTCCGAGCCGATTGTCCAGCCCTACGTCACGTCGTCCTGTTCAATGGGGAGCGGAAAGGGGCGATTCCATTCGACTCTCTGCTCTCGATGGAACCGGCCGACGTGGATGAGGTAGAAACCTCGCCGGGGGACAGGGCATTTATGTTGTACACCTCAGGGACGACCGGACTCCCCAAGGGCATCGTCCACGTCCACCGGTGGCTCGTCGGGACCGGAGACCCCGTTGGGAACTTGATGTTGAAGCTCCGTCCGGACGACCTTTCCTGGCACCCATCGGAGTTCAGCTTCATGTACTCCTGGGGACACGGCCTTATGCATTGTCTATATATGGGGACGCCGATCTTCATCCACCCCGAGCGGTTTCATCCCGCGGATGCTTTTCGCGTCATCGCCGAACATCAGATAACGGTGTTCTCCACGGTGCCCACGGCCTACCGGATGATGTTGGCCGTCAAGGGGGTGGAGAAAAAGTATGACCTCAGTCGCCTTCGTCTTTGCGTCAGCTCGGGCGAGACGCTGCCGCCGGAAACCTATCACGAGTGGAAGGCGCGGTTCGGTTGCGACATCCTGGATGGAATCGGGGTTTCTGAGTGCCAGAAATTCTGCTGCAACCTGGATGGCGAACCCATCAAACCCGGATCGGCGGGAAAAACGATTCCCGGATACGTCTTAGAAATGCACGATGACGAGGGCAAGCCGGTGCCCACGGGTGAGATCGGCCTTGTCGCATTGCGGGAGGATTGTCCCGGCCTTTTCGTCGAATACCGGAAGATGCCGGAAAAGTGGACCGAGAACCACATCAACGGCTGGTACTACACCGGAGACTTGGCCTATTTCGACGAGGACGGCTACTTCTGGTACGTGAGCCGGCGGGATGACTTGATCAAGAGCCGTGGCTACCTCATCTCCCCCAAGGAGGTGGAAGAGACCTGCATGGAGCATCCCGGCGTGCTGGAAGCGGGCGTCATCGGCATCCCAGACGCTACGACCGGCTACCGCGTCAAGGCCTACGTGGTCCTGAAGCCCGGAATGGAGGCGGGTGAGGCGATGGCCCGAGAAATCTGGGACCTGCTTCGCGAGCGCATCGCCCCATATAAGGTTCCCAAAATCATCGAATTTCTCCCGGCCCTCCCCAAAACCGCAACCGGAAAGATCCGCCGAACGCAACTTCGGGAATCCTCAGGGATGGGAACCTCGGAGGGGCTCCTCTTCACCTTCTGATTCCCCGAATGGACGGCCAGGCGACGGGGACCAGTCGGAAACGAACGTCATCCGGAAGGTGGGGGACACGCGATCATTTCATTCCCAAGATTTTCCGGCTTGGAACCTTCACGTATGTGGAATGAACAAGTCGAGTCATGGGGAGACGAGTGCGCGGAGACTGCCGAATCCGGCGGGCGAACGTCGAATTCTGCACGGGACTGGGCCGATCAGGGTATCCTGGCGCCGACCTGGTTGACTCCCGGCCCTCGCTCTTGGCCGAAAGTTGTTTCCGCCCTTCATCGAACGCGAAATTCTGCTAAACTGCTTTTATTGATGAGGCCGTATGGAAAACGCCGGCTTAGCCCATGGAGATTCGTGCGGTGATCTTTAACGATCTTCGACAGTTCATCGATGAGGTGGACCGGATCGGCGAGCTCCACCGAATCGACGGCGCGGATTGGGATCTGGATATCGGCGCCCTGACGGAGATGATCGCAGAACAAGATCTCGAGAGCCATCCCGCCCTGCTCTTCGATCAAGTCAAGGGTTATCCCAAAGGGTATCGAGTTCTCTCGAATGTCTTGACCAACGTTCGGCGCAACGCCTTGGCGCTGGGGCTCGATCCGGATACGCCGCCGCTGGAAGCGTTGCGCTACTGGAAAGATAAGGTGGCTGCTTTCAGGCCGATCCCGCCCAGAGTGGTTACCGACGGTCCTGTTTTTGAAAACGTCTGCAAGAGAGACGATGTTGATATTTTCAAGTTCCCGGCGCCCCGGTGGCATGAGAACGATCCCGGGCGCTTTATCGGGACAGGCAACATGGTCATCATGAAGGATCCCGACGGCGACTGGATCAACGTGGCGGCTCAGCGAAACATGGTTTTTGAGCGCGACACCATCGGCATCCTCCCCCTGCCGGGGAAGACCCCTGCAATCTTCCTCCAGAAAGCGCATGCACGGGGGGAAAGTCTCCCCGTGGTCATCAGCTTCGGCCAGGAGCCCTTGACGTGGATCCCGGCCGGGTTTTTCTTCCCTTACGGACAGAGTGAGTTCGATTACATCGGACATCTGAGAGGTGAGCCGTTGGATGTCGTTCACGGGCCTTTGACGGGTCTTCCTTTCCCAGCGACCGCTGAGATTGTCATCGAAGGGCACATCCCGCCGATGGAAGTCGAGCATTGCATGGAAGGCCCCTTCGGTGAGTTCACCGGCTACTACGCGGGTGGACCGCATCCTCAGCCCGTCGTCAAGGTTGAGGCCGTCTATCACCGGGACGATCCGATCATTCTCGGCGTCCCTCCGTTGAAGCCTCCGGTTGGCCCGTATACGGGAATTCCGTTGTTGGCGGCGGATACCTGGGATGCCCTGGAGAAATCCGGCATTCCCGATGTGATGGGGGTCTGGCAACCGGTGAGCCGGCTCATGACGGTCGTGTCCATCCGCCAGCGCTTTGCGGGTCACGCAAAATCGGCGGGGCTTGTGGCGGCCGGGGCAAGGGGAACGGCTTACTTTATCAAGTACGTCGTCGTCGTGGATGACGACATCGACATCACGAGTCTGCAGGACGTGATGTGGGCCGTCGTTACACGCTGCAACCCCGAAAGCTCAATCGACATTATCAAGGAGACCTGGGGTTCTTCTCTCGACCCGAGCTTGTCACCGGAAGTGCGGCTCAAGCTGGGTCCCGAGGCTCATTTGAATTCCAAGGTCATCATCAATGCGTGCAAGAATTACAAGTGGATCAAAGATTATCCACTGATGAACCGGGTGTCGGATGAGGTGCGGAGAGCGACACGGGAAAAGTATCGGGAGCTCTTCGAGCATCTGGCGCAGCACATGACGTACCCCCCCGAAATCGGTTCAGGTTGAATGAGAGTCCGCTGAACCGTTGAGCCTGCCTCATTTTCAGGAAAAAGTGTAGTCGGCGGTTGAAAAGTGCGGGCTCGGTCGGTCGTGCCGTGAGACTCCTGTGGCATCCCGGAGCGGCCGGTCGAATGCCTAACCGCGGACTCGTTTGACGAAGGCCGAGACCGCCCTGCCGACCTCATGCGGGCAGTCCTCTTGGACGTAGTGCCGCGCAGGGAGCGTGATCTCGGTCTGGTTCGGCCACTTCCGGCAGAACTCCCGCGCGGCTCCGGCCAGGGCATGGCCGAACTCGCAGTTGATGAAGAGCTTGGGAAGGTCCTCGCTGTTTGACAGGAAATCGCTGTAGCGTTTTACCATCTCGTAATTGTCCGCAGGCGCCCCTTCGAACGGGATCTCCCGCGCCCACTGCAGTGTGAGCATGCGTTTCTCCGGGTCTTCGGTGGGAGCTCGGTAGACGGCCTTCTCCTCCTCCGTCAGGTCCCGGATAATGCCCTTATCGAACAGCATGGTCTCGACGAAGAAGTTGCTTTCCATGACCATCCTGTCTCCCTCCGGCGAGCGGAGCTTTTTGAACACCGCCACTCGCTCCTCAGGCATGTCCGACCAGAGGCGGGGCCGGACCATCGCCTCCATGTAGGCGATGCCGGAGATGTGGTCCGGATAACGGCAGGTGCGGTAAAAGCCCAGCGCCGCACCCCAGTCGTGTATCACCAGGATCACGTTTTTTGTGAGGCCGAGCGCCTCGAACCATGCGTCGACGTATTTCACATGCTCGGCGAATCGGTAGGCGCCGCTCGGCATCTTGCCCGATTCCCCCGCGCCGATGAGGTCGGGCGCCAGGCAACGTCCTTGCCCCTCTACGTGCGGAATGACATTGCGCCAGAGGTAGGAGGTCGTGGGATTTCCGTGCAGAAAGACAATGGGCTCCCCTTCCCCCGCTTCGACGTAAGCCATTTCGGAGTCGAGTACCTGAAGGCGCCTGTAGGGATAGGGATTGGCCGCCGATATGTCGTCTGTCTTCATGGGTTCCCTTAACCTTTCGTCCCCTCGTTTCGATCAAGACCGCTCGTTGCCCGGTCTGCGGTGATGACGACGAGAGCTTAATGGATGCGATCTCTGTGATCAACGGCTTGTACT
>JBHIBA010000288.1:0-6062 GCA_046758845.1 Nitrospinota bacterium
GGAAGGGTGACCCGCATCAAGGGACAGGACCAGGCCATTGAGCTCGCCCGGAAGACCGGCTCCAAGCTCATCATAGCCGGATACGTGCAGAACAAGTTCGAAGACGAAGCCTTCTTCGAGTCCCTGAAGGGATCCATCGACCTTAGGGTGGACCTCAGCAAGTTTGACGTCCGCGGCCACTATTGCCGCTCCGTCATCGAGCCTCTCCTGGAGTGCGATAAGCAGGTTATTTTCGTTGGCCAATTAGACGGCGAGGCAAAAAAGCAATGGTACCAGCATGCCAGAGCCACTCTTTTTCCGATTCGATGGGGAGAGCCTTTTGGCCTGGTGGCGATCGAGTCCTTGGCCTGCGGAACTCCTGTTTTGGCGATGAAGAAGGGCGCTTTGCCGGAGATCGTGACCGACGGCGAGACCGGCTTTCTTGTGGATTCCCTGGAAGGTATGATCGCCTCGCTGGACCGCCTGCCTACCATCGATCGCCGGGCGTGCCGCTGCGATGCCGAGCGGAGATTCTCCATCGCCCGAATGACCCGGGACTATGTCGACGTCTATCGGCAAGTTAGCCAAGAACATCGACTCACGTATCATCTGTTGAGCCACCGTCACCCTGCCTAATTGAGCATCCCTCCTTGTTGCGCTAGATTAGTCACCAGGCCCGAGGCTATGCCCAAAGACATTCCGGTCAGTAACGGCTCTCTCCTTCTCAATTTTGACGCCCACTACCGCCTTCGCGATATCTATTTCCCCTTCATCGGCCAGGAAAACCATTCGAAGGGCCACCCGTCTCCGTTTGGAATCTGGGTGGACGGCCAATTCTCCTGGATGGGGACCGAATGGCAAAAGAGGCTCCGGTACCGGGAAAACAGCTTGGTCACCGACGTAACCCTCAAGAACGACGGCCTCGGCCTGGAGCTTCTTTGCAGTGACGCGGTGGATTTCGAGCTCAACGTGTACTTGAAGGAGATCCAGGTGCTGAACCTGGGGGACAAGGACCGGGATGTGAGGCTTTTCTTCAATCACGATGTCCACCTTTACGGAAACGACATCGGCGACACCAGTTATTTTGACCCGCGAACCCGTTCCATCATTCACTATAAGGCCAACCGCTATTTCCTCTTCAATTGCTGCGTCAACGGAAAATGCGGCGTGGAGTTTTTCGCCTGCGGCGCCAAAGGGCTTCCCGACAAGCAGGGAACCCGGAAGGACGCCGAGGACGGGGAGTTGAGCGGCCATCCGGTAGGATGGGGCTCGGCCGATTCGACCGTTGGCATCCGCCTGCGTCTGCTCCCCCGGGGCCGCTCGGTGGGACATTACTGGATTGCGGCGGGCACGAAATACCAGGAGGTCCATCGACTCAATCAGCGCGTCCAGGAAACCACTCCATCGGAACTCATCAGGAGGACCTCCGAGTACTGGGGGGCGTGGGTCAAGAAGGAGGCCCGCTCTTTCGCCGACCTACCCTCGACCGTCACCGAGCTTTTCGATCGGAGCCTGCTCGTTCTCAGAACCCAGATCGACAACCAGGGAGCGGTCATTGCCGCGAACGATTCGGATATCGTGCGATTTGGAAGGGATACCTACTCCTACATGTGGGGTCGGGACGGCGCGTTCGTCGCCGCCGCCATGGCCAAGTCCGGGTATGCGGAGGTCTGCCGGCGATTCTTCAAGTTCTGCTCATCGGTCCTGACCGACGAAGGGTATTTGTTCCAGCACTATAATCCGGACGGCTCTCAGGCCAGCAACTGGCACCCGTGGCTACACGACGGCGAGGTCGTTCTGCCCATTCAGGAGGACTCAACCGCTCTGGTGATATGGGCGCTCTGGGTGCATTTCCAATGCGCCAAAGACATCGAGTTCATCCGGCCTCTGTACACACCCCTCATCACCAAGTCCGCCGATTTCCTGGTCGCTCATCGGGACCGGGAGACCTTGCTGCCCACTTCCTCCTGGGACCTTTGGGAGGAGCGCTACGGGGTCCACACTTTTACGGTCGCCGCCGTGATCGCAGGGCTTAAGGCGGCGGCGAACTTCGCCAAAACATTTCGTGACGAAGCCTTGGCCACGACCTACGAAGCGGCGGCTGCCGAGGTCAAGGAGGCTTTGACCCGGTATCTCTATCATCCGAAACTGAAACGTTACGCCCGCTCGGGTTATCGGACCAAGGCTGGATATGAGCTCGATGAGGTGCTGGACGTGAGCCTGGCGGGCTTGGTATCTCTCGGTGTGATGGACGCCAAGGATCCCAAGGTGGTTCAGACCATGGAAGCCATCCGTGAGCGATTATGGGTCAAAACCCCGGTGGGCGGTTTCGCCCGATACCAGAATGATCCTTACCAGGCCGCTTTGGACAACTCCAAGGATATTCCTGGTAATCCCTGGTTCATCGCCACACTTTGGTACGCGGAATACCTCATGGCGCGGGCACGAACGGTTGATCAGCTTCGCGAAGCCCTTCCCTATCTGGAATGGTGTGCCAAGAATGCCCTCACCTCGGGAGTGCTGGCCGAACAAATTGACCCGATGAGCGCCCAGCCCCTTTCCGTTTCCCCCTTGACATGGAGCCACTCCGCCTTTGTCTGGGCCGTGCTTCAATACGTGGAAACGTTCGAATCCTTTAAGAAGCCCCAGGCGTGATCGACCGCCCCGTGGGACTGCCCGGGCGCTGCCGATGATGA
This sequence comes from Nitrospinota bacterium, assembly GCA_046758845.1. GTDB lineage: Bacteria > UBA8248 > UBA8248 > JACPRG01 > JBHIBA01. The sequence goes on from JBHIBA010000288.1 coordinate 2,676, forward strand.
TCCCGGAGTCATCCTCCAAGACGACGAGCTGCCACCCTGTCTTCGTGGAAGCCAGTCCTTGAGGAGGCGTCAACCTTCTGCTTCCGGCGGGCGGCCGCGCCGCTCAGCGGACCGGGCTAGCCGCCTTTTCGGCGCCGCCGCCGTCCTTTGGATTGACAACCGGTAAGCGCGTCACCGCACTGGCTGAAAATTCTTCCCCGAGACGGCCGCGCTTGGGAAAAACATACGCCCACAAATCTCTCATATTTCGGCTCAAGTCCTCTGCCAGTACCGCGAGGGGGCGAGCATGAAACCCGCCTTGAAGTCGGGTAATGGGGTTCTCGTGATGGCGACGCGCCTTTATGCGGCGCTCGATTCTAAGAAGCCCAGGTTGCTGAAAGATTCTGAGCTTGCCTGCAAGCCCCGTCCATACCGCTAAAAGCGGTGATGCGAGACACATCAGCCGTTCACGCAAGGAGATGTTCCCGGTTTCCTCCTGGATCTCACGGAACAAGGCACGCGCTTCGGAGCGCGCTCTCTTATTGGGTGCAAAAAGCATGGCCGGGAAAATCCCAGGCAACGCGGAACGAAGGGCCCTCAGCTTTGCTTCGGCACGTGCCCGCAATAGGGGCGTGGGAGAATGGCGGAGGTTCTTGTAGCCTTCAAACCACACGCCGAGAAGCCTGACAATGGAAGGACCGAGGCGTTCAAAGTCCTGTCGGTATAGTTCTTTTTGAAGGCCTTCGAGCTCAGGAGCACTGAACTTAGAGTGTTTGAAATGCATGGCAAAACCGTCCCAGCGCCTGAGATCGGGGTTTTCCTGGTACTCCGGAAGGTAGCGGCCTTCGGCCAAAACCTGTTTGTGAAAGGGAGTTCCCGGAAAGGCGAAGTAGATGAGAATCTGAGTCAGCGAGGGCCCAAGATTCATGAGGCGATCAAACTCCTCCAGAACTCGGTTCGAATCTTGATAGGGGAAACCGATAATCATTGAAGAAAGAAGGGCAACCCCACGGGACTTGAGCGAAGCATAGAGCTCTTCCAGGCTCTTTCCTTGGAGTTTTCCATAGCCCGATTCCGCACCCTCGAAGGCCGTCCAGATGGTGTCAAAGCCCATCTCAGCGATCTCGTCGGCACTGAATTGAGAAAGCCCCCTTACGCTGCCAAAACCCATCAGAGAAAGGGGCTTACCGCCTTTCCGAGCACATTCAAGAAATTCTCGCGCTCTTTTCTTGTAAAGGAAAAAATCCTCGTCGATAAATATGAACCCGCTCAGCGCATCTCCCCGCGCTTTAGCTTTTTGCTCGATTGCTCGTATTTCCTCGTAAATGTCACGCCCGGTCTTGAGAAAAGGAACGTACCGTCGTTTAAAGAAATACGAGGTGCAGCAGAAGTCACAACCGTTAGGGCATCCGAGGCCAGCCGTGAGGTGTCCCACTTTAAAAGGTTGTTGATAGGAATAAAGGCGGATGGCCGGGATGGGGGCGTAGGGATGCAAGATGGGTTTTTCTGTCCCTTCACCCAAGAGACGGCGCATAAAACCAATGCCTTCCTCCCGGCAGATGTAGTCGGCAAAGGGGGTGAGGAGCTCATTGGGGAGAACGGTGCCGTAGCCCCCCAGAACGATTTTTGAATGGGGCGCATATTTCCGAATCAGCTTCACCATCCGACGAACCTTGTGAAAGGTGGCGACGACAAAGTTGATGCCCACATAATGATAGCGGTCCGCCTTCAGCTCCCGAACAAACTCCCCCTCGGACGGGTAATGAAGCACCACACAAGGGGCCTCGATATTCTCGGCAAGATAGTCAATGGCCCAACAGCGAATGACCTGTCGAAGGCTGAAGATCCCTTGCGCGCGGGTGACTTGGGCATGAAAGAGCTCCGCACCGACGGAATCCCCTTCCCCTGCTCCTCCAAAGGGGCGGCAAACCGATGTAAGAAGGACCTTTTGTGTGGGTTCAGAATTCACTTTGATATCTTCCATTAGTTTGTTCCCTTGAGCGGGAGGACCTCGAGCCCCTCCGTGCGAGTGGCGGCTCGCCACGCCCTCGACCAGCTTCAGCAAGGTGGGGCGCCAGAGCTGGAAGGTCCTAGTGCCCGTCGTGGCGGAAAAAAAGCTGCCTTGGGATGTCCGGGTGCCTGCTCAGATGAAGATTTGCACTTGAGCCTGGGAGCGCAGCACTTCGATCTCGGCCTCCACCTGCTCTTGGAGACCGCGCTGTCCCAGAAACTCTCCAATCTGGCCCTCGACCTCTTGGTAAGGAGCCACGCCGCTCGGGATGCGCTCCGATAGTTTGATGATGTGATAGCCGAAGCGCGTCTCCACGACATCGCTCAACTCCTCCGGCTCGAGCGCCAAGGCCGCCTGCTCAAAGGGAGGGACGGTCTGCCCGCGAGTGATGATCAACTCGCCGCCATTCGCCTTTGAGCCGGGATCGTCCGAATACTGCCGGGCCAGAGCACCGAAGTCCTCACCTTGCTCGACGCGACCTCTCAAGTCGCCCGCCTTCTTCTTCGCCTCTTCTCGGACCTCGGGAGGAGCATCCTCCGCTACCCTGACGAGGATGTGGCTCAGCCTCAGTTTCTCGGGCTGCTTCATCAGCTCCCGGTTTTCCTCGTAGAACTTCTTTTTCGCCTCCTCACTCACCGTCACCCTTCCCGCGATCTCCGCTTCGATAAGCTTTTGGATACTCATCTCCTTGTTAATGACCGCTCGGAGCTTTGTCAGGGTGAGTCCCTGCGTGGAAAGGGATTGCTCGAACTCGCCGGCGCCGGGAAAACGCCCCTGGATGGCTTCGATCTGGGCCTCCACCTCGGCATCAGCCGGAATTAGGTTCCTCGCCACGCTAGCCTGGTAGAGAAGCTCGGCGCCCACCAGCTCGTCCAGTACCCGACGATAAAAGGCGGCCGAAGTGTTGTCGGTTGCGCCCCGCGTGCGGGCCTGAAGGCCCTTAACACGGTCCAGAAGATCGGACTTGTGAATCGGTTCCTCGTTCACGCGGGCCACAACTTCCGGAAAAGAGGCGGGGTCCACCGACTCCATCTGCGATCCGGCCTGGGGCTGCAAGATGGAGGGGGCCTCTTCCTGCTCAGCGCGTTCGAGGCTCTCGGCTTGATTGGGATCATCATCTGACTCGCCAGAGCAAGCAAGGGCGGAGTTCAGGAAGGCTGCAAGGGCGGCGAGCACCATCAGGACGCGCAAAGCGTTAGAAGGTTTTCTTTTCATCAGTCGAGCTCCAATCTCCTGGTTTCCATCCGATATTTGCAGACCGCGGCCCCGGAGCCGAAATGCACATGAGCCTCACGGGTAGCCGGATCCCACGCCAGGGAATAGAGATGGAGGAGTTTGATGTGGGAGGCTCCTTGTGAGATTTTGTGTCAGATGGCCTCCGTACGGCCGTGAGAGAC
>JBHIBA010000289.1:0-6044 GCA_046758845.1 Nitrospinota bacterium
AAAGTTTTGCTGGGGGGTGCGGGGGGGCGCCTTACAAAAAGCGCCCCCCGCAAAAAGCCAGCACGCCAGTGCGGAAGCCAGACGCCGCGTGTCCGCCCCCCTGGAGCCCCCGATTCGAAAATCCCTTGACGCAGCCTTCCGCCTTGTCCAGCATACTTCACCGGATGGGGCGGAAACGCCGCTCCTTTCGTGTTGACTCTCAGTATCACAGGAGGCCTATGACTGACCTTTTGATTCAAAACGGGACCATTCTCTCTATGCAGACGGCTGGGGAGGCTTTCGGCGAAGGGGCGGTCGCCATCCGCGACGGGCGGATCGCCGCCGTCGGGAAGCCCGCCGACCTCAAGCGGATGGGGTTCGGCGAAGGCAAGGTATTGAACGCCCGGGGCCAAGTCGTCATGCCGGGCTTGGTGAACGCCCACGCTCACGTGATGGGGATTCTCCTGAAAGGGTCCTCCGAGGAGCAGTCCACCCGATCAGGTTTGCAAAAAGCCATGCGACTCCTCTTCGCTGAGGCCGAGCCCTCGGAGAAGGAGGCCCTGGCGAGGGCGGCCTTCTTGGAGGCCCTAAAAAGCGGCGTCACCTGTCTGGGGATTCTTGACGGTCAAGTCTCCGGATTGGCGCAAGCGATTCAGGAATCCGGCATTCGGGTGGTCCTGGCCGAAGCCCTGACGGACGTGGATCCAACGACAGCCGCGACCGGTGCCGGCCCCATACCGGGGGCTTCCAGCGGAGCGGCCGCCGTGGAGGCGCTCCTGTCCATCATTGATTCCGCCGGACCGGACGGCGGAGACAGCGGACGGGTCACGGCGCGCCTTGGGGTTTTCAGCCCGGCCACCTGTTCGGATGAGACATTGGAGCGGGTGGCGAAGGAGGCCGAAGCGAGAAGGCTGGGTCTGCACTTCCACCTCGGGGCCTTCTCCGGGGAAACCGAGACGCTGCGGTCGAGGGCGGGGGGAGACCTGTTCGGGCTCGTGCGCCGGTTTGACCTACTGAACTCCAACACGCTTTTGGCCGGCGGAAGTCACCTGAAGGAAGAGGAGGTCGGCAGTCTGCGCGAGTCCGCCGCGCAACTGGCGCTCACCCCGAGGGCGGACGCCCGCTGGGGCCATTTTTCCCCGGTTGCCGCCTTGCTTCGGGCAAAAATCCCCCTGGCCTTGGGGACCGACGGCGTGGGCCACGACCTTTTTTCCGCCATGCGGGCGTTGCTTCACTCGGCCTGTCTGGATGCAGGGAGCGGAGGCATTATCGGGCCGAGAGAAATCTTGCGGATGGCCACCCGGGACGGGGCGAGGGCGCTCGGTCTTCTGGCCAGCATCGGCTCGGTCGAGGTGGGAAAGAAGGCCGACCTCGTTCTTGTCCGGCTTGACCCGGCCAGGGCTTCGCTCGTGGAGTCGGACGACCCGGCCACTCTCGTCGCGGAAGTCTGCGGACCGGGGGACGTGACGGACGTGATCGTGGACGGCGAGGTCGTCGTAGAAGGCGGAAAGGTCAAGACCGTGGACGAGAAGGCCGTCCTGAAGGAAGCCCGGAAAGTCGCCGCGGCTGTTTGGAACACGGTGAGTGGATAGATCCCGCGTTGTTCACGCGGTTGAACGATTAGGATTGCCGCCGCTGGGCGAACCCCTAGGCGTGTCCGGGGAAACCGGAAACTTTCAAAGCGAGGCGCGGGATCTCGAAGAACACGGTGTGCGCGATATCGCCAGCATTTGCTGGTGTCCTGTCCCGTAAATTTGGGAAATAAGTTCGTGGCTGCGGAAGGGTTGGGCGCCGCTGGCAGCTTGCCTGCCAGCGCTCCCTATCGGATTCTTTGAAGGCAAGTGGAGGCACGGGCGAACGAGAGGTCACCGAACCCAAGCCGCCCGTGGCACCCCCCATCCAGGGATATCACACATGACCAAGGAATTTCTGGGACGCGATGCCAGAAGGAGACGCAAAATGGCAACTCCTAAAACGACCACAAGCGAAACCATTTATCAGATGAAGGTGACACTTATCGGCAGCGGACCGCCGATTTGGAGAAGATTTCAGGTCGCCAGCCACATAAGTCTTCGTACACTTCACCGGATTCTCCAGGAAGTGATGGGCTGGAGTGACTACCACCTCCACCAGTTCGCTATTGGGGAGGAGGATTTTGGCGAGCCGTCACCGGACTATCTTCATGAAATGAAGGACGATAAAACCGCAAAATTGAATCAGGTGATTCCCCGAGAGAAAACTAAGTTCATGTACGAGTATGACTTCGGCGACGGCTGGGAGCATGAGATCTTTGTGGAGAAAATTCTCCCGGCGGAAACAGGGGTTCACTACCCCGTCTGTCTCGCGGGGGAACGGGCGTGTCCGCCCGAAGATTGTGGCGGGATCCCGGGTTATGAGGATTTTCTAAAAGCCATTCGGAACCCAAAGCACGAAGAACACAGCGCGATGCTGGATTGGATCGGCGGAAGGTTCGATCCGGAGGCATTTGATCTGGGCGAGATAAACAGAGAATTAAAGAGATTAAGGGGGCCGAAGAGGATCAAATGAGGAGTAATAGGGTTTCAGTAGCGGCTGGTCAATCAGGAGTAGCGCGGGGGCGCGGGTCAGTGACCCTCAGCCCCCGCTGGGGTTGGAAGATAGCTCCCCATCCAATCTTGGCCGGGGCTAAAGCCCCGGCGCTCCACCTCCTCGGCTTATTTGCGAGCAGCCAACTAACTGAGCAGCCGGCCGACTGACTATCAGATCACAAGTCGCCCACCTTTCTCTATACTAACGGGGCGGAGTTTAGTCTTTCTCCGCAGGAAAGGAGAGAGTCCCATGAAGAAGTTGGTCTTTCGGCCGGGAGACGGAGAGCCCCTGCGCATGCCGGGCCAGACCGCCCCCAGGGGGTGGGAGATTGTCGTGGACCCGAAGGGCGTCGGGGCCCGACAGCTCTCGTTCGGCGTCCAGGACGTCGACGTGGGAAGCCATATCCCTATTCACATGCACGACAAGGAAGAGGAAATCCTCTTCTTCTGGGGCGGCAAGGGCAAGGTGATTGTTGAGGACGAGGAGTTCGAGGTCTTCCCGGGATGCACGGCCTTCCTTCCCATCGATGTCTGGCACGGCGTAGTCAATACGGGCGATGAGCCCTTGCGGCTGACCTGGTGTTTCTCTCCGCCGGGGTATGAGGAAGAATTTCGACGCATGACCTCAACCGGCGTCGACCACACCCCGCCCCCCAAAAGCGGCTGACCGAGGGCGCCGACCGGAAGTCTATCCAACTTGCTGAGGCCCCGGTTCTGGGCAGCTTCGCAGAAGGCACACCGGCGGGCAAGCCGCCAGTGGCACACGGTGAAACCTGCTTCGCGGCGCCATGTGGATCAGACGGGAACGCGGGCCGTGGCCCGCTCGGGGTTCAGCATCGTCCGCATCGGGACCCCTACACCATACGTCACAAACTCCCCGTTGGGCCGGATTTTCAAATAGCACGTCTGCGCTTTCGCCTCCGCCGACAGGCCCTTCAGGCCACCGATCAATGCCTTATGGATGCCCGAGGGGATTTCACCCGGCCCATGAATGCTGGCTTCCCCGGAGAACAGAATGCTCGCCGGCGGGATCTTCAGGAACGGCATGAAAGGGATGCGTTTGGGAATGAGGACGGTCAGCGAAACGCGGGGGTTCCCCTCAATATGCTTGACCTTCAGCGAGTAGCGGAAAGTCCCCACGTACAGCTCTTTCCCTTGAACTGTGTAGACGACACCGGCCGTCCGAGGCTGACCTTTCCTGCTCACCGTGCCCAGGACTGCGAAGTGCTGCTTTCCCACCTCTCTCCAGACTTTCTCGGTTGTCAACTCTGGGGGCATGGGACCCTTCCTCCGTGATGGGTCAAGCGGGTTGTTTCCCCTCACCGGTGGGCGATCAGCTCGATCTGGACGCGCGCATGTTGGACGTGCTCCTTGACGGCGGTGGTGGTCCTCGCGGGCGGCTCGGACGGGAAATATTCGTTGAAGACCTTGTTCATCTCCATTAGCTCGGCGACATCGGCCATGAAGATGGTGACCTTGAGGGCCTTGTCCAAGGAAGAGCGCGCAGCTTCTACGATGCGCTTGAGGTTCTCGCAGGCCTGCTTCGTCTCGGCGGAAATTCCTCCTTCTACCAGCTTTCCCGTTTCGGGGTCAAGGCCAAACTGGCCGGAACAAAAGAGCAAATCCCCGAACGCCATCCCTAAGGAATGCGGAAGGATCCCTCGAGCGACGCCCGGGGGATGGATGACCTCTTTCTTCATGTGGACCTCCTAAAAGAGAAAATTCGCGGAGGGCCTTTTTGGGCACTTGCGTGCCGGCCAAACTGCGGTTGGAGGTGTGTGCGCCCAATATGTACGTCTTTGGCGCACACCTTCCGAGAGGTGATTGACCAGGCACGGTAGTGCAGTAACCAGACGCCGCGCGTCCGGCCCCCCCACACCCCCTGAAAAACTTTCTTTTCGCGAAAGAGTGCGGCCTTGCAGGGCCGCACTCTTTCGCCTAAAACTCGCCTAATGAATGTTCCGCGCCCAACAGACGAGCGACAAGCAGTTAAGCCCTACTCCGCGAGCAGGCCGAGCTATAAGCTCGGCCGTCAAAAGTTTTTCGGGAGGTTCGAGGGGGGCGGTTTTTTAAAAAAGCCCCCCTCGGGAAAATCTTGTCTTTTCTTATCGGCATCTCACCCGCAGCGGAAAAGGTCCAGCGACAGATCCTCGTCCAGTATTTCACAGCCCCTATCGGTGACCAGGACGTTGTTCTCGACGTTCAGCCCGTACCTTCCCGCAACGTAGTAAGGCGCCTCAACGGCGAGCGTCATGCCCGCCTCCAGGGGCGTCTCGTTGTCGGGAGTAACGAATGGCTCTTCGTAGTGCCCGATGCCCACACCGTGGCCCATGTTGCCGCGTTCATACTGCGGATACCCCGCGGCGCGGACCTTTTCCACACCGACCCGAAAAAGCTCGTTGGCGGGGACGGCCGGCCGTACAGCCGCCACCGCGGCCTGCTGGGCCTCAAAGAGAGCGTCGTAGAGGCGGCGGACTTCGCCCGGAGGGTCCCCCACCGTGGCGCAGCGCGAAAGGTCCGAGAAACAGAAACGATGGACAGCGGTGACGTCGAATCGGACGGCGTCCCCCGGCTTGAGGATATAGTCGCCCGCGATGTGATACGCCTCGCCGCTGCCCGGCCCCGCGCCCAGGGCGGCGGACTCCCAATCGCACCCCATCTCCCGCAGCTTCTCCTTGAAGGCTCGCAGAACGTCCCTTTCTCTCGCCCCTTCGCGGATCACGCCCAGAGCGGCTCGGATGCCGGCCGTGTTGACGCGATTCGCCTGACGCATCCGGTCGATTTCTTCAGGGGTCTTGATCTCCCGCAACTTGAGGAAGGTCGGGCGGGCGTCGGCGAAGGAGAGTCCCGGCAGCGTCTTTCGCAGGTGTTCGAAGGTTCCCGCCGAAAGGGTCGAAAACTCGATGCCCAACCGGCCCTTTCCCAAGCCGAACTCTTTGAGCGCCGCCACTAGATTGTCGCGGGGCGCAGGCCCAGTGACCTTGCGGTCCATACCCTCGGGCCATTCGATGAACATGCCCGTGCCGGAGAAGCGGGATTGAATCCCCGGGCAATGTTCTTCGGCCATCCCGGCGAGCCCGACGGTGCAGAGCAGGATTTCCCCCCGCCCTTTGGGGAGCAGGACGGCGACGGCCTCCGAAGTCCGAAGGAGGAGGAACAGCCCCCGGTTTTCAGCGGTCAATGGAACGGGAAACCGGCTGGTGTAGTAGATGTTCTCGGCGGATGAGGCCAGAAGGGCATCCAGACCTTCTGCCTCCATCAGGGCGTCGAGTTTCGCTCGATCCACAATAATCCTCTCAATGTCATGAGATGAATACTGGGGGGCCTTCCCTCAGCTTCGCTCGGGACAAGCTCTGAAAGGCACCGGGATTTTCCCAGGGGGGCCTTTTTGAAAGCCGGCCCCCCTGGACCCCCCGGAAAACTTTTGACGGCCCGGCATTGCATGGCCGGGCCTGCTTTTGGGTTGGGCGTGGGTTTGGCTGGGCTGGTTGTCTGGGG
>JBHIBA010000290.1:0-6031 GCA_046758845.1 Nitrospinota bacterium
CTTCTTTCTTTGGCCGGATGCCCGTCTGGCTTCGCCAGCCGCAGCATCCGGCCAAAGAGCCAGTTTTATGCGAAAGAGAGCGGTCCCAAACGAGATTGACAGGCCCCAAAAAAGGGGTTCTAAATACTTCGAACAGTGTGGTGACCAGGAATGGTTCGACCCAGCTTTCATGGAAGATGGGAAATTCTGGGTGAGATGAGGGAAGCTTCTAAGAGACAACCGAATCCGTACCTACTCGCACTGTTTACCGCTGTCTTTGCAGCTGTGTTCTCAGTTGTCGGCATCTATTACACCTCCAAGAAGCAGACCGAGAGACTTCTCTTTGAGCAGAGGCTCGATAGCAGGAGGCGAGCATACGTCCTCTTCTTGGAGAAGATCGACCGAGAGAGATCTCCCCATTTGAGTCGTCTTCTGAACCTCGGATCGGTTGCAGATCGTGTAGCAACCGATGGGGAAATTCAGGCTCTTGAAGATGCCTTCGGAGAACTTGCCACATTTCTCCAGGACTATGAGCTATATTGGCAACTGAGCAACGACATGAGCATCCTCAGGATGTACGGTAGCCAGCGAATTGTAGGCTATTCGAAAGCTCTCCTCGCTGTCATCAGCGGTCTACATTGGGAAATTGCGCTGGAAAAGTACCCAAGCGAACTACAGATCTACTACCACAGATGGAGGAACGCCCAAGAAAAGGGCATTGCATACGGTTGGGAACCAAAAGTTACGGATGAAGATAGGTTAACTTTGATCGTTGCAGCGAAGCTCTTCAGCAACCTGCAAGACACGGTCCGCGCTGAGTTCGAACGGGACCTCGTGGACTAGTGATACGAGGGGTTCTCTTCGAGGTGACGTAACATGTTGCGGGAGGCCACTGACGACCAGCTTCTGCTGAATGAACCGAAAGTTAGTCTATAAGTTACGTTCTTAACTGAACCGACGATACCCTTACCCTCCCCTCACGCTCAGCTTTCGACAAGTCATTGACCCGGCACGCCAGTGTGGAAACCCGACGCTGTGCGTCCGCGCCCCCAGCAAAACTTTCTTTTCGCGAAGGAAAGCGGCTCCGCAGGGCCGCCCTCCTTCGCAAGAAGCTTAGCCCGAGTCTCCCCCAACAACACGGTCATTCAGCCAATAATAAAAGCCACCAGAAGGTTACAGACGACCGAGGCAGCCGACCCCACACCCGACCTAAGCAGGCCCGGCCATGAAATGCCGGGCCGTCAAAAGTTTTCCGGGGGGTCCAGGGGGGCCGGCTTACAAAAAGGCCCCCCTGGGAAAATCCGGGCGCCTTTCTAAACATGTCCTGAGCGAAGCCGAAGGAAGGCCCCCCACGAAAAAAAGCGCCCCCCGCAAAAAGCTCCAATCATGAAGCCTTTCCTGGCTTGTTGGCCAGCAGCATCTCCAGCAGGATTAGCCCGACGCCGATGGTGATGGCCGAGTCGGCGGCGTTGAAAGCGGGCCAGTGGTAGTTCCCCACGTAGAAATCCAGGAAGTCCACGACGGATCGAAAGCGAACGCGGTCGATCAGGTTCCCGATGGCGCCGCCCAGGATCAGCGGCAGCCCCCAGCGGTGGAGTTGTAGGCCGGGGTCGGATTTCAGGTAGTAATACACGATGCAGGCAGCGACGATCACAGAGATGATGACGAAGAGAGGAGTAACGATGGAGGGGTTGCCCGATGCCAGAAAGCCGAAGGCCGCGCCCGGGTTACGGATGAACGTCAGGTTGAAGAAGCCGGGGATGACGGTGATGGATTCGCCCGGAAAGAAGCGACTTTGGACCACGGCCTTGGTGATCTGATCCAACAGGATGATCCCTGCCGCCACGGTGACCAGAAACGCAATCCTGGCCTTTTTAGGGGATTCCATAGCGGGGGCCGTTTCCATCTCAGCTCCGGGTCAACCCAACTCAGCCAAAATGGATGCGCATCGGTGGCAGAGGGTCGGGTGGTTCGGGTCCCGACCGACAGTGGGAAGAACCATCCAGCACCGCTCGCACTTCTCGCCCTTGGCCTTCTCGACCTCGATGGTCCATGATTGCGCCTGACTGTCTGGAGGCAAATATGGTGGATTGGGGTCGGGTAGTACTTCCACGGCCGACACTATGAAAACCGCAGGGAGATCCGCTTCGTATTCTTTCAGGAGGTCGTATAATTTCCCCGATGCGCGAATTATTACTTTCGCATTTAGTGCACTACCAAGGCCTTGACCCTTACGTTTGTCTTCAAGTGCTTTCAAGACGGTATAGCGTAATCCTGGGATAATCTCTCCCCACCTGTTAGCCAATTCGTTATCGATCTGGGATTCGTTAACTTCCGGGAGAAGGGCCAGGTGGACGCTCGGCTCCCGACTCTTTGGGTCGCCCGGAAGAAATTCCCACACCTCGTCGGCCGTAAAGGGCAAGATGGGCGCCATCAGGCGGACCATGGCGTCGGCCAATTGGTGCAGAACCGTCTGAGCGCTTCGGCGGGCGTGGGAATCGGCCTGCTCGACGTAGAGGCGGTCTTTGATCACGTCCAGGTAAAAGGCCGAGAGGTCCACCGCGCAGAAGTTGTGAAAGGCGTGATAGAAGATGTGGAATTCGTACCGGGCGAAGGCTTCCCGCACCCTTCGGATCAGCCCCGCCAGGCGGTGGAGCATCAGCCGGTCCATCTCGGGGAGCCTCTCGTAGGGGACGCCGTCCCGCGAAGGATCAAAGTCGTACAGATTGCCCAGCAGGAAGCGGAACGTGTTGCGGATGCGGCGGTAAGCCTCGGAGTTTCGCTTCAGGATCTCCTCTGAGAGCCGCACGTCCTCGCGGTAATCCTCCGAAGCCACCCAGAGCCGGATGATCTCCGCGCCGCTCTTCTTGATGATGTCCAGTGGCGAGATGACGTTCCCCAGGGACTTGGACATCTTCCGTCCTTCGGCGTCCACGACGTATCCGTGGGTCAAGACGGTTTTGAAGGGCGCGCGGTTTCGCGTTCCCGTCGAAGTCAGCAGCGAGCTGTGGAACCACCCCCGGTGCTGGTCGCTGCCCTCCAGGTACATGTCGGCCGGCCAGGAAAGTTCCGGGTCGGGCTCCAGGACGGCGGCGTGCGTGACGCCCGACTCGAACCACACGTCCAGGATGTCCGTCACCTTCTCGAAGTGTTTTGCGCTGCACGCCGGACAGGCCAGCCCTTCCGGCGTTAAGTCCGCAATGTCCCGTTCGAACCAGGCATCGACCCCTTTCTTCTCCATCCACTCGGCCGCCATCTCTGCGATGCCGGCGTCGATCACCGCCTCTCCGCAATCGGCGCACGTGAAGGCCGGAATCGGCACCCCCCAGGTCCGCTGGCGGGAGATGCACCAGTCCGGCCGGTTCTCGACCATTCCGTAGATGCGCTCCCGTCCCCAGGCCGGGAGCCACTCGACGCGGTTAATCTGCTCCAGGGCCTTTTTCCGGAGGTTGCTTTTCTCCATGGAGATGAACCACTGGGGGGTCGCGCGAAAGATGACCGGGTTTCGGCAACGCCAGCAATGGGGGTACTGGTGTCGGATCTCTTCTCTGGCCACCAGCCGCCCGGACTCTTCCAGGTGGCGGACGATGGAGGGGTTGGCCTCCCACACGTTCATTCCGCCGAAGAAAGGAAGATCTTGGGTGAACCGGCCGTGATCGTCCACCGGGCTGAGGACGTCCAGGCCGTAGGCCCTTCCTGTCTCGTAGTCTTCCCGGCCGTGTCCCGGAGCGGTGTGGACTACGCCGGTACCCTGATCCAGCGTGACGTACTCGGCCAGAACCCCCATCGACTCTCGGTCCAGGAAAGGGTGCCGGAAGACTGCGCCCTGGAGGGCCTTTCCGGGAAATCTTCTGAGGAGGCGGAACTTGGGCGCCTGGAAAAATTCCATCAGGGCGGGCGCCAGGCGCTCGGCCACGATCCAGCGGCGGGTCTTTCCGCCCGCATCGGCTTCCACCAGGGCATAGTCGTACTCGGGGTGGAAGGCCACGGCCAGATTCGCCGGAAGCGTCCAGGGGGTCGTCGTCCAGATGACGACGGCTGTTTCCTCGGGGAGGTCTTTCACCTCCCCGCCGCGGAGGTAAGGGAATTCGACGTAGATGCTGGGCGAGGTGTGGTCCTCGTATTCGACCTCGGCCTCGGCCAGCGCGGTGAGGTCATGGGTGCACCACAGGACGGGTTTCATCCCCCGGTACACCTCACCGGAGCGGAAGAACTTGGCGAGCTCGCGCACGGTGGCGGCCTCGAAACTGTGCGCCATCGTCAAGTAAGGCGTGTCCCAAGCGCCGTAGGCGCCGAGACGCTCGAACTCCTCCCGCTGGATGTGGACGTATTTCTCCGCGAAGGCCCGGCAGCGGCGCCGCTTCTCGGACGGAGGGAGGGTGTCTTTTTGCTTTCCCAGCTCCCGGTCGACCTGGTGTTCGATGGGCAGGCCGTGGCAGTCCCAGCCCGGAAGGTACGGGGCGTCATAGCCCTCCATCGTTCTGACGCGGACGATGAAGTCCTTCAGCACTTTGTTGAGGGCCGTCCCCATGTGGATGTGGCCGTTGGCGTAGGGGGGGCCGTCGTGGAGGACGAATTTTCGGTCGCCCCGGCGGGCCTTGCGCAAGCGGCCGTAGATGTCGAGTTTCTTCCACTGGAGGAGGCGCTTGGGCTCGTTCTCCGGAAGGTTCGCCTTCATGCGAAAGTCCGTCCGGGGGAGGTTGAGCGTCGTCTTGTAGTCGAGTTTTTCCGTCATGCGGCTCACGGTCATCCGGGCAAAACCCCGGTTCGGTCCATCGGTCGACTCTTATAGGTGCATCGCGGCCTTGGCCTCGTCCAAGGTTTTTTGGGCTTCCGCGCGGGCCTTTCGGCTCCCCTCCATCAGAATGTCTTTGACCGCGTTGGTGTCCGAAAGGATCTCGCGCCTCCGCTCCTGGATGGGTTCCAGGTACGCAGCCATGTTCTTGTGGAGGACCTTTTTGCAATCGATGCAGCCGATCCCCGCGGTCCGGCAGCCCTCGGCGGACCACTTCAGCTCCTCGACGGAGGAGAAAATCTTGTGAAGGTCGTAGACGGGGCAGACGTCGGGGTTGCCGGGGTCGGACCGGCGCTTGCGGGCCGGGTCGGTCACCATCGTCATGAGCTTTTGTTTCAGGGGCTCGCCCTCGTCGCTCAGGTAGATGGCGTTGTTGTAGCTCTTGCTCATCTTGCGACCGTCGGTGCCGGGAAGCTTGAGGACCTCGGTCAGCTTGGGCAGGGGCTCCGGGAAAACCTGGGCTTTGGTGATGTAGTGAAACCGCCGAACGACCTCCCGGGCCAGCTCGATGTGCGCCACCTGATCCACCCCCACCGGAACCCAGTTGGCCTTGTAGATGATAATGTCCGCCGTCTGGAGCAGGGGATACCCCAAGAACCCGTACGTGCCGAGGTCCACGTTCGAGAGCTCCTGCTGCTGTTCCTTGTAAGAGGGAACCCGCTCCAGCCACGCCAGCGGGGTGATCATCGAGAGCAGCAGGTGAAGCTCCGCATGCTCCGGGACCTGGGACTGGACGAAGATCGCGCTGCTTTCCGGGTCCAGGCCCGAGGCCATCCAGTCAACGGCCATCTCCACGATCAGGGGCTGGAGTTGGCTGGTGTCGTCGTAGTCGGTGGTGAGGGCGTGCAGGTCGGCGATGAAGAAAAAGCAGCGGTAGTCCCCTTGGAGGTCCACCCAGTTCTTGAGGGCGCCGAAGAAATTGCCCAGGTGCAACCTGCCGGAAGGCCGCATCCCGCTGAGGACGCGTTCCTGTTTCGTCTCCAAGGTTCTGGTTCCCCTTACCCGGAAAAGCCGATGCCCCTGCCGGGACCGCCCACGTCGATTACCGCACACAATATAGGAGTTGAGGGCAAAGCAATCAATTTGCGGGAACCGGGGGGGCTTTTTTGGGCACTTGCGTGCCGGCCGAACTGCGGTTGAAGGCGTGTACGCTTAAGCCGCACGTCTTGGGCGCACACCTTCCAATGGGTGATTGACCAGGCACGCCAGTGCGGAAACCTGACGCGGTGCGTCCGCCCCCCTGGACCCCCTGAAAAA
>JBHIBA010000291.1:0-5985 GCA_046758845.1 Nitrospinota bacterium
GGAAGCATGAGCATTCGGCTGACGTCGCTCGTCGACGCCGGCGGTTGAGCCCGCGAGGGTCGAGCAGCGCCCCGTTCACCTGGGCGACCGGGTGAGGTCCGAATCTTCGGGCTGGAAAGGCGTTGTCGATCAGGGACCCAACGACCGCAGCGAATGGTGTGTGGCCGCCAATGGCAAGCGGGCCTGGCTCCCGGAAAAGGACCTGGTGATCCTCGGCCTCGAGGGTGGAGAGGAGCCCGGCAAGGGAAAAGTGACTTTTGAACGCCCGGCCGGCTCGCCGGAGCCATCCGACGGGGCGCCGGGGCTTGAACTCTATCTGCTGGGTCAGCGGGTTGAAGAGGCCCTGAGCCGGGTCGAGAAGCAATTGGACGAAGCGACCCTCTCGGGCGCCCCTTTTTTCCGGATCGTACACGGCAAGGGAACTGGGGCCCTCAAGCGGGCCATCGCCGAAGCCCTCGATGGGCATCCCCTGGTCAAGAACTATTATCCCGCCGAGACGGAAACCGGCGGAGCCGGCGTAACAGTTGTGGAGATGGCCGGGGCATGAACCCTCCGCCTTAGCGGAGGCCCGGGAGGAACCAGGTTGGCAGGTTTGCCCAGTGAGATCCTGAACCGGATCAGAGACGATGTGGACATCGTAGGACTCGTCTCCGAACACGTCCTGCTGAAGAAGGCTGGGGCCAACTACAAGGGCCTCTGCCCCTTTCATGAGGAGAAAACCCCCTCTTTCCACGTCCATCCGGGAAAGCGGATTTTCCATTGCTTCGGCTGCGGACGAGGGGGCGACGCCTTCAAGTTCCTGATGCTTCACCAGAACCTGACCTTTCAGGAGGCCGTTCGGTTTCTGGCCGCAAAGGCGGGGGTCTCCCTCCCGAGACTGTCAAAGGAAACGCCGGAGAACGTCGCCGAGGAGCAGGCCAAGAAAGAGATCCAGGAGATCAACGCGCTGGCCGCCGCCTTCTACCGGGATGCCTTGGCCTCCAAGGCCGGAGCGCCGGCCCGCAGGTACCTGGCGGACCGGGGAATCTCGCCCGCGTCCGTCGAGGCTTTCGGTCTGGGATTCGCTCCCCCCGGGTGGCGAAACGTCCTGGAATACCTGACCCGCCGAGGCGCGCCGCCCCGGAAGGTCGTAGCGGCCGGACTCGCCAAGCCTCAATCGGGGCGGGAGGGGTACTACGATGTGTTTCGGGGGCGCATTGTGTTTCCCATCTTTTCGCCGGACGGGGCCGTGGCCGGTTTCGGGGGACGGACCCATCAAGGAGCGGAAAAGGGAGAGAAGGAAGAATCCACGCCGAAGTATCTCAATTCACCGGACACCTCGGTATTCAAGAAGCACCAAATCGCATACGGATTCTACCAGGCCAAGGAGGAGATCCGCCGCGGCCGGACGGCCCTGTTGGTAGAGGGCTATTTCGACGTGATCGCCCTGCACCAGCACGGCATCAAGTACGCGGTGGCCTCTATGGGCACGGCCCTGACGCCCGATCAACTGAGGCTTTTGCGCAGGGGCGCATTCTGCGAAACGCTTGTACTGTGCTTCGACCCGGATGCGGCTGGCGAGGGAGCGGCCAGGCGGGGGGGCGGGATGCTCCTGGAGCGATTTCAGCAGGCCGCGATGCCCGAAAAGTGGCAAGGCGGCCACGAATTGACCACATTGTTGGGGAAGGGTGGCCGGGAGTGGAACCGGATGGTGTTTCAGGTCGTCGTTCTGCCGTCGGGGGAGGACGCCGACAGCTTTGTGCGGGCGAAAGGCGCCGAGTCCTTTCGGGGTCTCTTGGAGAAGGCCGAAAACCTGATCGATTATTTGTTGAACCGCTTGACTGAGGCCTGCCCGCCCGAATCGCCCATCGAGCGGAGGGTGGAAACCCTGCAAGAGGCGGCCGGTTTCCTCTCGGGGCAGCGGGAGGCTGTCCGACGGGAATACATGAGGGTTTTGAGCGAGCGGCTCCGGATTGACGACGACTTGGCCCAGCGGGCTCTTCGGGCAAGCGGACGCAGGGTCGAGGCAGTGGGGGCGACGGTGGAAGTTCGGTCGCGGACGGAGAAGTCGCCCCCCGCAGAGAGGTGGCTGGTTGAACTGTTGCTCAAGCATCCTGAGATCGGAGGCCGGCTGGAAATTCCCTTGGGATTGTTTTCCGATTCACGACTGAGCCGGGTGGCCTCCGCCGCCGTTGAGTACGCCGGGGCCGCCGAGGGAGAGTTCGTTCCGGCCGTTGTGGCCGCCGCCCGGGACCCTGAGGCCGAGACGCTGGTGACCGAGCTGTCCATGGAGTCGGGGCAGTGGGCGGACCCGGAACGGGCGGCCCGGGATTGCATCGCCCGGATCTTGGAAGCCGCGTTGCGGCGCCGGATGGTGGACTGGCAATCCAGGCTGGATGAAGCGAAACGTCGCGGGAACGCCGAACAGATCCAGAGCCTCCTGAAAGAGGGGGAAGCGTTGCGGAAGGAGAAAGTCGGCCTGCTCCAAAAGGCAATGCAGCCGGAAGGGATCCTGGAAGCCTCCCCATCTGGATGATTTCTGAACGGTCCATCCCAGGGGGCTGACGGGGAGAAAGAGGGGAGAAGGACGCCGAGATGTCGACTAATGAGAGAAGTCACGAAGTCAAGCAACTGATCTCCCTCGGAAAGGAGAAGGGGTACCTCACGTACGAAGAGGTCAACGACTTCCTACCCCCGGAAGTCATCTCTCCGGAACAGATCGACGACATCATGATGATGTTCGGGGAGATGGACATTGACGTCATCGACAAGGATTTGGAGTTCCAGCACGAGACCTCCGTCGAGGCGGAAGCGGACAAGCAGGAAACGGACCGGGACCTCCAGCTCGACGAGTCCAATCTGGGCCGAACGGACGACCCGGTGCGGATGTACCTCCGGGAAATGGGGTCCATCCCCCTGCTGAGCCGCGAGGGGGAGATCAAGATCGCCAAGCGGATCGAAGAGGGCCAGTTGGAGGTCATTCAGGCCGCCATCTCCACTCCCGTGGCCATGCAAGAGGTCATCGCCCTGGGTGATTCTCTCCGGGACGGCCGGTTGCGCGCCGTGGACATTACCAAGGCCAACGAGGGAGAAGAGAAGGGCGCGGCGGAAGAGGAAAAGGAGCAGGCCCGCGTGTTGGCGCTGATCGGGAAGGTTCGGGACGCCTACCGCCGACTTCAGAAGGCCCAGCAGTCGGGCCCTTCGGCCTCCACGATGAGAATGATCAAGCGGCAGCAGGTCCGGATTGTGGAGTTGATTCGGGAGGTCGGCCTGGCGCCCTCGGAGATCGATCGGATCATCGGGAAGATCGAAAGAAGTTACCGGGAGGTTCGGGCGCACGACCGGCAGGTCCGGGCTTTGCTGGAGGAGGTCGATCTCAGTCTAACCGAGCTCAGGCGCATTCTGCGTGAGACGAAAAAGACCGGCCGCCGGCGCAAGGGGCCGTACAAGGTGGAAATCCTCATGGAATTCGACCGGCGGATCCGCTCCCATCAACGAAGCATCCGGAAGATCGAGGAGGACGTGGGCGCCTCCCGGGAGGAGCTGGCCGAATCGCTGAAGAAGATCGCCGATGGCCGCACCAAGGACAAGAAGGCCAAAAAGGCTCTGGCCGAGGCCAATTTGAGATTGGTCGTCAGCATCGCCAAGAAATACACCAACCGCGGCCTTCAGTTTCTCGACCTGATTCAGGAAGGGAACATCGGACTGATGAAGGCGGTGGATAAGTTCGAGTACCGGCGCGGATACAAGTTCAGCACCTACGCGACCTGGTGGATCCGCCAGGCCATTACGCGGGCCATCGCCGACCAGGCCCGCACCATCCGGATCCCCGTCCACATGATCGAAACCATCAACAAGCTTGTCCGCACGACTCGTTATCTCGTCCAGGAGAACGGACGCGAGCCTTCGCCGGAGGAGATTGCCGAGCGGATGGAGATGCCGGTGGACAAGGTCCGCAAGGTCCTGAAGATCGCGAAAGAACCCATCTCCCTGGAAACCCCCATCGGCGAGGAAGAGGACAGCCACCTGGGGGATTTCATCGAGGACAAACAGGTGGTCGCCCCGCAGGATGCGGTCGTCAAGTTGGACCTCAAAGAGCAGACCCTGCGCGTGTTGCAGACCCTGACGCCGCGGGAAGAAAAGGTGCTGCGCAAGCGGTTCGGCATCGGGATGGACAGCGAACATACGCTCGAGGAGGTCGGCCAGGGATTCGACGTCACGCGGGAGCGCATCCGCCAGATTGAGGCCAAGGCGCTGCGCAAGCTTCGGCATCCGAGCCGCAGCAAACGTCTCCGCAGCTTTGTGGAGTGAAGGGTCGAGGCGGCCGCCGTGAAAGGGGCCCGTAGCTCAGCGGTCAGAGCCGCCGGCTCATAACCGGTTGGTCCCTGGTTCGAATCCAGGCGGGCCCACCTCGTATCCGTTTTCAATCGCGCACGCTTGCTCGCGAGAGTCAAAGTGATTTTTGCCCTTCCCTCGGGTCGGCAGTGTGACTGAGAAGACGCTACAACTCCGGCTCCTACGGGAATTCCAGGACCTGGAGCAAGAAATCGCCGGCCTGGAGATCTCCGCCGAAGAGATCCCCAAGACCATTCAGTCCATCGAGACCGAGGTCGAGGCGGCTCGCGCCGAGCTGGTTCATCGGGAGGCCCGCAAAAAGGACCTCGAGCGGGAGCGCGTGCGGCGGGAAGCCGACGTCGAGACGGAGCGAGAGCGGCTGCGAAAGGCGCAGGGAAAGCAGCTGGAAGTCAAAACGAACAAGGAGTACAGCGCCCTTCTCCAGGAGATGGAAGCGATCAAAGGAAAGATCGATCAATGGGAGACCGAGATCCTGGAGCTGATGGAATCGGCGGATACTTTGGCCGAAGCCATCCGCGACGGAGCCGGCCGGCTCGGCGAGATGGAGGCGGATGCGGAAGTCCGCAAGAAAGAGAAGAGAGAAGAGCTGGACCGGATTCAGGATCGGCTCTCGGATTTGCGGGGGGGGCATCAGCGCATTTCCGTGGACATTGACCCCGAGTGGCTGGCCCAGTACAGCCGGATCAAGGCCGCCCGCGGCTGGGCCGTCGCCCCCTTGAACAGCAATTCGTGCAGCGGCTGCCACCAGAGCCTCATGCCCCAATTGGTTCACGAGATCAAGCACGGCGCCGAGATCAGGACCTGTCCTCATTGCAACCGCATTCTCTACTCCCCTGAGGAAGCGAAGACGCCCGCCGAGACCGCGAACCCGGCGGAGCCCGCCAAGGCGTGAGCCAAAAAAAGCCGCGCCCCCCGCATCCCGGAGAAATCCTTCAATCCCTGGCCGAACGCCTGGACATCAGCCGGGTGCTCACGGATCATCCTGAGTGGACCGCGGAGGACCTCCGCCAAGCCCTGGAGACAGCGGCTGCCCTTTTTCGCGACGCGGGACGAAAGGCAGGGGAGGAGTCCGTTCCGCGAACCCCCTGGCCCGAGACCATCATCCTCTATGCCGACGGCGCCTCGCGGGGAAACCCGGGACCCGCCGGGGCCGGTGTGGTCGTTTGCGACGAGGCGGGAAACGTCCTCGGAGAGTTCTCCGAGTATCTCGGGGAGACCACGAACAACGTGGCGGAGTACCGGGCCCTGTTGCTGGGGTTGGAAAAGGCGGCGCAGCCGGGGGTCCGTCGGGTTCTCTTCCGGTGTGATTCAGAACTCCTGGCCCGCCAGCTTCAGGGACGCTACAAGGTCCACAGCCCCAACTTGAAGGGTCTCTACGCGGAAGCCCGCCGGAAAACAGCCGGTATGGAATCTTTCCGGGCGGAGCACGTGCCCAGGGAGCAAAACTCCATGGCGGATGCCCTGGCGAATGCGGCTATCGACCGGGGAGGGTGAAGGAATTTGCTTTCTCTAAGAGACCTGGATTTGATTAGGGGGGCCTTCCCTCGACTTCGCTCGGGACATGCTTTGAAAACCGGCCCCCCTAAAACCCCCCGGAAAACTTTTGACGGCCCGGCACTGCGTGGCCGGGCCTGCTTTGGGATGTGTGTG
>JBHIBA010000292.1:0-5965 GCA_046758845.1 Nitrospinota bacterium
GCCTTTCGTCACTTCGCGATTTCGCCCACTCCTCGCCTTTGCTTGAACCCCCTAGAGGGTAACAGGCAAGTGATGGATTACCGGGTCATCGGGCGGCGGGTTCCATCCGTGGAAGCGCGGGAGAAAGCGGCCGGGGCGGGCCAGTACGCGTCGGACGTGCGCCCGCCGGGCATGCTGTGGGCGAAGGTTCTCAGAAGCCCCTTCCCACACGCCCGCATTCTCTCCGTAGACGCCTCGCGCGCGGAAAGACTCAAAGGGGTCCGGGCCGTCCTCACCGCCCCGGATTGTCCAGACGTGCGCTTCGGCCACATGATTCACGACGAGACCATCCTGGCCGTGGACAAGGCCCGGTTCGCCGGGGAGGAGATCGCAGCCGTGGCGGCCGTGGACCTGGATACGGCGGAGGAGGCCCTCGAACTCGTCCACGTCGAGTACGAACCCCTACCCTCTGTGGGGACGACCGAGGAGGCGCTGGCCCCCGGCGCCCCCCTCATCCACGAAGACAAACCGGGAAACGTCGCCCTGGAAGGAGGCATGGATCGGGGCGATTTCGAGCGGGCCTACCGCCGGGCGGCCCACCGGATCGAAGCCGCCTTCCAGACCTCATCGGCCCACCAGTGCTACATGGAGCCCATGGGGGCGGTCGCCGAGGTGGATTCGCGGGGGCGTCTGACGCTTTACGCGGGCATTCAGGACCCCTGGATCGCCCGGCAACACTACGCCGAGATCCTGGGCATGAAGGTTTCCGACATCCGCATGGTCCATTCCTTCGTGGGCGGGGGCTTCGGCTCCAAGAAGATGGTGCGCCTGCACCTGATCGCCGCCCTGCTCGCCAAAAAAGCGGGACGACCCGTCCGCCTCGACAACACGCGCACGGACGAGTTCGTCGCCACCCATCCTCGGGTCCCCATGACCATCCGGCTGAAGCTCGCGGCCGATCCGGAAGGGCGGCTTGTGGCCAAGTCTTCCGACGTCACCGCCGACAACGGGGCGTACAGCAACGAGGCGCCGGCCATCACCGGCATCGCCGCGTACCGGATGGACAGCCTCTACCGCATCGAGGGCGTCGGCAACCGCTACCGCCTGGTCTACACCAACAAGCTGCCGACGGGGGGATTCCGAGGGTTCGGGAACCCGCAGGGGGCTTTCGTTCTCGAATCGGGGATGGACATGCTCGCCGAAGAACTGGGAATGGACCCGGTGGAACTTCGATTGAGGAACTTCGTCCACCCGGGCGACCTCACCATGCACGGATTTCAGATCGGCACGGCCGGCATCCGGGAGTGCGTCGAGCGGGCCCGACGCCTGACGGATTGGGACCGCAAGCGCGCGGGCGACTTCGGCGCGGACGGCGGCAACGCGCAGCGGAGGGAAAATCCGACGGAAAACGGGAGAATCCGAAGGGGCATCGGCCTGGCCTGTTGCATCCACGGCTCGGGATTTCGCGGGGCCTACAAGGAGTTCGACGGTTCCTCGGCGGTGGTTCGGGTGAGCGAAGAGGGTCGGGTCTTTCTCCTGACGGGCGAGACGGACATCGGGCAGGGGAGCCGCACCGTCCTGGCCCAGATCGCCGCGGAAGAGCTGGGCGTGCGCATGGAGGACATCAAGGTTTCGGCCGTGGACACGGACGTCACGCCGGGGTGCCTGGGCGCCTACGCCAGTCGGGTGACGACCCTGGGCGGCCACGCCGTGGCGAAAGCCGCCCGGCGCGCGCGGGAGCAAATCCTGGCCTATGCGGCGGAACGGCTCGAGTGCAGGCCGGAGGACCTTCGCCTCGAGGAAGGCGAGATCCTCATCGAAGGCGCGCCCGAACGGAAGATGAGCTTTTCGGAGGTTGCCCGGGAGACGGTGATGACCTCCGGGGGAAAACCGATCCTCGGCGAGGGGGAGTTCTTGACTCCCCCGGAAATCGTGATTCCCGACGCCACGCGCTACGGCCACGCGACCCTGTCTTACTCCTTCGCCGCCCACGTGGCCGAGGCGGCCGTCGAAGTGGAGACGGGCCGCGTCACCATCGAAAACGTGACGGCGGTCCACGATTCCGGCCTGATCATCAACCCCCTCACGGCGGAGGGTCAGGTGGAAGGCGGCGTCGTGCAGGGGCTCGGTTGGGCCGTGTCGGAAGAGCTGGTGTTTGAGGACGGGTTGGTGATGAACCCGAACTTTTACGACTATCGCATCCCCACCATGGCGGATGCGCCCGACATCCAGGTCCAATTCGTCCGTGAAGTGGACCCGAACGGTCCCTTCGGCGCCAAAGGGTTGGGAGAGCCCGCGCTCGTCCCGACGGCGGCGGCCGTCGCCAACGCAGTGGCCCACGCCCTGGGCGCCCGGATTCGAAGCCTGCCCATCACGCCCGAAAAAGTCGTCGCGGCGCTGCAAGGCCCGGTGCAAAAAGAAGCGCGGCCTGCGTGAAGGATTCCCAAAGGCGATCCGAAGGCAGTGGGTCACTTTGCAATGGATTAAGCCCCGTACGCAGCTTTGCCCGCGGGTCTGTCATCATTTGGTGTAGCGCCGATCTGAGCGAGGACCTCGGTCCGAGCGGAGACCGGGACACCCCCGGCCGCGATTTCCGCTGGTGGGGCGGGCATTTGGGTCGGTGACCCCTTGCCCGCCGCCGGGCTGGAAGCCCGGCCTACCGAATCGCGGCTACAACGGAGGAAGGCAGGGGTCATTCAGCAAACTGACCCACTCCCGATCCGGACTTGAGGTTGGCGTGAATTCGGATTTCTTGCTAAGCTTGCAGGCGAACCCTCAGCGGATTCATGGCGCGGACATCGTTTTTTCAACAGCAGGTCGGGGGATCGGCTGCTGTTTCTCTTCGCACACTTTAATCTGGAGGGAAAGTCATGTGGAAACGAAGCTCTCGGTTGCTTTCTCGGACCATCGCGGCGGCATTGATTCTGGCGGTCGCCGTAACCTTCCTTCCCGTCCCGGCGGCGGAGGCGGCCAAGGCCCGAGCCAGGCTCGCGGTTTTTCCCCTCGGATTCATGCGAATGACATCCGAGTGGATGACCGACGCCGGGGTCTGGAAAAAGTACGGCGCCAAGCACGACGTC
The DNA here is from genome assembly GCA_046758845.1 of Nitrospinota bacterium. GTDB lineage: Bacteria > UBA8248 > UBA8248 > JACPRG01 > JBHIBA01. The sequence goes on from JBHIBA010000292.1 coordinate 3,060, forward strand.
GATTTCAAGATCGCGTACCCCAGGGACGACTTCGCGGCTTTCGCCGGCCGGTCGGCTGACTTCGCCGCCTTCGCCGCTTTTGAGATCGCCCGCGTGCGGTCGGAAGAAGGCTGGAAGGCCCTCATGTTCGGCAAAGACCAGGCCGGTCTGGTGGAGGCGTACGTGCGGGCCGACTCGCCCTACCAGTCGATCAAAGACCTGAAAGGCAAGAAGTTCGCCATCCCGGGGTGGGCCACGGCCGCCGCCCTCCTCTACCAAGTCATGATCAAGAAGTTCTACAACCTGGATTTGAAGAAGGATTTCCAGATCGTCGCCTCGTCCTTCCCCCTCGTCCCGCAGCTTTTGTCCCGAGGCGATGTCGAGGGCGGCTCCACCATCGAGCCCCTCACCCTCCGCCAGATGCACCAGAAAAAGTTCCGGGTCATCTCCCGGGGAACCTACGCCGAGGAGTGGGAAAAGCACACCGGCCACTATGGCCTGGCGGTCACCCTGTGGACGGCCTGGGAGGACTATCTGCAGAAGAACGCAAAAGCCGCCCGCGCACTCCTCGAGGCCTGGACGGAGGGGTTAGTACACGCAAACACCAATACCGGCCAATGGATCCGCCAGTATAAGAGGTTCGTCAAGAAGGACGGCACTGAAGCAGAGTTCGATTTCTTCACAAATTGGGTGAAAGAGCATAAGCCCATGTTCAAGGACGCCTATCTGACGAAGAAGTACGTCGAAGGCGAAAACGAGTTTGTCCGGGAAGCGGCGAAGCTGGGACTCCTCGGCAAAACCAAAGAGAAGGAGATCCAGGCGATGTGGAAGATCATCTCGAAGTAGTGAGCGGAGGATGGATTCCGTTCTGTGACGCTCTTTCATGGACCGGGCATTGGCGGATGGATCGAGGACAGGAGCGAGCGGGGCGCGCCCGGGCGGCGCGCCCCGCCCTTCTTGTTGCGGGAGGATCGATTTTCACCTTCACGAAGAGAGCGGATGTGATTTCTTTGCAGGCTTCAGAGGGGAACCCAGTGACGGTGGAGTTCGGTTGTGGGCGCTGAATTGGACGCACTGAAAGAGATCGAAGGCCGGCCCGTCCTCGAAAGGGTGCGCCAGAAGAAGGTGGCGAGCGCCGACCGGGCAGGCTGGGCCCGGCGCCTCCTTCACCCCCGGCTGATGGCCCTTGTGGCGATCATCGCGATCTGGTGGATTTGCAGCGTTGTCACCAGCGCCCTCATCGGCCTCACCTCCGTGCTGCCCGACCCCTATACGGTCTTCAAAGCGGGCATAACGGAGATCATCCCGGACCCCGATTTCCTCGGACATCTCCGCGACACACTCTTGCGTATCGCCGTCGGCTTCGTGATCACCATGGTCATCGGCATGGCGATCGGCATCGTGATGGGCATCCGGCCCTACTGGGAATCCTTTTTCAGCGATTTCGTCGTCATCGGCCTCACCATTCCCAGCCTGGCCTGGGCGGTCATCGGCGTGCTGTGGTTCGGCATCAAAACGCTGACGCCGGTTTTCGCCACGTTCATGATCACCTTCCCCTTCGTCACCATCAACATCTGGGAGGGGATGAACGACGTGGACAAAGACCTGGTGGACATGGGCCGGGCCTTTGGGGTGAGACGAAAGACGATCATCCGGGAAATCTACATTCCTTCCTTGATGCCCTTTTTCTTCGCGTCCGTCCGGTTCGGATTCGCCGTCGCCTGGAAAATCGTGATCCTGGCTGAGGCGTTCGGCTCCAGCAACGGCATCGGTTACATGATCTTGCAGTCGTACGGGCTGTTTAACATGCGCCATGTGCTGGCCTGGGTCGTGATCTTCACGATTCTCATGCTGATCCTCGAGTACGGCGTGATCCGCAGGATCGAGCGGCGCGTCCTCTCCTGGCGGGCCCAGGCCGTCCTGCAGTAACCGAGGGGCTAATGGCCGAGACGCTGATCGAGTTCCGTAACCTGGTCAAGAGGTTTTTCCTCGAAGGGGGTGAGGACCTCCTGGTGATCAACGGGATGAGCTTCACCGTCGAGAAGGGGACCTTCACCACCCTCATCGGCCCCAGCGGATGCGGGAAGTCCACCCTGCTCAACATCCTCACCGGCCTGGAGTTGCCCACCGAAGGGGACATCCGCTTCTACAGCTCCAGAGGAGACCGCGTGGTCTTCGGATACGTCTTCCAGTCGGCGAGACTCCTGCCCTGGAAGTCGGGCCTGGAGAACGTCCTGTTCGTTCACGACGACCCGGAAACCCGAAAGAAGGCGAGACCGCGGGCGCGGCAGTACTTAGAAATGGTGGGACTGAAAGACTTCATGGACCGCTATCCCCACGAACTCTCCGGCGGGATGCAGCAGCGGGTGGGAATCGCCCGCGCCCTCTCCCTGGAGCCGGACATCCTTCTGATGGACGAGCCCTTCAGCCACCTGGACGAGATCACCGCCAAGAAACTGCGGCAGGACCTGATTGAGATCTGGGAGCGGGCCGGCGTCACCATCCTGTTCGTCACCCACGACCTGATGGAAGCGGCGGTGCTTTCCGACCGTATCCTCTTCATGACCCAAAAACCTTCGAGGATCTACCTGGACAAGCTTATCCACATTCCCCGGCCCAGAGTGACCTCCAACAAGAGATTCCTCTCCCTTCAAGTCGAACTCTCCCAAGAATTCGAAACCATGCAAGCCCTCGGCGGTTGAGAAGGCGGGTCCGCCCTGGTTTGAGAGCGGGGGGCGCTTTTTGAGCGCTTGCGCGACGGCTCAGTCGTGGGGGGCGCTTTTTGGGCACTGGCGTGCCGGCCGGACTGCGGTTGGAGGTACGTGCGCTTAATCCGGGCGTCTTTGCCGCACACCTTTCAAGAGGTGATTGCCCAGGCACGCCAGTGCGGAAACCCGACGCCGCGCGTCCGCCCCCCCACACCCCCC
>JBHIBA010000293.1:0-5932 GCA_046758845.1 Nitrospinota bacterium
GGGGAGGTCACGCTGCACGAAATCAACGCCTCCATCCTCAACGGAGGAGATCGCGCGGAGACCGAAAAGGAAGAAGTCCCCACAGCCGGGGAAAGCCCCTGAAAACCGAGCCTGAAATGGGAAGGAAAGACGAATCCCCGGTCAGTTCGGGGCGGCAACGGCCATCATGTGACGGGGCCTACTGCGCAGGTCCGGGAAAACCCCAAAACAATCAACGCTGATCCAGATCCTCCCGCGACGCCGAATCCGCTTGAGTCCCAACGGATTGCGTTCGATCAATCCGGCGAATCTGCCAAACCCGGTACGCCGTTTGGACGAGTCCGAGACCGACCAGTAAGGCCAGCGTCAGACGCGGGACAGAGAAGATCCCCCCCAGGCAGACCAGGACCATCCTGCCATCATGATTGGCCAGGAGGAACCGGGTCCAACGATCCCGGTCCTCGGGAACGTATATCCGGTTGTAAACCACGTAATAGCGGTCCTTGACCTCCATGGAGAGAGGACTCACCAAAATGGCGAGCGCCGCCAGCACGAAGGTGAGCAGCCCCGGCGCGGAGGACAGGGCCAGCAGACTGAGACCCACCAGGACGGCCCCCTCACCCAGGCGATCGAGCAGGGCGTCGATGAAGGCGCCGAACCGCGTTGCCATGCCCCGCATCCTGGCGACTTCCCCGTCCATTCCGTCAACCACGGAGCTGGCCTGTGCGATCAGTCCGGCTGGCAGCGGGAACCCGAGGGCGAAAAGCGCACCCGATAGTAAGGACATGGCGAACGCACAGACGGTGATGTGGGCGGGCTTCACTCCGAGGTTGGCCAGTCGCCTGGAGAGGGGGAGGGAGAGCTTGCGGTTCAGGTATTTCGCAACCAGACCGTCCCTTCCGGAAGGAATCTGGCTGAGGAGATAACCCTCCGCCTGACGGAGTTCTTGCCGAGTGTCGATGTCGAACCAGGAACAAGACAGCGGTACGGCGCACAGGGGCGACTTCTCAACGAAGCGTTGAACCCCGGAGGTGAGGCTGTATTCTCCCTCTTGGAACGCCCGCTCCAGGGCAGGGAAGATCCGTCCATCCAGTTGGAACAGACCCATTTCCACCGCCGTGAAATCGGCCAGGTCCTTGCCGAGCGCTCGGATTCTCCCGCAATCGTCGATCCTGACCTTCGTCGCATCGTCCAGGTTCAGCGTTTGAATCCGGCCGGTCGAAACGGCAAGCCCCGGCCCCTCCCCAGCCTCGGCGGCGAATCGCTCGATGGTTCCGGGTTCGAAGAGGTGATCGACCATCAGGACGAAGAAATTCTCTCCTTCCACCCATTCCTTGGCGGCGTAAAGGGAGTCGCCGTTTCCCCGCTCCCAATCGGGATTCTCCACGGCGCGCACAACGAACGGCCAGGGCGCGCTCCGCTCGATCCGGTCGCGAACGGCATCGGCCTCGCATCCAACCACGACGATCACCTCATCCAGGCCAGCGAGGTTGGTCAGGGCTCGAAGTTGCCTCTCCACCAAGGTGACGCCCAAGACCTTGACCAGAGGCTTCACCGGAGAGCGGTGGAGTTTACGCAGGCGGGAGCCGGAACCGGCCGCCAGAATGACCGCCTTGCTCACTTTCGCCTTCTCGGTCTTGTTCGGGGCTCCGCATTGGAACCCGAAATCCGTCATACAGACCCCTACCCTGTGACCCGGTTCCCCCCTCAACGCCCCCGGAATTCGTTCTCCGGCCGCCTCAGCCACGGAAACCCCGGGATTCCCCGCGGGGCAAAGGGGGCATATGTTCGGCTGGCGCCGAAAAGTCGAGCCCGGCGGGATTTTCCCAGGCGGGGAACGAACCTTCGATGGCCGAGCCGGCCGACGACGACCTTACTGGAACTGAGGATGGGAGCCTGTCACTCGCTCCCTTTGGGCCCTGCGGCATTTCTTCCGGGGAAGCCTAGCGCGCTTCACCAGGTGTGATGATCAGAGAGGGCTTCTCGCGCTTCGCCTCTTCGCCCGCTCGAGTGGCCGAGGCCCCTTCTGTGTCTTCCGCCGGTATCTCTTTCAACGTCCGGGCCAAGACCGACCGAAGGACTATCCCCCGGAGGAAGGGGTGTCCCGCCGGGTCCCCGTCGAACTCCCAGAGGTTCTTGGCCAATGCAGCGGCCGAGCGCGCGGGTTCTTTGTGTGCCGCCATGAGCAGGACGTAGGCTGTATCTTCCAGCCGATTCGCCAGGCGCTGCAAGCGATTCCGGTCGAAGAGGGAGGCGGCCGCCCTTTTGCAGATCTCCTCCACCTGCTCTTGCCGCGTTCCCCGGCTGATGATCAGCCGGCTCTCCGAAAGGGACTTCACTTCCTCCACGAAGGGAGAAATCTCTTCCTCCCCCATGACCCAGTCGGAAAACTCGGGCTGCTCGAGGAGATCCCCCATCTCCTTGGAAGACATTTCGCCCACCGGCTCGACCTGGCGTTCCTGTAGCTTCCCCGGCAGGTCCAGCCTTTCCTCGCCCACCAAGTCCACAATCTGATGCTGGTGAATGGGAAAATCCTGGGGGATTTCCCCTTTTCGTTGCTGACTCAGACGGTGGGCCTCTTCCATGAGATGAGCGGCATACCCGGCCGGGACCTCGGAGACGGGGATCCCTTGATCCTGGGCCGTAATCTCTTCCACGTAGGAACGAAAGGACCGCAGGCTGATCTCCGTCGCGGCGAAATCCACAAGCCCCCGCTCCTCGCTGACAATAGCCTGAAAGAGAAGACGTCCTCCGCCGGGGAGGGGTTTAGCCAGCCAAACCGCCTTGGTGCCGGGCCCGTCCACCACACTCATAAACCCTTGGGGCGGGGTGACCAGAGGCCGGAAGATCCCCCGACCTTCGGATCTGGTTTTGACGCCCTCTTCTTGGATGGGGGTCCCGCCGGTCTTCAGCCGGTACAGGGCGCGGCGCACGAGTCGGGCCGTCTGTTTGTCCGGCGTCCCCTCCAAATACTCCTGGAGGATTTTGCCGGCGTGCGGCTCTTTCAGGATGACCAGGGCTTCGATGGTCTCCGGAAGGGCCTTGTGCTCGCGGCTGCGGATCAGCTCGATAAAGTTCAGCGCCGTCTGGGGAGCCGAGGAGGCCAACTCGATGAGCGTGGCTTGACGGAGCACGGGCGGAAGCTGGACGAACTTGACGAAAAAGGGATGTGAACCGTGAAGAGACCCGGGCTTGAGGTTGGGGATTCGTTCCAGAATGGCGGCGGCGTTCTCCAGGCATTCCGCCATCCCCACCTCAAGAGGGTTGCCCAATTGCTCCAGGATCTCCGCGGCCCGCCGCTTGGCGGCCACATCAATCGGGGATTCAAAAATGAGGGTCTCCAGATAGGGAACGGCCTCTGGGTCTTCGAGATGGGCAATCAGATTCAGGAGGTCCAGGCGCTCTTTCCCCTGAGCCTCCTCAATCTGACGCACGAAGCCCGGCAGGTATCTCCCAGTCGAACCCTTCAACTCTGCGATGAGCTCCTCGGCCTCCTGGAATCCGTCTTCCCGATTGAGGGCATTCAGGATTTTCCGGAGAAATTCGCCGAATTGCCTTCGCTTCGAGCCTTGGGCGACCGGGTCGGCTTTTTTCCGCCGCTTCCCGGAACGCTTCGACATATCCGAATCAAAGACAAAAGATAGGAACCCTCGCTCCGGCTGGCGAGCCGGCGCGTTAAGTTCTTTCCTTTTTTCAGTATGGAAGCGCCCTCCACCGATTGTCAAGGAAGAGACGGGCCGGTGAGGGGGTCTCGCACGAAAGGATATTCCCCGCCGGGCGGACGGAGAAATCCTCTCCTCGGACGGAAACGGCCACAATCCTCCTGACATGATCAAGATCATCGAATAGAGGGCTGAGGGGGCGGATATTAGGAGTAATGGCGCCTCTGGGGTGGGAAAAACGGAGGAGGAATCTTCCGCAACAGGTTGTTTGCGCCCAAAGGTCGGGGAAGGAGTCGGAGTGTATCCGGCCAGAGGGAATCTGCAAATGGGAGCCGCGTACGAAACGGATGAGACGATCGCCAGACACATCTTTGCTCTTCGGGAGCAGATCATCCACCTGAAGGTGACCGCAAAGTCCCGAGCGGAGACCGAAAAAGGGGTCTTGGAAATCGAAGCGCGTTGTCGTCAGATCATGGAGACCGTGAACGCGATGCCCGAACGCCCTCAAACTTCGATGAAAGAGAGGCGGAGAAGAATGATCCGGCAATTTCAACAGGAGGTCTCAAGCCTCAAGAAGCATTACGCAGCCCGTCTGGTTTGTCCCTTTTGCGATAGGATCGGCGACCGGGCGGGAAACTGGGTCCCAATGGACAGCCCTCGATTCGGCGAAGACGCGCCTGCCGAGTATCGCACTTGCCCGACATGCCTCAGGAAGCAGTGTCCCGAAGTCTATCTGGGTTGACCCCTGAGGCGAAGCCAGGGCGAAATGGAAGCCAGCGCCAAGGGCGCAGTAGACGTGTCTTCGCAAGAGGGCCCCAGCGGACGGAATCCATCGAGGTCGCTTCCCTTCAGACACGAGTCCCCCCTCTGGGAAAATTTGACCGCGAACCGGATGGCCTCTTTCGCTAAACGGTAGGGACGGCGGGGGGGCCGGCAACCTTCTTTTGCACCGCCCTTTCGGCGGCGCGAAGGATGGACGATGCGGTCAGGCCGTACTTTTCCAGCAATTCCAGCGGCTTGCCCGATTCGGCGTACGTATCCTGCATCCCGACGAATTCGACAGGAACGGGATGGGTTTGAGCCACGGCGATTGCCACCTGATTGGAAAGCCCGCCGACCAACAGGTGCTCTTCGGCGACCACCAGGGCGCCGGAAGTGCGGGCTGCATCGGCCACGGTCTCCACGTCCAGCGGTTTCAAGGTGTGCAGGTCCACCACCCCGACATCGAGGTTTTGTCGCCGGGCGAGGTCGCTGGCCTTGAGGGCCTCGGCCACCAGCATGCCGTTGGCCAGGACATTGACGTCCTTGCCCAGATGGTGGACCACCGCCTTGCCGAGCTCGATCTTCTCTTTCTCCGAGTAAAGAATCGGCGCCGGCGGCCTTCCCACGCGGATGTAAACAGGGCCCACGAGCTCGGCCGCCTGCCGGACCAGACATTGCGTGGCCCAGGGGTCAGCGGGCACGGCCACCCGGAATCCGGCCAGCGAACAGGCCAGCGCCAGGTCTTCCACGCTCTGCTGGGAAGGCCCGTCCTCCCCGATGCAGATGCCGCCATGGGAGGCGACCACCTTCACGTTCAGTTCCGGATACGCCACGCACATGCGGAGCTGGTCGAACCCCTTGCAAAACATGAACACGGCGAAACTGCTGATGAAGGGAATTTTTCCGCAGGAGGCCAGTCCAGCCGCCGTGGAGACCATGTTGGCCTCGGCGATGCCCATGTTGAAGAACCGGTCCGGAAACCGGTCTCCGAACGTCTTGGTCCGGGTGGACTCGCTGAGATCGGCGTCCAGGACGACGATGTCCGGGTTTTTCTCGCCTAATTCCAGCAAGGTCTTCCCGTAGGCGTCGCGCGTCGCTTCGCCCATTCGGAATTTTCGCATCCGGTCCCCCTAGGCGAGTTCTTCGAGCGCGCGGGCCGCTTGTTCGGGATTCGGCGCCTTGCCGTGGAAGGCGGGGTTATTCTCCATCTCGCTGACGCCCTTGCCCTTGGTCGTGCGGGCAATAACGATGCCGGGCTGGCCTTTTTGGGCGGCGCACGCTGAGAGGGCATCGTAAATCTGGCGGAGGTCGTGGCCATCGATCTCCCGGACAAACCACCCGAAGGACTCCCATTTGGGAACGAGCGGCTCCATGTCCAGGATGTCCTTTGTGAAGCCATCGAGCTGCATCTTGTTCGCATCGACGATGGCCGTCAGGTTGTCCAGCTTCCGGTAAGCGGCAGACATGGCCGCCTCCCAGATTTGGCCCTCCTCCGACTCCCCGTCTCCAATCAGGACGAAGGTCCTGTA
>JBHIBA010000294.1:0-5864 GCA_046758845.1 Nitrospinota bacterium
TTCCGGGGGGTCCCCAGGGGGGCGGCTTACAAAAAGCGCCCCCTGGGAAATCTGGCCGGTTTTCAAAAAGGCCCCCCTGGCTCACTTCGCCAAGGCGAGGAGGATGACGCCGAGGAGGATGAAGACCGACCCCGCCAGGCGGTAGCCGACCTGCCCTTCGCGCAAGAGGAACGCCCCCGCTAAGGTCCCGAGGACCAGTCTCACCTCCCGGCTGGCCACCACATAGGCCACCGGCGCCAGCGTAAAGGCGGTCAGGATGAGCAAGTAGGCGAGCGGAATACAGACGCCCACCGCGATGACCCGCCCGGGCTCATCACGCCACGTCTCCGCCACCGGCCTTTTCCCCCCGCGAAACGCGACCGGCGCAAAGAACAACGCCGCCGCCAGAAAGAGGAGATACAAGTAGGCGGCCGGAGAGATGAAACCCACGCCCACCTTGTCCAGCAGGGAATAGGCGCCCACCGCCGCCCCGGTCAACAACGCCCAGGACCAGCCCGGCGTGCGATGGGGCGGGAAGGGGCGTAACACGCCTTTCCACGACCCGGATCGCAGATGAAGGCCATAGATCCCCACGAGGACCGATGCGATCCCCGCCGAGCCCAAAGCGGACGGACGTTCCCCGACGAAGAGGACGGAGAAGAAGGCCACGAGGAGGACGGCGGTTCCCCGCGACAGCGGATAGACCAGAGAGAGGTCACCGAACTCGTAAGATCGGCCGAGCGCCCAGTAATAAACCGTGTGGATCAGGCCGGAGCCGAAAAGGCACGCCCAACCCATCCAGGGCCAACTTAGGCCGTAGCCCATGAAGAGGTACACGGGGAGGTAGGCCAGGGCGAAGACCGCGTGCATGAGCCACAGGAAGGCCGCCTTGTGGGCGGTGGATTTGGTGAGATAGTTAAAGGCGACGTGAAAGACCGCCGAACTCAACACGAGAGCCAAAGCCAGGGGGGTCACACATCGTTCTCTAAGAGAAGGGGGCCGCCGATCGGGCAGCGATCCAAAACCGACAATCGGCGGGATGATACACACTCGATCCTGGATTGCAACCGGATCCCCCTTCCCCTAATATCCAGGACGACGACGCGAGCCGCGGTGAACGCTTCTCGCGGAAGCCCCGGCGAAGCCGGCGGCGGGTCAGTTTGGAATGGATTAAGCCCCGTACGCAGCTTTGCCCGCGGCTCTGTCATCATTTGGTGTAGCCCCGATCTGAGCGAGGACCTGGGTCTGAGCGGAGATCGGGGCGCGCCCGGCCGCGATTTCCGCGGAGCCTGCACTGAGCGAAGCGAATGTGCTCAAATCGCGGCTACAACGGAGGAAGGCAGGGGTCGTTCAGCAAACTGACCCACTGGCGTGAAGCTGGGTGTCTTGACAGGAAAAAACCGCCCACGGGGCGAATTTCACTGACCCCATCGACCTTCGAGGGACCCGGCTCGAGGCATGAACGTGAGACTCTTCACCCCCGGTCCCACCTACGTCCGGGAAGAGATCCTGGCGGAGATGGCCCGCCCACCCATCGACCACCGCCGGGGGGAGATGCACGAGTTGTTGTCCGCCATCCTGCCGGGGCTGAGGCGGGTCTTCGGCGCGGGGGAGGATGACCGCCTCTTCGCCGTGACCTCCTCGGCGACCGGCCTCATGGAAGCGGCCGTGACGAGCGCCGTCGCCCGCGGGGGAAAAATCCTGAACCTCATCTGCGGCCATTTCGGCGAACGGTGGCGCGACATCTCAAGGGCCCTGGGCCGGGAAGCGTTTCCCCTCAGGGTCGAGTGGGGCGGGGGCATCTCGGCAGGGCAGGTGGAGCGGGCCCTGAAGGAGAGGCGATACGACGCCCTGACGCTGACGCACAACGAGACGAGCACGGGCGTTCTCAACCCCCTCGAAGAGATCGCCCGGGCCGTCCGGGAGACTGAAGGGGTTCTCTTCTTCGTGGATGCCGTGAGCAGCCTGGGCGGCGCAGCGGTGGATGTCGAGCGGAACGGGATCGATTTCTGCTTCGCCGGAACGCAGAAGTGCCTGGCCCTGCCCCCGGGCCTCGCGGTGGCCTGCGTTTCCGCCAGGTGCCTGAAGCGCGCCCGCCGCAACCCGGATCGGGGCTATTATTTCGACCTGACGAAATACGCCGCCGCCGCAGAAGATTTCGAAACCGCCTTCACGCCCTCGGCCGCCCATCTGTTCGCTCTGAAGAGGCAGCTCGAGGACATCGAGCGCGAAACAGTGACGGCCCGCTATGCGCGCCACCGGGCGATGGGGGATCTCCTTCGCGCCTGGGCGGAGGGGCCTGGGCTGAAGCGCCGCGGCTTTTCCATTCTCGCTGAGCCGGAATATCGCTCTCCCGCGGTGACGGCGATCAAGGTCCCGGACGGGTTCGACGTCCACGGTTTTCTCTGTTCGATGCGCGGCCGGGGTTTTCTCCTGGGGGCCGGAGCGGGAAAGCTTCGCGAAGAGACCTTCCGCATCGGGCACATGGGGGACCTGACGCTCGGGGACGTCGCGGACCTGACCGAGGCCCTCTCGGACTGCCTGGAAGGGTTTTAGGCCGGACTTTCGCGATCGGAGGCGGCAACTCATGGCGGATGAAAAGGTCGCCGTCGTCACGGGCGGCAATCGCGGGATCGGCTTTGAGATCTGCCGGCAGCTCGCCCAGGCGGGCGTGACGGTTGTCCTGACGGCCCGCGATGAGAAGAAGGGAAAGGGCGCGTGCGGTCGCTTGCGGAGAGAAAATTTGGACGTTCATTATCACCGGCTGGACGTAACGGACGCAAAGAGCGTACGCGACCTCGCGGGGTACATCAAAAAAGAGTTCGGCGGGTTCGACATCCTGGTCAACAATGCCGCCGTCTTGCTCGATGGGGATCGAAGCGGGCTGGACGTCGAGATGGAAACGGTCCGGGAAACCATGGAGACAAACCTGTATGGGCCTCTGGGGGTGAGTCAGGGGCTGATCCCCTTGATGAAGAAGCGCAGGTCCGGAAGGATCGTGAATGTTTCGAGCTACGTGGGGGCAATCGCCCATTTGGGCGGCGGCTACCCCGCCTACCGGCTCTCCAAGGCGAGTCTCAACGCCCTCACGCTGATCCTGGCGGACGAGTTGCGGGGGACGAGGATCCGGGTGAACGCGATGACCCCCGGATGGGTGAGGACGGATATGGGGGGCAGGGGGGCGCCCCGGTCGGTGGAGGAGGGCGCGGATACCGCCGTTTGGCTGGCGCTACTTGCCGACGGCGGCCCGACCGGAAAGTTTTTCGAAGACCGAGAGGTCATCGCCTGGTAGGCGCCCGGGTCCGCGGGCTGGTTAACGTGGACGTGATGCTTCGGCGTTCCCCGGAAGCTGGGTCTTCCCTGTCTGGGCTGAGCCGCCCTGCGGGGCTGTGCTTCATCCGTGCAATTTCCCCGTGACCTCGTTACAATTGCTTCATCTTGCTTGTCAGGGGGGATCTTTTCCGGGATCTTCGCAGGGGATGGAGACCCCCGGGGCGCATGGAGGGATATCCCATGAAACGACGTTTGGTCATTTCGCGCAGAAGTTTCCTCAAGGCCACAGGCGGCCTGGCGGGCGTGTTGGCCGCCGGGTCCGCCCCGCCCTTCATCCGGGAGGCCGGCGCCTCCAAGCGCCGCAAGGTCACGTTCGCCCTGCCGTGGCTATTGATCGGGGGCCACTCCTTCGTCTTCGCCGCCCAGCAAAAGTACTGGAAGGACAGAGGACTGGACGTGAGCGTCAGCCGGGGCTTCGGCTCGGGGGACACGTGCAAGAAGGTCGCGGCGGGCCAGTTCCAGTTCGGAGAGGCTTCCTACGGACCCCTGGTGGCGACAGCCGCGGCCGGGGGGGACATCGTCGGCATCGGCGTGAAGCTCCAGCGGACGCCCATGTGCGTCGTGTGCCGATCGGACAAAAACATAAAAACTCCCAAAGACATCGAAGGCAAGCGGTTCGCACTGGCTCCCGGTTCCGGCTCCGCTCAGCTCCTCCCGGCTTTTTTCCGGGCCGCCGGTGTCAACGGGGACAAGGTCGAGAAATCGGCCGTTGGGCCCGCCGCGAAGGTCCCGATGCTTATGGGCGACAAGGCGGACTGCGTGGAGATCTACTATGTCTCCATCGCTCCCCTGACACGAAAAATGAATCCGGTCATCTTCCTGTTCGCCGATGTCGGCCTCAAGATGCTGGACCTGGGTCTGCTCACGACGTCGAAGATGGTCCGCAACGAGCCGCAGGTCTGCCGGGACATCGCGGAGGGGGCCATGGAGGCCCTTAAGCTCCAGATCCTGGATCCGGAAGCTGCCATAAATCTTATGCTGCAGGCGCGGCCCGAGCTCAAGGCCAGTCCCCGGGTGAACCTGGTCATCGATCAGGGAAGGACCAACTACCTCTCCCTCGACCCGATCATCGTCGAAAAGGGGCTGGGCTACATGAGGGAGGTGAACCAGAGAGAGACGAGGGAGAACGTCCTCAAGTACATGGGGATCAAGTCCGCGCCCCCGGTTGAGAAGCTCTTCACGAACCGGTTTGTGGGCTCGGTGAAGCTGACGCAGGGTGAGTACGACCGGGCCTCGTCCATGGCCCAACGCTTCGCTCCCGGGGCGGCCTAGGGTCGGCCGGCTTCCCCCGGGGCGGAGGGTAGGGGCGCAGCATGCTGCGCCCCTACTTTGGTTTTGCCCAGGCGGGCGGGAGGATTGTCTTGTTCCAGTTCTGGCCGGAGAATCGCGACTGGTCCTGGCATCTGCTGAGGCCCATGGCGGAGGCCATCTACGGCGGAGGAGAGGCCCAGGAGTGCCTTCGCGCGGCTGCGAAGATCCAGGCGGGCGAGCCCGAAAGCTGGCACGCCGAATGGAAGTCCCTGGCGGATCGGGTCGCCCGTCTGGGGGAAGAGGCCCTGGCCAAGGGCCGGACGGTGACGGCCCGGGACCATAACTTAAGGGCGAGCAACTATTACCGCTGGGCGGAATTCTTCCTGACGCCGGACGATTCCAGAAGGCTCCCCACATACCAGGCTTGCGTCGATTGTTTCCGCGAGGCGGGCCCCTTCCTCGATCCTCCCTTGGAGCGGGTCGAGGTCCCCTACGGAGGGAAGACGCTCCAGGGCTATTTCTACCCGGGCAAGGCGGGTCCGGGGGAGGACGGGAAGACCCCGGGCGCGCTCTACGTGGCCGGCGCCGACGTCCTGAAGGAGGAGCTGTACTTCCTGGGCGGAAAGGCCCTCATCGAGCGGGGGTTCTCACTCCTCGTGATGGACGGGCCGGGACAGGGGGAAACCCTCCGGTTGCAGAACATCGCCAGCCGCCCCGACTACGAGGTCCCCGTCGGCGCGGCGCTGGACGTCCTGGGCGCCCGCCCAGAGGTGGACCCGGGCCGCCTGGGGCTCATCGGGCGGAGTTTCGGCGGGTATTACGCCACGCGGGCGGCGGCCTTCGAGAAGCGCGTCCGGGCGTTGGTCGTCTTCGGGGCCCTGTTCTCCGCCGTGGAGCTTTTCGACGACTACGCGACCATCCGGGGCCAGCTTCAGTGGCTGACGGGGTGTTCTTCGCCCGGGCAGACGCGGGAGCGGCTGAAGGAGTTCACGCTGGAGGGGGTCATCGACAAGGTGAGTTGTCCCGTCCTCGTGATTCACGGCGAGGGCGACCATCTCACCCCCGCCTCGCACGCGCGAAGGACGTTTGACGGGCTGAAGGTCGAGGACAAGGAGCTGGTCTTGTACGGCCCGGACGAGCCCGGCTCCGTCCACTGCCAGTACGACAGCTTCCCCACAACGATTCCGCATTTCTGTGACTGGCTGGCGGAAAAACTCAAGGCCTAGAATTACCACTCGTTATGAACGAAGATGGTTTTTCTCTCGCGGAGCGATGCTAGGTGATTGGGCGCTTGTTCAACG
>JBHIBA010000295.1:0-5843 GCA_046758845.1 Nitrospinota bacterium
GGCTTCCGCGCCTCTCTCCAGAAGCCGAGCGGCTGCTGGTTGACTATGACTGGCCCGGCAACGTCCGGGAGCTCAGGAACGTGATCGAGCGCGCCATGATCCTGGAGGAGACGGGAGAGCTTCTTCGCGCCCATCTCCCGCCGGGGATCGCCAGGCCGACCGCCCCCACGGTCACCGAGCCTCCGAAGTTCCGGCTGCCCGAGATGGGCGTGGTTCTGGAGGAGGTCGAGAGGGAGTTCGTCCGCCAAGCCCTGGAGCTGACCCAGGGGAACCAAACGCGGGCGGCTCGGCTCCTGGGCCTCACGCGCGACGAGCTTCGGTACCGGGCAAAGAAGTTCGGGCTTGGGCACAAAGCTGAGGAAGACGGGGACTGAGGAATTCGCCCAACGAGCCGTTAGGACGACGTTCCCCCTTCAAGAAGGTAGAAGTCGCGCAGGACGCTAGCACAACCGGGAGCTCGCGTCCCTTACTGTCCGCTGCATTGTGCGCCAGGCTGGGCTAAGAGATTCCGCGCCCTCCTCTAAGGCACACCGCCTCCGGCATGGCGCCCGACGGGAGGCCGTGGACCACGACGCGACGGAGTGGAGGACCGGGGTGGCGGAGGTGGCTCGCTGTCTGATGCTCGATCGAGAAGCCGCCCCGCTCTAGCGCCTCGATGATCCGCCGCGGCGTCAGGGCCGGGAGCTTCTCGGTCATGCGGGGAGGGCGATCCGGATCTTCTCCTGTAGGACGGTCCCCTCTTCGGGGATCGTCTCACCGTCCTTGAGAAGGCCTTCGACGTAACAGCGGATAGCGTCCTCCCCATGGCCCGTGCCTGGTCGATCGTTTCACGCTCAGTCACGAGCCCAGGGAGGTCCAGAACGCAGACGTATGGCCACCAGTGTCGTTTCGTTCGGCCAAAGAGCTCAGCCTAGCGAACAGAACTGGAGGAGATGAAGGCTGAGGATTTTTTCCCACCACATTGGGGAAAATCCCCCACTCTCGACGTGCTGTTCGCTCCGATGGCTTCCATCGTTCGGTGCTGAGGGAGGAGCCGCTCCCGGCTGTGGGTGGGGTTTCCACGCCCCATTTGGGGCACGGCCGTCCCGAAATCTTCAGCCGAACTTTCCCGTCTGTTCTGTAACATGCTAAGTTTTTTGGTTTTTCTGCTCGCCTCTAGGTGGCGCGGCGTTTGCACCTTTCTTCACATGGGGCGCGCCTTATATGGGCAATGAGGAAGTACGTAAGGTCGAGAAGCAGGCGAAGCGACAGCCCGTCAAGAGGTTGGCCGCTCCTGAGATCGGAATGGCGCTTGCAGATTAAGGATGTGTGGATTTGCATGCACTAGTCCAAAACCTCTAGCCAAGGAGGACAGCATGAGCGGGGCAATGGCGAGAGGCGTAGTGATCCTGGCGGCACTGATGCTCCTTCCGAGCGTCATCCTGGCGCAGGGAAAGGCAGAGAAGGGTAAGGCCCTCTATACGCAGTACTGCGCCGCCTGCCACGGTGCGACCGGCAAAGGGGACGGCCCCGGAGCTGCCGCGCTCAACCCGAAACCCAGAGACCTGACGGACAAACCGTACATGGCCGGGCTGAAGGATGAGTACCTCTTCGCCATCGTCGCCAAGGGCGGGGCCGCTGTCGGCAAATCCCCCCTCATGCCGCCCTGGGGCGCGGCGTTAAAGGACGAGGGCATCCGGGAGGTGATCGCCTATGTCCGGAGTCTCAGCAAGAAATAGCAAGGCCCTTTCGATATGGGCGCTTGTCTGTCTGCTGGGCCTCGGCCTTCTGGCCGGATGTGCCGCGCAGATCAGGGAGGAGGCCGCGGAGGAGCTGGTTTGGCCCCTCCCGCCCGAGGTGCCCCGGATCAAGTATGTAGGCGAACTCAGCAAGCCGACAGACGTGGGGAAGGAGAAGGCCGCGTCCAGTAGGCTCATCGAGGCCGTCTTAGGCATCCGATCGGAGGACTCCCAGATCCTCCTCAAACCTTACGGCGTTCATGGAGATCAGAAAGCCAGGGTCTACGTCGCCGATTCGGCTACCGGAAAGGTGGTGGTGTTCGATCGTCACGCCCGCGATGTCTTTGTCCTGGGCAAAAGAGGGCTGGGCCAGTTGGGCAAGGCCATGGGCGTCACGACAGGAAAGGATGGCAGGATCTACGTCGCCGATGCCTCCGGAAGGCGGGTCGTCGTCTATGATCCCGAAGGCCAGTTTCTGAAGGCCATGGGGGGGAAGGAGGTCCTGGCGAGACCCGTCGGGGTCGCTGTGGACGATGAGCGGGGTCGCGTGTATGTGGCCGACACCTGGGCCCACCAGGTCGTGGCCTTCGATCAGGAAGGGAAGGTCCTCTTCAGGATCGGGAAGAAGGCGGAGCCGAGGGAGGTCCCGACGGGAGCGAGCGATCACGCGTGGAACAGGAGCAGCGAGAAGGGCGAGTTCCGCTTCCCGACCAATATCGCTCTCGATCGCCAAGGAAGGCTCTATGTCGTGGACAGCATAAACTTCCGGGTCCAGGTCTTCGACCCTGGCGGGACCTTCCTCTTCTCCTTTGGAAGGCTGGGGGATGGCTTCGGGGAGTTCGCCCGCCCCAAGGGCATCGCCTTGGACTCGGATGGGCACATCTATGTGGTGGATGCCGCCTTCAACAACGTCCAGATCTTCGACCCTCGCGGGAGGCTCCTCCTGTTCTTCGGAAATATCGGGAGGGGAAGAGGAGAGTTCTGGCTTCCGGCGGGGATCGCAATCGACCCCTCCGACAAGATCTACGTGGTCGACCAGTATAACCGGAGGGTCCAGATCTTCCAGTATCTGAAACAAACCCTAGCAAAGAAAGGAGGCAAATAACATGAAAAGGTCAGCCTTGCTGATCGGTCTCTTCCTGATCGCGACCCTCCTGGTCGGCGTCCAGGTCGCGAGAGCCGACGACGTTTCGGCCACCAAGCATAACCTCCAGAACCTCAGCAGCCTTGACGCCGCCTATACGGGAGCCGTGGATTACGGCGAGATCTGCGTCTACTGCCACACGCCACACAACGGTAACACAACCGTCGAGGCTCCCCTGTGGAACAGAAACGTCGTCGACACCTCTGGCAACCCGTACACCATGTACTCCAGCCCCACGATCGATATGACCATTGCCAGTCAGCCTACCGGGGTCTCGCTGGCCTGCCTCTCCTGCCACGACGGGACCCTCGCTTTGGACGTGATCGTTAACAAGCCTCAAAGCTACACCGGCTCAGATCCGACCGGGAGCATCGTCATGAGAACCACGGGCGATGCCAACTACGCGCCCAATCTCACCCAGGACCTGAGCAACGATCACCCTGTATCCGTCACCTACGATACGACGGCGGATACCGCGTTTAACGCCGCTAGCGGCGGCAAGGTCGGCGATACCTTACCCCTTTTCGGGACCGGCAAGGACCAGGTGCAGTGCGCGACCTGCCACAACCCGCACAACGCAACGGACCAGCCCTTCCTGAGGGTGGCCAACGCCAGTAGCGCCCTTTGCACCACATGCCATATCAAGTGAGCGAAAGGAGGGGGAAGATGCGCATCCTCAAGGTGATCCTGCTTCTCTCCCCCCTCCTTTTCTCCGCCTCCTGCTCCCAGAAGGCCCTCTCCTTCTTCTTTGATATCCCCCCTCCTCGCGAGGAAAAGCCAGCTCGTACCGTGAGAAAGGAGGCCAGGCCTCCGGTTGAGGCCAAGGCCCCTCAGCCTCCCCCCAAGGGGGAAGAGCAGAGGCCGCCAATTGAAAAGCTCTTGGTCTGGGAGGAGGTCGAGAAGCGGCTTCCCAAGGACCAAGTGGGGCAGGTCAACTGGATGGAGGCGCTCAAGCAAGGGATCATCAAGCCCAGGGGCGCCATCGACGGCGATGCGAGTCCTCCGGCTGCCACATTCAAGTTCGACTTCTTCTTGCCCGGGCCGGCCCCGCCCTTCGACGCCTTCTTCCCCCACTCCTCCCATACCCAGTGGCTCAGCTGCGAGAGCTGTCATCCGGGGATCTTCCCGAAGCGGGGGATGGAGATTACCATGGACGAGATCTTCTCCGGGGAGCTCTGCGGGAGGTGTCATGGCCCCGGCAAGGTCGCCTTTGCGGCGGCTACAGCGTGTAACCGATGTCATGTCAATATGAACTAATGGTCTTGGTGCTGCTTCTTCTGCTCGGGCTCCTCTGGGGCACAGCGGTGGCCCAGAGTGTCCCTGGAGATATCGTCTTCGAAAGGGAGGCTGGGGAGAAGGGCGTGCCCGCGGCGGTCTTCCCCCACTGGCTCCACCGGGTCCGCTTCCGGTGCTATGTGTGCCATCCGCAAATCTTTGAGATGAAGAAGGGCGCGAACGCGATCACCATGGAGAAGATCAGGGGAGGCGAGTTCTGCGGAAGGTGCCACAATGGAAGGACCGCCTTCCCCGTGGATTTTCAATCGTGCTCTCGGTGTCACAAGCCCCCTGAGGAAAAGAAGCCTTGAAGGAATTAACAACGGGGCAGCTTGTAGAAAGCACTCTCCTTTTTCGATGGTTGTGCCAGAGGTGGCGGGGTGTTTCTACTACAACTCCGGGGATCGGAACCCTTTCAAAGGGATCTTCGCCGGGCCTCCGGCCCCGTAAGAATACGGAACAAGACGGCCGGATGGAAGAAGCTCCTCGTTGTGCTGATCAGCCTTCTCGGGATGGTCTCCGAGGGATGGGCTCAAGAGATATTTCAGCTTGGCCCGTGGGAAGGGGAGATCACCTTCGACTTCGATGGCTCCTGGCGGGGGTCCGGGGATTCGCGAAAGTCTCAGGACACGCGGTTTGAAGAGGGGGTTCGGATACGAAACAGAGGATATCTCCTGGATCCAAGGATCTTCAACTTCTCCTTGGAGATTAACCCTCTTTTCTCGCAACGGAGTTTTCAAGGCCCGGACCGTGAAGAGGAGTTCAGCGGGAGATTTCTCAACTACAATGCCGGCATCGGGCTCCTCCAAGGGAGGCCCGTGAACCTGGACGCTCAAGCCACTCAGACTTCTGGCACCACCGAGGGAAGCCTCGGGGCCAGAACCGAGTTTCAAACTGACCATAGGAGGGTGGGAGTAAACTTCGGAGCCAGATTTTTCCCCTCCACCATCAGCTACTCGGAGCGTTCTCTTGAGGAGACCTTCAGGTCGGGTCTTACCTCTGCAGTCTCTCAGCGCGATGACGTCCTGCGAAGCCTGAGCTTTAAGGGGCGTAGCAGCAAGACGAACGTCTCTTTTGAACACCTCTGGTTTGATGACGGGATTTCAGACCGGGACTTCTCATCGGACAGCGCGCGCCTTTCCCATTCGTTTCGTTGGGGGAAGGGAAGCTACCTGAACTCAAGCTTCGATAACTTCAAGAGAGTAGGCTTCCTACCATACGAAAGGCTCGGAATCGATGAAACCGCACGCCTTCTACATACCAAACGCCTCTATAGCACCTACTCATATCGCTACTCATCTTTGACTCAGGAGAGGGAAACCAAGAGCCATTCCGGCTCCTTCGCTTTGACACACCAGCTCTATCAGAATCTCACCACGACCTTCAACGTCCTCGGCTCCCTGACGGACTTTGAGGTGGGCGAGGAGGACATTTACGGGGCGGGAATGGACGTTAGCTATCGGAAGAAGATCCCCTGGGGCGCGCAACTTTCGGCTGGCTTTGGAGGTGCATATCGTATCAATGACCGTGAAGCCGAACGGGCACTGTTCCAGGTCCTCAACGAGGCTCACGTCATAGACAGCACCCTGATTGTAGTGTTGAACCAGCGCTTTATTGACCCTGCCAGCATTGTCGTCACCGATGCCGCGGGAACCATCGTCTTCACCGAAGGGACGGACTACACCCTGATCCGAACCGACAGTCTC
>JBHIBA010000296.1:0-5833 GCA_046758845.1 Nitrospinota bacterium
CTGGCCGCGTGAGAATCTTTGGAGACGTCGGAATGTCTTACCGCAGGCGTTGGTGGGGTCTTCTCTTGTTCTTTTTGGCCGGTTGTTGCGCGCCGGCCGGTCCGCTGGTCAAGGTTCCTCCACCCCCCAATGTTGTAACGGCGCGCGCGGAGAAAACCCTTACCTGGTACACGCCCCTCCGCCGGGAAACGGCCCAGAAACTCGCCACGGTTTTTCGGAATACCGTTGGGATCGAAGTTCAAATCGTCCGCGGCAGTGATCTGGAATTGGCGTCGCGTTTTCTTCAGGCAGTCCGAGAGGAAAGAGTCGAGGTGGACGTCCTTCAACTCACCGACCCGGGATTGATTGTCGGGCTGAAGCTCGGCGGACTGCTGCGTAAGGCGGAAGTCCCGAACAGGCTCCGGCTGCCTCATTGGATGAGGGGCTCGGCAGGTTTCTGGGCGGCTCCGTACGTTGTAACGGTTGTCCTGGGGTATCGCGCGGACCGGGTGAAGCCGGCCGACCGGCCGCGCTCGTGGCGTGACCTTGCCGACGCCCGCTTCCGGAAACTGCTGGTCCTGCCCGACCCGGCCGAGGGCGGGCCGGGGTTTTACTGGGCTGCGGCCATGGCAAGACTTCACGGCTGGGATTTTCTCGAGGCCCTGGGTCGCAACGCCGCCGCCGTGGTCCCGTATCGAGAAGCGGCCGAAAGGATGGTCAGGAGTTCGGAGGCGGTTTCGGGCGGGTTGTCGGGGGAGGATGTCTGGCGGGGAGGGGAAAAGGGGGGATCGGTCGTGCTCAGGATCCCCTCGGAGGGCATTCCGGCCATACCGGCTGCGGTGGCCTTGCCCAGGGGGGCGGCCCATCCCCAAGCGGCTATGCTCTTCTTGAACTTCCTTCTGTCTGCCGAGGCTCAGCGGCTCCTCGCAGAGGACGGATTCTATCCAGCCCTTCCCGGGTCGGCGCCCCCGCCAGGCCGCATCGCCCTGGATAAGCTCCGCCTCCTCCAGGTTTCCTGGGAGCGGACAGCCAAAGAGGGGGATAAGCTCCGCCAGAGACTGCGGCGAAGCCTGGGAGGCGGGAACCTCGTCAGCGATTCAGCCCTGGATTCCTCGATGAGACGCACGTCCCTGCGGCTGGAGGAAGGACCGCCGACGGTCCGGCCCGCGGGCCTATCGGGCCGGTTCCACCCTTGCGGATGGTTCGGTCTACAAGACGGAAGCCCGTCTTGATCCGCCTTGGCCAAAGTGACTGCGCGGCCTTCTTCTATGAGAGTTTCGCTTTTGCTTTTTACGGTGGGCGCTTTTTGGGCACTTGCGTGCCGGCCGAGCTGCGGTTGGAGGTGTGTGCGCTTAATCCGGGCATCTCTGGCGCGCCCCTTCCGATGGTGAATGCCCAGGCACGCCAGTGCGGTATGACGACGCGGTGCGTCCGGCCCCCCTGGGAATCCGGGCTTTGGTGGTAGGTCAGTTGCTGAATGAATCCTGCCTTCCTCTCGTTGTAGCCGCGATTTGAGCACATTCGCTTCGCTCAGTGCAGGCTCCGCGGAAATCGCGGCCGGGCGCGCTCCGATCTCCGCTCGGACCTAGGTCCTCGCTCAGATCGGGGCTGCACCAAATGATGACAGAGCCGTGGGCGAAGCTGCGTACGGGGCTGAATCCGTTCCAAACTGACCCACTGCCCGGGCTTTAATCCCCACCTGCCGTCAGGGGCGTAATACGAAGATGGGGTTGGTGAGAAGGCGCTCGGAGGGGGAGGCCATCGCGTCCAGCCGGTAGTAGACCTTCCCCCGGGTTGGTGGATCTGGGTCGATGTAGTTGACCTGGAAGGGCGTCTTTCCCCGATAAGTCTGGATGACCTCTCCGTTGCGAATGAGCTGGACCGTCAGGTCCTTCGGGCTGTCGTCGCCGGTGGAGATGCGGAAACGGATCTCCGGGGGCTCGACCGCCGTCACGGTCTCGCCGATTAGCGCCATCACCCCCTGGTCCCGGGCGATCACAATGAATTGATCCAGGCGCAGCCGGGAAGGACCGCGACCCTTGACCGCATACATCCGCCCCTTTTGGAGGGCCGACAGGACTTCCAGCTCGGTTCGTTCTTTCAGGAAAAGGACCGTCTGGACGTCTGAAAGCCGGCCCCGACCCCCGTTCCCCGCTCGGCCGGGGAGGCCGATCCCTCCGTAGACCCAGACGGGCGACTGCCGCCTGCCCCGGACGTATTCTCCGAGAACCCGGTCCCATTGCTTGCCGGGCGCGCTGGCCCCGAGACTCTCGTCATAAACGGTGTCGAAGGCGGTGTAACCGTAGGACTGGAACAAAACCTCCGGATGTGGGGGAGTCTCCAGCATCAGGGGACTGATGCTATCCTTTTGCAGGGGGGAGTCTGGTCGGGCCCAAAGGACGATCCCGCCCGCTCTGACGGCGCCGTCGATGAGGGCCTGATAGGGCTGGATGCCTGGGTCCCCGCCGTAGGGGTCGCTCGGGGATTTCAGGAAGGGGAGTTCGTTCACCGCCAGCGGGATGAAGACGAGATAGACCAGGGAGCCCAGGACCCGCCGAAATCCCATCCAGAGCATCAGAATCACACCGATCAGGGAACACAGCAGGTAAATGCCCGGGAGGAGGTACGGCCAGACAGTGACGGGGATTCCGGAGGCGCCCCTGGCCAGGAGGAGGTCGACCGACGGTCCTCCCGCCATAGGCAACGCAAGGTAGTCCTCCGGCTTTTTGAGTCCGAGGACGTGCATGCGACGGTGCCAGTTATGGGCCACCAGATTTCCCTGAAGCGGGTCCCCGCTGAAGTGGTAGTGGGCGGCGACCTCTATACCGGGAATGACCAGGAGGTTCGGATGTCTGCGGTCCACATCCGCGACTGCGGCCAGATATCTTCCCACTCCCGACTGGAACACCGAACGCCTCTCGAACTGGACGCGAAGGACATTTTGCAGCGGGCGAAAACCCCAGGCCCAGGAGAGCCGCGCGTAGTCGGTGGCGACGAGAATGTCCAGACCGTCTTCTTCGGCCATCTTCGCCAGCACATCGAGGGAGAGATCTCCGGTGCTGAAGGTGGAGTGAACGTTTATGGCCGCCCGGTAAGGACGCAGGTCCTGGGCGTGCGCGCGGCTCCATGATCCCAGGCAGGCGGCAGAGAGGATAACCGCGCAGGCTAGGGCGTGGAGAACAAGAGACGGGCGCGGCCGCCGTGCCTTCCTCCTGCGCCCTTTGCCGCGGAGGTCAGAAGAGAAAAGCGGTGACAAAGGTTGGAAGTCCATAGGCCGCCAGGTAGAGGACCAGGGCGAGATACAGCAGGCAGATCAGAAATAGGAATTTGCCGAAACCGCCGGAGCCCTGACTCCACGACATCTCTTATCCCCCGATCAAGAACCGCCCTTCATCTTAGCATCACCCAAATTCGCCATCACGGATTTCCGCTTCCGCCAAGTCATCCTCGTTGGGGTGGCGTCGCGGCCGGTTGCCTGTTAGACTAAAAAGCATCGTTGACCGAGAAGCGTATTTCGCCGCCCGCCGTTTTTTCGGAAGGCGCGGCTGGCTGAACCGCCCTTTTCATTCATTCACGCCGCGGCTTCGCCTTTCGACCCCAAACGGCTTCTCAGCCCGGCATGGCGGGTGGCATCGCAATTCTCCCATAACCGCGAAAAGAGCGTCATGGCCAGGACCCCGCGAAAAGGCCACCGCGACAAGAGGGTCGTCATCGACGTCCTGGAGCGGCCCGACATGGAGGAAAAACGCGCGGAGATTCGCCTCGGGCTTCTCCGCCGCCCCCGGGAGATTTCCTCCAAGTTTTTTTATGACGACCGCGGGTCGGCCCTTTTCGAGCGGATTTGTGACCTCCCCGAGTATTATCCGACCCGCACGGAGCGCGCCCTGCTGGCCCGTTTCGCGGAACGGATCGTTTCTGTAAGCCGGGCGGATGTTCTGGTGGAGCTGGGCTCCGGGTCCTCCAGCAAGACCTCTCTCCTCCTGGACGCCATGGCGCGGGCAAGAAGACTTTCTCTCTACGTGCCCCTTGACGTGAACGAAAGCGCCGTCCAGCAGGTGGCGGCCGACCTGACCGCCCGCTACGGGGGCCTTCGGGTGCGCGGCCTCATCGGCGACTTTATGAAACATCTGGGACACATCCCGGACGGAGGAAGGCGTCTGGTCATCTTTCTGGGGGGGACCATCGGCAACTTGCGGCCGCACGAGGCCACCGCCCTCCTCTCGCAGGTAGCGGCCCGGATGAGCGCAGGGGAGTTTTTCCTCTTGGGGACGGATCTGATCAAGGACGTGGACCGCTTGGAGGCCGCTTACAACGATGCCCAGGGCGTGACGGCGGAGTTCAACAAAAACGTTCTCTCGGTCCTGAACCGCCTGGTGGACGCCGATTTCGATCCGGACGCCTTCGAGCACCGGTCCTTTTACAATCGGGAGCGGAACTGGATCGAGATGCGGCTGCGCTCCACGCGCGATCAGGTCGTCCGGCTGCCGGGGGTCGGGATGGAGATCGCCTTCGACCGCGGGGAGGAAATCCTGACCGAGATCAGCGCCAAGTATGACCGCGACAGGGTCGAGGACTTATTGAAGAAATGCGGTTTTCAGATGGTTGATTGGCTCACCGACCCGGAAAACCCGTTCGCCCTCACAATCGCGAAGAAGGGCTAGCGGTTCCCCCGAATCCATCAGCCGGGGACGCGGCGTTGGGCCGCCCCGGTTCTAAAGATGGGCTTCGATGGCCTGGCGAAGGGTCGCCTTGCGCTCAACGCCGGTCATTCGCTCAACGATTTCGCCGTCTTTGAAGAAGAGCAGCGTCGGCGCCCCCTTGACGTCATATTTCTCCGCCACCGCGGGGTTTTTCTCGGCGTCCACCTTGACGACCTGAATTTGCCCGCCGAAATCGGCGGCGAACCCATCCAGCATCCGGTCCAGCCGGACGCAGGGGGCGCACCTCTCCCTCCAGAAATCCACCAACGTCAGGCCGGAAGCGCCCAGGACGGCCCCCTCGAAATCGGCCTCTTTGATTTCCCGCACCTCACTCATCGTTGTCCCTTTCCTTGCGGTTCAGGGCATGCGGCGGATTGTATCGAGGACTGGATACCGCTCCCCGGAGGTCTTGCGGTCTCGTCTCCCGCCTCAGCCCATGAAGTCGTAGACGTCCCTGCCCTCGGGCGGCCGCACGGCGACGGCTTCAATGGCGAATTTCTGCCCGTCGGGGAGGCCCTTGACCTCGACGCGGGAGAGCGCGGGCGGGTCCTCCGGGAAGGCGTCTTTGAGGACTCCCTCCACGGTGGAGGCGTCCCCTGCGTCGGTCAGATAAACCGTGCACTTCACCACGTGCTCCAGCCCCTGCCCGTTCGCCGCCAGGACCTCCGCCAGGTTGCGGATCGCGCGGGCGGCCTGCTCCGAAACGAGGGCGCTGACCACCTTCCCTGACTCGTCTACGCCGCCGATCGCCCCCACAAACGTGAAGCCCCGGCTTTCGACGGCGGCGGGAAAGGGGTCGCCCGAGGCTCCCGTCCGGATCTCCCGCTTGAAGCCCGGCCTCCCTCTTTCTGATAAGCCCGCGTTCAACACACCGTCCCCCGGCCCGGGCAACAGGTCAATTCCCCCCCGAACGGTCTTCCAGGTCCTCGGGGCATCCGTCTTTTCTCACACCGCCCGGGAACGCTCCTGGACCCGCTCGGCCTCCATCTGTTCGACCAGACTGCGGGCCCACGCCATCTTGTCGGGGTCCATTTTGAGCTTCTCTGCGTAAGGGTCGCCGAGGGGTTTTGTGGCGTCGATTCCCAGCTTGGCCGTGACGCCCTGCTCGCTGGCCGAGGGGTCGAGGATGGCCCCGAGGGCCCCGCCGATGATCA
>JBHIBA010000297.1:0-5824 GCA_046758845.1 Nitrospinota bacterium
AAGTTTTCCGGGGGGTTTTAGGGGGGCCGGCTTTCAGAAAGGCCCCCCTAAAAACATTTGGGCTTCTTACAACAGCGCCCTAACATAGCCGCCTTGAGGGGGGGTGGGGCCTGTGGTAGAATTCGCCGCAACTTCTTGAGCCCTCAGGCGTTTTGACGTGTCGCACGAACTACCTGGAGGGGAAAGTCAGACGGAAGTGACAACAACCTGTCAGGTGCGTCTAGCGGCCGAGAAGACGGCCATGGTTGTGGTGGACATGCAGGAGCGGCTTCTCGCCGCCATGCCGGAGTATGCGCGCGACCGGGCGGTCAAGAACGTCGGGATCCTTCTTTCCCTGGCCTCCCGGGTAGGGTTTTCCACCGTCGCGACGGAGCAATACCCCAAGGGCCTGGGTCACACCGTCCCGGAGATCCGGCGCGCCATCTCCGGGGTCCAGCCGCTGGAAAAAAACAGCTTCAGCTGTTGCGGGGCCTCGGGCTTCTTGGACCGACTTCCCGCTGAGAAGACCCGCCACGTCTTGGTCACCGGGTGTGAGACGCACGTCTGTGTCTTTCAGACCGTCTGTGACCTTCTGGATTCAGGGTTTGATGTGCACGTCCCCTCGGACGCCGTCTGTTCTCGGACAGAGTCCAACTGGGAGACGGGTTTGCGCCTGATGGGGAAGGCCGGGGCGGTCATCACGTCCACAGAGACCGTCGTGTTTGACGTCCTGCGCGTCGCAGGAACCGAGGATTTCAAGTTCATGTCCCGCCTCCTGAAGTAAATTGGGGGACCGCCATGGCCGATCACCAACTGAAGGCGCGTCTGCGCGCAGGAGAAACCCTGTTCGGCGTCTTTCTCGGGGTTCCCTCCCCGCCCTTAGTGGAAATCGCCGGCTGG
This sequence comes from Nitrospinota bacterium, assembly GCA_046758845.1. Classification (GTDB taxonomy): domain Bacteria; phylum UBA8248; class UBA8248; order JACPRG01; genus JBHIBA01. The sequence goes on from JBHIBA010000297.1 coordinate 880, forward strand.
GCCGGGTTTGACTTCCTCTTCGTAGATACCGAGCACGGACCCGCCGACGTGGAAACGGCCTCCGATCTCGTCCGGGCGGCCGAGGCGGGGGGAGCGGAAGCCGTCATCCGGGTGCCCTCCGGGGAACGGACGCACATTCTCAGGGCGCTGGATACGGGGCCGTCGGGTGTCCTCGTGCCCCAGGTCCAATCCCGCGAGGAAGCCGAGCGGGTCGCCGCGTCGGCCCACTATCCGCCCGAGGGAATTCGCGGGATCGCGTTTTCGGTCCGCGCCGCGCGCTACGGCCTCCGCCAGCCGGGCGAGTACCTGGCCGCCGCGAAGGAGAGGACCCTGGTGTGCGTCCAGGTGGAAACCAGGCGCGCCTTGGAGAATTTGAAGGAGATTGCCACAGTGCCCGGGATCGATGTCCTGTTCGTCGGCCCCACCGACCTGAGCATGAACCTCGGACGCGCCGGAGAGCCCGCTCATCCGGAGGTGGAAGGGGCCATCGAGCGGATCTTCGAGGTCACGCTGGAGTCCGGCAAGATTGCCGGAATCCTGGCCAACGACGTCCCCACGGCCGAGAAGTGGAAGGGCAAGGGCGGCCGGCTCCTGGCGGCCAACGGTGTGGGCGTCATCTCCAAGGCCATGGCTGAGCTCGCCTCCGGATTTCGAAGCCTCAAGGGATGAGCCGAAGCGTCCGTCGCGTCGCACTGCTCTTCGGTGGGCGGTCGGCTGAGCATCGGGTTTCCCTGGCCTCGGCGGCGTCGATCGCCCGCTTGGCAAACCGGGAAGAAATCCAGATCCTGCCCGTATTGATCGGGACCGGCGGGGAGTGGACCCTCCTGAAGACGCCGGAAGATCCGCCCGGGCGGGGTTTGAGGATTACCCTGAAGCTGGAGCCCGGCTCTCCCGCTCTGGTCGAGTTTCCGGGCGGAACCGCTCATCCCTTCGACATCGCCTTTCCCCTGATCCACGGCCCCGGCGGCGAGGACGGCGCCCTGCAGGGAATTCTTGAGCTGGCCGAAATCCCGTTCGTCGGCGCGGGCGTGGCGGCCTCGGCCAACGGCATGGACAAGGAGCTGACGAAGGTCATCTGCCGTGCGGCGGACGTGCCGGTCGTCGATTGGGTGACGCTCGGGTGGGAGACGCACCGGTGCGATCCGGAGGCCGTGCAAAAGTGCTTGCTGGACGCTTCGCTCCGCCCCCCGCTCTTTGTGAAGCCGGCCGCGCTGGGGAGCAGCGTGGGCGTCAGCCGCGTGGCCCATGAGCGGGAGATGCAAGAAGCGGTCGCCACGGCCTTCCGCTATCATCACCGGGTCCTCGTGGAACGCGCCGTAGAGGGTCGGGAGATCGAGGCCTCCGTTCTGGGCAACACGACGGGCGAAGGGGCGGCCGGCTCGCGGGGGGCAGCGCCAGGGGTGGAAAAAACCGCTCCCGTGGCGGCGGCTCCAATGGCGGAGATCCGGCCTCGGGGAGGATGGTACGACTACGAGCGGAAGTACACCGACGGCGCCACGGAGATCGTCGTCCCCGCGGAATTGCCGGAGGACCTGGCGGAGCAGATTCGCACGTTGGCCGTCCGGGCCTACAGGGCGCTGGGCGCGGACGGGATGGCCCGGGTGGACTTCCTGCTGGACACCTCGTCGGGAAAACCGGAGATTTACCTGAACGAGTTAAACACGATCCCCGGCTTCACGGCGACCAGCGTCTATCCCAAGTTGTGGGAAGCGGCAGGTCTCCCCTACCCGGAGCTCATCACCCGCCTGGTGGAACTGGGGCTTGCCCGACGCCGGTTCCTGGACCGGTTTGCGGCGGCGCGCGGCGTTGAGGGATGAGGGGTTCGGCAGCCAGAGGGTCTGCCGCAAGCGGGCCGGCGGGACGTCCGAAAAGGGTGATCTTCGATGATCCTCGCGCTCCTCATCTTCCTGGGCTGCGTGTTGGGGTTCACCCTTTTGACGTACGCCATCTATCTCTATGAGAGGGGCAAACAGCCCGGGTGGGAACCGCGTTTCTATCAGATCTCCTCGGGCGCGTTGCGGGGTTATCTGGTTGAATCCCTTTGCACGGCCGTTCTTCTCCTCCTTTGGTTTTGCGATTTCGTGTGGTCAGTGGTCAGGTGGTTGCCCTGGCCGGGGAGAGAAGGGCGCACTTCCTTGCGGTCCGGCGACCGGCCCGTCATTCTCTGCCACGGTTACCACGTGCGGGGTCTGACCCTGGGGGTCCTGGCTTTGTCGCTGCGGCGGATGGGCCGATCGAAGGTGACGATGCCCACGTTCGGGCCGAGTACGGCGGCGATCAGGCACTACGCGGAGCAGCTCACCGAACACATACGCGAAGTCCTCCGGGACACCGGCGCTGAGGCCGTGGACATCGTGGGGCACAGCATGGGAGGCCTGGTTGCCCGGGCCTGCGTGGCGCAAGCCCAGCGTTCGGGCGACTCCAGCCTGCGCGTGGCCCACCTGATCACGCTCGGGACGCCCCACAAGGGGGTGGACATGTGGGTGTTCACGTGGGGGGATTGCGGTTTGGATTTGAAGACCGGCAGCCCCTTCCTGCGGTGGTTGGGAGAAGACCCCCGGGACGTGAAGGCAACGGTGATTTACTCGCCTTTCGATGCCATGGTCCTTGAGGAGTCCGCCTCGGGCTGGAACGCACCGCGTGTGCGAAAAGTCCACCTCGACGGGGCCGGCCACATCGCCCTGTCCATGCTCCCACGCGCCGCCCGCGAGGTCTTCGAAGCCATGAGAAGTTGAATCGCACAGGGATAGAATCGGCGATCTCGACCTCATCGCCGTCATCTCTCCGCCCGAGCGGTGTCTCGCTTTCGGCCGACGAAACGACGGTAGGGCGGCCATCTTGGCCGCCAATGGAAAGCCGACGCGCCGGGCAAGAAGCCCCGCCTACCAAATTTCGCCCTAAATGGGTCTAGGTCTTCTGCCCAAGCGCTCCTCTATCAGTTGAGCCTCCCTTACCCTTTAGGCTCCGTTATCCTTTCGATCCTCCCGACGCGGGGTTTGACAGGCTTCCGAATACGCAATAGATTCCCCCTCTGAAAACCTTCCGGACCTTTTCTGAGGCGGCCCTTCGGGAGTTCCGCGGATGGTCCAAAGCCAAGAGCAGAAAATTCACCTTGCTCAGGACTCCTTCCGACGCCTGATGCGCCGGGGCGCGACCGGACACGCCCTGAATCTGCTGGAAAAGCTCCACGCGGCGGACCTGGCGCAGATTCTCCGGCACATGGATGAGGAGGAAAAGCAGACCACTTTCGGGATGATCCAAGAAGACCGGGAGCGGGCGGCCCAGGTGCTCAGCGAATGCGACGACCAGACGGCCAAAGAGCTACTTGAGCCCATGCAGCCGGCGGATATGGCGGCGCTCTTCCAGGAAATGGAAGCCGACGACGTGACCGACCTGATCGCCCTGTTCCCCGACGATAAGGCCAAAGAGGTGTTGGACATCCTCCACGCCCAGGTGGCCGAGCCGGTGACCGATCTTCTCCAGTACGGCGAGAAGACGGCCGGCGGCATCATGACGCCCCACTGTCTGGCCCTGCCGGAGGAGATGACGGCCGGTGAGGCCATCACGCACGTCCGCAAGGAGAGCGAGGCCGAAACCGTCTTCTATATCTACGTAGTTGACGGCGACAATCACCTGGAAGGCGTAATTTCGCTTCGCCAGCTTCTGCTCGCCCCCCCGGACGCCACCCTCAAGGGCCTGGCGCGCAGTGAAGTCTATCGGGTGTATACGGACACCGACCAGGAAGAGGTCGCCCGCCTGGTTTCCCGGTACGACCTGCTGGCCCTGCCGGTGGTGGACCACGAGAGCCGGCTGGTGGGAATCGTCACCGTGGATGACGTCATCGATGTCATTCGGGCCGAGGCCACCGAAGACATCCTCAAAATGGCCGGGACCCACGACGAAGAAATCCTGACCCGATCCGCTTTCCGTGTGGCGCGTTATCGCCTGCCCTGGCTCCTGGTGGGCCTGGCCGCCGGGATGCTGACCGCCCGGGTGATCGCTCACTTCATCGGCGTCCTCAGAGATCAGATCTACCTGGCCGCTTTCATGCCTTTGATCCTGGGGATGGGAGGCATCGTCGGAAACCAGTCTGCGACCGTCTTGGTCCGAGGAATCGCCACCGGGCGGCTGGACCCCAAGCAGTGGCTTCAAATCGTATGGAAGCAGTTCCAGGTGGGGGTCCTTCTGGGCATCGCCGTCGCCCTCCTTCTGGGCGGCATTACTTATCTGCTGTATCCCGATAACCCCTGGCTCGGCCCGACGGTGGGCCTGGCCATCCTGCTCGGGATCATGGCGGCGGCGGTGTGGTCCGTGCTGGTTCCGCTGGCGTTCCACTGGCTCCACATCGACCCGGCGGTGGCCACGCAGCCCTTCGTGTCCACGACCATCGACATCGTCAGCGCCCTCATTTATTTCGCCACCGCCTCTCTGTTGCTTTTCTGAAGGAGCGCGTTGTTGTCGCCCCACGTGTCCGAGATCGTCGTCCGCTACGCCGAAACCGATCAGATGGGCGTGGCCCACCATTCGGCCTATCTGGTTTGGTTCGAGGTGGCCCGCACGGACCTGTTCCGCAAACTGGGATACGCCTACCGGCGCCTGGAAGAGCAAGGGTTCCTGATGCCGGTGGTGGAGTCGGGCTGCCGGCACCTGGCAGGCGCCCGCTACGACGACCGGCTCTCCGTCGAGGCCCGGATTGGCGAGGTTCGCAGAACCAGGGTGCGCGTGGAATACACGGTCCGCGATGGCTACGAGAAAGTCCTCGCAGAGGGTTTCACCGTCCACCCCTTCCTGAACAGCGAGATGCGCCCCCAGCGCATCCCTGCGGAGATGTCCGCGGCCCTGCGGGCGGATTGCGGCGATCCTTCCCCCGCAGAAGATTGAATTCCAATGGCCAGATGGGGATGTAAGCCCGTTGCTCGGGCTGGTATAAGACCAGCGGGTCTGC
>JBHIBA010000298.1:0-5821 GCA_046758845.1 Nitrospinota bacterium
GCTTACCGTCCTCCAGTCGTTGAGCTAAAGCTGAAGACTTTCCCTCGAGCACCTGCTCGGTCACCTCGACAAGCATGTCCAGCGACATCTCGGTTACAAGCCGCTCGGCCTCCTCGAGGTGAAAGGCTCCCTGCAATTCCAGCTTCCTTTGCGCAATGATAGGGCCAGTATCCACCCCCTGGTCTGCAAAGTGGACAGTCACCCCCAGGGGATCTCCATGCCACAGCGTCCACGCGACCACGTCTACTCCTCGGTACTTGGGAAGCAAGGCGGGATGCGAATTTAGGGTCCCCAGTCTTGGCAACGAAAGGATAGGTTCTCGCACGATGCCGGATTGACCGAGCAGGATCAGGTCCGGCCCGACGTCCGCGATTGCCGAAACCGCTTCCGCCGAGTTCGTCCATCGAGTCAACACCACGTGCTCTGCATAGGGGCTGTAGTCGGGGTAAAGACTTCCGGTCGACCTCAGCCGGTGAACATTTGCCCCAACTCTCTGAAAGGCGAACTGGACGTTGTACAGGACGGCGTCCTTGATCCCGATCTTTTTGGCCAAGAAGCGAGCCATTCGGTAGCGGGCCACCATGGGGGTGCGCTCAACCACAATCAGTGACACCGGCAGGCACCTTTCCCGCAGACGGGCCAACAAGCTGAGGCCGAACGATTTCCCCTCCCGGGTAAGGACGACGATCTTCGGATCCCGCACCCTTGCCCCCATCAGAGAGAGCCGGTCGAACCGGCTCAGCGGACGGACTCCCATCGGCTGGAGGCCAATGAGCGGTACGCCGCATCCACCACCTTGACCGAGGCGAGCGCATCGTCCGGGGTCATCAGCGGCCGCTCCACGCCCTGAATGGACCGGACGAAGTTCAACACCTGCGCCCGGATGGCCTCCATCTTGTTGTAACCGTTGCCGAACTCCACCCAGTCGGGCTTGTCCACCACGCGGTAGCGCATGCCCTTCCACCCGACGTGCAGTGTACCCGACGCACCGTAGACGCTGATAAAGCTGTCCAGGTGCCGGTTGTAGCTCCAACTCAACTGGATGACCCCAAGGACGCCGGAGACGGTTTTCACAAGGATGCACGTGGTCTCCTCGACCTCGACATCCTGGGCCCCCGGTCCCTGAGCGACCAAGACCTCCCCGATTGGGTTGAGAAGATATCGCGCGATGTCCGCCGAGTGGGCCCCGTTGTCGATGATCACCCCGCCCCCCGAGACCTCGGGGACCGAGTTCCACCGCCGCCGCATGTCCACGTGGCTGCAAAAGGCGTTCTCAAAGGAAATGACCTCCCCCAGCGCCCCCGCGGCGATAACCCCCTTTGCCTTCATGACCTCCGGGACGTAGCGAAACTTCGACGCCATCATCAGGAGGGCAGCCTTCTCCTCGGCGGTCCGAACCAAGGCTTCGGCCTCTGCGCAGGAAAGCGCCAGAGGCTTTTCGCAAAGGACGTGAATGCCCCTGCGAAGGCACTCCAGCGCAATCTCTGCGTGCGATGCCGGGGGCGTGCAAACCACCGCCGCCTCGGTCTCCGCCCCTCGCAACATCTCCTCTACACTTGCGTATCCATCCACGCCATAGGCTTCGGCGGCGGCCGCCGCGGTGTCCGGGTTGTTGTCGGCGACGGCAACGAGATGGGCCCCTTCGACGGCCCGGAGGATCTCAAGATAGACCTGGCCGATCTGCCCGGCCCCTACCAGGCCGATACTGAGCCCCCGGCTCATCCGCCGTCCGCTTCCTGGAAAAACGCCACGGACCGCCGGATCTCCCCGGCGATAAATTCCACGTCCGCGTCGACGTACCGCTCGTTCCACGGAAGCACCAGGACGCCGGAGAGGCCCTGAACCGTCCCGGGGTAGTCCTCAAGCCTGTACTCGATGGACGGCTGCCCGTCTTGGAAAGGCCCCTCGAAAGGGAATCGGCTCGCCCCGAACGTCCTCCGCTCCCGCAGCACCTCGCAAAGAAAGGCGGGCTTCTGGATATAGCGCGGGGAGGAGTGGATACCCGCCTCCTTCAGCCTCGCCGCCAGCTCCGTGACGTCGGCCCCCAGCTCCTTTGCGTTCACCCGCAGCGGGTATTTCCAGTACACGTGCGTCGCCCCGGGGGTCGGTCTCGGCGGATCGATTCCGCGGACGCCCGCAATCCGGCGGGTGAGCAGCCCCGCCAAAGCCCGACGCCGGCTCACGACCCCCTCGAGCTTCCTCAACTGGGCCAGCGCCACAGCCCCTTGAAGCTCGGTCATCCGGTAGTTCAGCGCCAGAAAGTAATGGTCGGGCTCAGGGTCGCCATAGCCCCAGGCTTTGTCATGAAAGAGCCGCATTCGACGGCCCAGGGCATCATCGCCGGTGATCACCATCCCCCCCTCGCCGCAACTCATGTGCTTGGTCTGCTGGAGGCTGAAGCAGCCGATGGCCCCGACGGTCCCCACCAGGCGGCCCTTGTACGTCGCCAGGTAGGCCTGCGCACAGTCCTCGATGACCGGCAGGCCGTGGCGGCCGGCCACCCCCAGAATGGGGTCCATGTCGCAGGGGTTGCCGAAGAGGTGGGTGACGATGATGGCCCGGGTCCGTGGGGTGATCCTTGGTTCGATGGTCTCGGCGGTGACGTTGCAGGTCTCCGGGTCCACATCGGCAAACACCGGCACGGCGGTCTGATAGAGGATCGCCGCAATCACCCCCATGTCGGTGATGGGCGTCGTGATGACCTCATCGCCCGGGCTCGGATCGATGGCGGCCACCGCCGTGTGCAGGGCGGCCGTCCCCGAGGTCACCGCCGTGCAGTGGCCCACCCCGTACTTCTCGGCAAACTCCTCTTCGAACGTCCTGACCATGCTCCCGCGGGTGCAATTCAGCGTCCCGGATTCGATCACCCGGCGGAGGAGCTCCAGCTCCTCCTGACCGAAGGTCCGGCCGCTTGCGTCCGCATCAGACGGCAAGCTATGCATATATCCCCGCGTTTCTCGAATGTCTTTACGGTCCATCTTTCCTGTCTTATAGGAAAACATAGCAGGCACTTCGATCTTCCTATGAATTGTTACGAACTATTACGTAGCGTCACATATGCTTCACTGACAGCCCCAGCGTATGCCCATAGAGATTCATTCCATTCGAAAGGCCGTCCTTCTGCATCTTGCCTACCAATGGCCATTTCATCATACTTTCGTGAACTAAGTAGATCAGAATATTTATCCGCAACGTCATAACAGAAACAGTAGTCATATCGGGACATCAAAGAAACCAATCGATTACCAAAAATGGCCTCAGTGCTTGAATTGCCGTTATATGTCGGCAGGGTTCCAGGCAAATCTGCTCTTCTCACTATCCGCTTGACTCTCCCGCGCGCCAGCGGCCTCCCTCGAACAATATCGCCCAACAAGTGACGTGTTCTTCGATAAACCTGTGGCAGGAGAGGCCAAGGCGGACCGCCCCGATGCCTGACTCTAGCCTCTAATGGCAGAATATCGTGCATTTGAAACAACGCCTCCTTCCGAGCTTTCGTCACAAGCGTTTCAATGAACCATCTTGCGAATGTTTCAGTATGAACGGAATCCAAAAAAAGCATTTCAGATCTTGTTATGCCCTCAACCCTCTTTATGTTCGTTCTGGCATCACCGATATGAACGTCAACATAGGTTTTCACATGATAACGCTCAAAGTTTTTCATTGCAGCGTAAGCTACAGAAGCGTCAATTTCGAACGTATGCACTCTGCCGAATCCATTCTTTCTAAGGGCGAGAGCCATAAATAGAGTGGAGTAGCCAGATGAGGTTGATATTTCAATTATCCGCATTGGTCTCCGGTATCTAATAAGGCAATAAAGGAGTTGTCCAGAAAACCAATCATATTGACCTGTAGCAGGAAAGATGGCGCAATTATATCTATTTTCAGGGAGAAACCTCAATGTATCTGCCTCTTCAGCATACGTTCGAATCGCTGCCTCAAAAAGACTTTGAATAGATGACGTTGCTGTCGTATCGGTTGGCATTATTAACTTCCTTTTTCTTTTTCTTTCCCAAGGCCATATACCTCTTGAGCTGATACCACTGCATCCTCCCCGGTCACGGCTGCGAGAATTTCCTGAACCCGGTGCAACATGGTGTGCTCCCGGTACACCTGAGCTCTCCCTGCCTCTGCAATCCTTTGCCGCTCCCCACGCGCCGAAAGGTAGTGTTCGACCGCCGCGACAAGCTCGTCATAGCTCTCGTACGTCGCCACCTCTTCGCCTTCGGTGAAGATGCGTCCGAGGGACCGTGCCGCATTGGTCAGGACGAAGCTTCCGCAGGCGGCGGCCTCGTAAACCTTGGAGTTCACGTCCCAACCGCGCTGGGTCGCGTTCGTTGTGTTGATGACGATGGACGCTCCGTTGTAGGCCTTCACCATTGCGTCGTGCCAGGAAAGAAGGGGGCCCACTCTTAGAGTCCGGCACGCCTTCGGAGGTCTGTAGCGGTCCCACCCGCGGCCCCAAACCTTGATGCTCGCCCGGCTTCGAGCCGCCAGGGTTGAGATGAGATCCCTCCGCTCCGGAAGGCAGGTCCCCACAAAGCAGACGTCGCTCTTGAATCTTTCGGCAATTGTCCGAACAGGGAAGCGCTTCTGATAACGCGGTTCGCAGCCGAATGCGATCCAGGAAATGTTCCGACAACCCAGTGCCCGGTATCGGTCAATCACCTGAATCGAGTTTGTAAAGAAGAAGTCGTAAGCGGTCGCAAGATGTCGAGAGACGGCCTCGAAGAGGTGAGGGTCGTCCGGAAACCAGTTGACCGTCACAATGCCCCGTTTTCGGGCCCACTCGATGTCGTCTCGATGGACGGTCTCGCCCTTTAGCACAAAGAGCAGGTCTGGTTCCCACCGGTCGACGAGATTTCGAAGCCTCGCGTCTCTGAGCCGAAACCCGCGCACCAGCGCCGCACTCACGCTGTCCCGGCCGACGACGCGCACCCGTCTGAGTCGTCCGATGATCCAGTTGTCCTTGTAGTCGTACACTGCCACCGAGTGTCCGCACGCCTCGAGGGCGAACTTAACCGACTCGGCCGTTCCATAGGGCTTCCAGTGGGTCGCCAGGAGGACCTTCATGGAGCCGCCCGCACGGTTGCTTTCGGAAACCTCTCTACAAGACCTTCCGAGTAAAGGCCAGCCCCACGAGAGCGAACAACCAGTATCCCAGGAAGGTGTACAGGAGCGACATGCCCAGGAGTTGGTGCGGCGCCCCGTAGGAAGCGAAAAGGGCGACAACGGCGGCATCCCGCGTTCCCATACCGGCGATGGTGAAGGGAAGAAGCCCCACGAAGAGCGCCGGAGGGAGGGAGGCCATCACCTCCACAATCCCGATGGAACCCCCAAGGGCGAGGAGGAGGTACTTCACCTGAAGCACGGAAAGAAACCAGTTCAAGCCGGACCACAACACGGCGAGGGCCAGCATCTTCGGTCGGCGCCCCAGCGCACGGAAAGCGGTCAAGAGACCCTGAAACTTCGCACCCAGCAGGGACCGGCCGATCCCCCGAAAGTCGCCACCGAGTACTATCAGGCCCGCGACCGCACCGGCCAGTATGCATCCGGCCAAAACGGCCATCTTCCACATCCCGGCCACGGATGCCCCCAAGAGCCAGACCCCCGAAAGGACCAGCACGTCCACCACCCTCTCTGCCAGGACGCTGCCTACGGTTTCGACGGCGGGGATCCGCTCCCGCAGCGGCCGAGCTCGCAGCACATCCCCTGCCTTGGAAGGCGTCACGCTTGCGATGGGCCAGGTCCCCATGATGATCTCGAACCGCCGGGCGAAAGGAACCCGATGACCCATGGCCCGCAGTATCGCCCCCCACCGCGC
>JBHIBA010000299.1:0-5815 GCA_046758845.1 Nitrospinota bacterium
CGTAATCCAAGGCGAAGGAAAGCGCCAAACAGTCCCGAAGAATGACATACCGTCCGATAGTTTCGAACCAATTTCTAACCTGTGTGAGCGTCTCGTCATTCTCTCTGGCATCTGGCAAGAAAGTGTAGCACCGCCCCCCGGAGCCTTGGCGCAAACCAATAGACTCCACATCACACATCGAGTCAAAAGCGTTCCGTAGGGTTTCACAGAATGGAAGGACGAGACTCCAGTCCCTATCCTCAGACTTAGGCTCGTGGAGTGGTTCGGGCCATTCAAGTACCAGTTGCATACGGCGCGGGTGCCAAGTGATCATATCCCGGATGCGGTCCCTTGTTATGGGATGCTGCGTCGGTCCCAAGTCCATTCTAACCCTGACCACTGTGACTCCTGATTCACACCGCCATGCTGGTCAAAAGCCACTTCTTCACCGTCCCAATCTCAAAATTCTCTACCTGCATAATGCCTTTTGTCAAAAAAATCAAAGACCGTGGCCCTCGCGAATCTACTGCGATCTCATCCGCCGGAGGTGGTAGCCCTTCTTGGGTATTGGTTCAGGGGGTGCGTATTGTTCGATCACCTGGAGGATCTCCCGGGTCCGGGCCTCGGGGTCGCGATCGGCGAAGACGAAGGAGATCAGGGCCACTCCTTTGGCGCCCGCTTCGAGAGCGCCGCCCGCGTTTTGCGCGTTGATCCCCCCGAGGGCGAAGACCGGCGCCGGGAGCTCTCCGCAGGCCTCCTGCAATCCGTCCAGTCCGAGAAGGGGGGCCTGAAATTCCTTACGGGTCGGAAAGACGGGGCCCAGGGTGACGACATCGGCGCCCAGCCGGCTTGCCACCAGCGCCTCCTCCCTGCTGTGGGCCGAGTAGCCGATCAGGGCGTCCCCTCCCAGGATGGCCCGAGCGTCCCGGATTGCAATCCCCTGGCTCCCCAGGTGGGCGCCGTCGGCCCCGACGGCGGCCGCGACGTCTACGCGGTCATTGATCAGCAGCCGGGCATTGTATTTGTCCGTCAGCGTTCTGAGAGACTCCGCGAGGCGAAAGAGGGCGCCGCCCAGTAAGTCCTTCTCTCGAAGCTGGATGAGCCGCGCGCCCCCGTGAAGGGCGGCTTCCACGGCAGTCGCCAGATCGCCACCGGGAACCAGCCTCCGATCCGTGATGAGATAAAGACGGGGAAGGTCTACGGCGGTCACGAGGCAATCGCTTTCGCCAATGCGGCGGCGAAACGCGCTGCCTGTGCGTTGCTTGGAAAAACCCTCGCCCCGGCTTGTCGTAAGGCGTTCTCCTGCACAGAAAGGGACTGGGGGTCCTTCTCCGTCCCGCAGACCGAGGCCACCACCGAGAGGCCCCGCCCCGTTTTCTCGGCCTTTTCCGTGGCGGTTCGGATGGCTTCGGCAGCCGCCCCCGCTGGGTCCTCATGCGCCCCGTAGCCCATGACGAAGTCCAGAAGCAGGATGGCCGCCTCGGGGTCTTCGGCCTCCCGGAGGATGCGCTCGTTCCGGATCGCCGGGTCGATCATGGGATGCGGGCGGCCGCGCGTGAAAAAGTCCTCTCCCAGGTCGACGACGGTGTGCCGTACGCTGCGGTGCGGGTCAATCAGCCGCAGGTCCTCTTCCAGAGGTACGTTGGAGTGAATTTTCCCCACGGCGTCCTGGAGGAGCAGCATGGCCTCGTCGCAGAGGGTACCTCCGGAATAGAGCCCCCGGACGAATCGCTGGCCCGGCCCGAGGCGCTGGCGTTCTTCTTCGACCCACTGCTCCCACTGGGGACTTGGTTCCGGCTCTCCGGCGGGGGGCTCCTCTCCCCGGGCGAGGGCGACCCCGATTCGCGCCGCCTCCTCCAAATCCCCGGCCGCGCGGACCCCGAATTCCTCGACGGCTTTTGGGTCCCCGCCCAGGAGGACCGCAACGACCGGCTTCCCGGTTCTGGAGGCCGCAATCAGGACGCGCCTCATCACCCCGGGGTGAGGCGGCTTGGAGATCAGGACGAGGACTTTTGTCGCCTCATCTTGCGCCAGAAGGCCGATCCCTTTCAGCATGGACCTTCCGCCGACGGCTTCAGAGAGGTCACGCCCCCCGGTCCCGATGGCATGACTGATTCCCGAGCCGAGGCGGTCGACGAGGACCGAGACCGCCTGAATCCCGGTCCCGGAAGCGCCGATGAGCCCCACCGGACCCCTGGAGACGGCGTTGGCGAACGCCAGGGCCTTCCCCCCGATGATGGCCGTTCCGCAGTCGGGTCCCATGACGAGTAACCCTTTTCCGTCGGCGAGGGTCTTCAGATAAATCTCATCCTCTACAGAGACGTTGTCGCTGAAGATCATGCAGTGGAGGCCCGACGCAAGAGCTTCTTCGGCCTCCCGCCGGACGAACGGTCCTGGAACGGAGATCAGGCAGAATGTGGCCTCCGGCTGCTGATGGAGGGCGGAGCTCAGCGTCCGGGGCCGGAAAACTTCTCCCGCCACCCCGGCGGGGGGCGCGGAAAGCATTTCCTCCATGGCGTCAAGGGCTGCTTCGACGGCCTTTTTTGTCTCCGCCCGGACGGCCAGGATCAAGTCGTTGGGGGACGTCTTTCCGGCCTCGCTCGGATCAAATTCGGCGTTGCGCAGGTTGTCCAGGTTGGCTTCGGTAGCCATGACGGCGACGGCCACCTCGACGCCCGGCCGCTCGCTGCCGGCTGCGGAGATCCGCATGAGCTTGACCGAATCCTGATAGGTTCCTGCGTGGATGCGGAAGGCCGTGGTCATGATTCCCTTCTCCATCGGGTTCCCGGCGGACGGGTCTAGAACTCGGCGACGACCCGGCCGGAAATCTCCCGGTTGAGAAGTTTCTGGTGGACCGACTCGATTTCCTCGAGAGAGATGACTTTCGTGATGACGGGTTTGCTCTTGCCCTGCCGGACGATTTCCAGGGTTTCTGCCAGCTCCGCCATGTTGACGTAGCGTGAGCCGTGGATCTCGATCATCTTGCCCATGACGGCGGTCGGGTCTACGACGAAGTGCGGGTCTTTCCCAAAGACGTGTTTGGGGTTGTGGCCGATGATGACGAGCCGGCCCATCTTGCCGAGGCTGGCCATGCAGGCCTCCAGGGTCACCTTGTTGGCCACGAAATCGATGGCACACTCGGCTCCCCGGCCGTCGGTGAGCCGCAGAACCTCGTCGGGAATCGATTGCTTCCCCGAGAGGATAACTTCATCGGCCCCGTACTCTTTGGCGAAGAAGAGCTTTTCCTCGGTGATGTCGGCCGCGATGACGCGTCCCCCACACAATTTGGCCATCTGGACGCCGTGAATGCCGACGCCGCCCGCCGCGCCGACGATGAGGACGGTATCGCCCGGGCCGACGCGCGCTTCCTCCCGGCAGGCGTGAAGGGGTGTGCAGATGGCGTCCGCCGCGATGGAAGCGTCCCGGTAAGAAACCCCCTCGGGGATCGGGATGAGGTTTCGGGCGGGGAGCGTTGCATACTCGGCGTAGCCTCCGTCGCACGCCATTCCCACGTACCCCCGCCAGTTATCGCAAAGGGTTTCTTTCCCCATGCGGCAGAATTTGCAGACCCCGCAGGTCAGGTAGAAGTGGCAGGTCACCCGGTCGCCGGGTTTGACGTTCGTCACGCCCTCTCCCACTTCCACGACGTCGGCGGCGATCTCGTGTCCGGGGATGCGGGGAAGCTCCGTGACGAGCTCCGGTGTGGCCTTCATGATGGCCACCGTGAGGCCCACGCCCGTCGCTTTCATCTTGAGCAGGGCCTCGCCGATGCCTGGTTTGCGGGGCTCGCGCTCTTCCAGGACGACAGGCCCGCCAATCTCGTGAAGAACCATCGCCTTCATGGATGATTTCCTCTATGAAATGGGTTGATATATGCTTTCGGCCAGGCGGCCAGCGCCGCGGCTTTAACAGTAGCCTAGCACCGCCGGTGAAATCTTAGCAAAGTCTGCGCAAAATTGCCGGGGACGGGGGCGAATTTTTCTCTCGGGCGGAGCCGCCCTCGCTTCGCTCCTTTCTCTCGATTTGGAGGTTGGGATGTTCAGGGAAATCATCGACCTGTCCAACGAGATATTTGACGGCATGACTTGTTACGGCAGCCCGAAGACGACGTTTTGGAAGTGGTACTCCCACGAGGAGACCTCGAAGAAGTTCGGCGGAAGGGTCTCTCTGGAAGGCCACTGCTTTTTCGCCACCGAACACCTGGGAACGCACCTGGACGCCCCCTATCACTTCAATCCCGAGGGCCGGAAGATCGCGGAGATCCCCATTCAGGAGGTCATCCTGCCGGGCCACGCGGTGGATTTTTCGCACAAAAAAGAGTGGGAGGCGATTTCCGGCGGCGAGATGGAGGCGGCTTGCCTGAAGGCGGGCTTTCGGGTGAAGCGGGGGGACGCCATTTTGGTTTACACCGGTTGGGGGGAAAAATTCGACGACCCGGAAATGGCCGTCCCCCGGCCTTACTTGGAGGCAAGCGCGGCCGATTGGGTGCTGAACCGGGGCTTGAGGCTCATCGGCGTGGACTTGGTGAGCGTCGAGGCGCCCGAGGTGATCCCCGACGACCGGCCGGTGCACATGAAGCTCTGCGGAAGCAACCGGGTGTATATGGTGGAGATGCTTCGCAACGTTGGGACGCTCTTGGGGAGGGAGTTCTGGTTCTTCGCCGTCCCCATCAAGATCAAGTACGGCACTGGGGCGCCCTGCCGCGCTTTTGCGGGGATCTTGTAACGCTGCCCTCTGGCGGCTATGCCGCCCGGAATTGAAATGAATTCCTTGGACCGTTCATTCTTAGACAGCCGGATCACTCCTCCCTGACGATAATCGTCCCGTAGGCCGGGACTGTTCCAAGGCCCCAGGGCCCCTCGCGCAAAACCGTGAAATAATATGTCCCCGGGGCAAGGAGGCAGAAGCTCGTCTTTCCGGCCGGGGATATGTTCAGGGACGGGTAATCCCCCTCAGGCGGTCTTGAGCTGTCGGGCGCGGAGCAGGACTTCCCGGCGGGTTGTCCCCGGGTGAAGTTCACGTTCATGAACCTGCCCGAATAGTTTTGCAAGATGACCGTGGTCCCCCGCGGAATCGCCAGGGTCGAAGGCGAGACGAAGCCGTTGTGGACCTCGATAACTGTGGTTTTGCCGGAACCTTTCTGTGCTGTCTGGGCCGATCCCGCAAGAACGTGGCTTAACAGGACAAGCGCCGCAAGCGGGGCGAACAATCTGACGGTCTGCCGCATCATCGCTATTCCTCAGAAGTTCCCAGGCGTAACAGCGGGGCCTCTACTTTGCGGGCCTCCAGACGCCGGAGGTGCCGGGTTCGTTGCCCGCGCTGGTCAGATACCTTCCCTCCGGCCCGTCGTGCAACGTGGCGATGCCGCTTGCCCTCGGGCCGTCGAAGAAGAGAATTTTCCCGTCCTCGAGCCTCATCGTTCCTTTGCCCCCCCACATTCCCGTTTCCATCACAAACGTGCCGTCCTCGTTGATGGTCCAGGTGGCCCCTGACGTCGTTGTGCCATACGAACTCTGGTACGTCACATTCCCGCTCCACTCTCCCGCAACGGTCTTGAAGTCCTGAATCGGTATGGACGCAGTCGTTGCACAGCCGGCCAGTGAAACCGCGGCCATCCACCGCCAGACCGCCCATCTTCCTGCTACGGTTCGGCGAATCATGGAATCCCCCCTTTCCTGAGCGCTCGCCCTATTCCGACGAATCGCCTTTTGTGATCTTTGAAACCCTGCTGGATTTCTTATATTCCATCGCGTCCCAAGCTGAGACCGGCGGCCCCTTTTCGTTTTCTGCGGGGGGCGCTTTTTGAAAGGCGCCCCCCCACACCCCCCCGCAAAAC
>JBHIBA010000300.1:0-5720 GCA_046758845.1 Nitrospinota bacterium
GGGGTGGCTTGGATGGTGCTGAGGATCGACTTTTGGTTTGCACATTTTAAGTTTTTTTGCTAATCTCTGGCCCGAATCAAGAAAATCGTTCAAAGTTTGTTGTGGGAGACGGTTTCTCTGCTTTGGCGGGGGGCAAGAGGGTTCGGACCGTTCCAAAGGTAGACCCCAGGATCACTTCTCATCGAAACCGCAAGTCAGGGAGCGGTTATCTCAAAGTTTCAGACGCTAGGAGGGCACAAAATGAGAGCAGCAAGAGGACTTTGGATCTGGTTGGCCGTTCTCTCTCTGGCGGGGGGCTTCGCGGCCGCTGCCTCCGCCGCGACAAAGGTCGACTTTTGCTTCGCCTGGATCATGTACGGAAAGCACGCAGGCCTTTTCGCCGGCCAGGAGAAAGGTTTCTGGAAGAAGGAGGGGCTTGCCGTCACCATGCATCGGGGCTTCGGCGGCCTGGACACTGCAAAAAGAGTCGCGACAGGCGCCTGCACCGCGGGCTCGGGCGGTGTGGACACCCTGGTCATCGCCCGCTCTCAGGGCCTGAAGGTTCGAGCCACCGGCGTGTGGCATGCCAAGAGCATGCACATCATCTACGCCCGTAAGGACCGGGGGATCAACACCATCCAGAACCTGGAGGGCAAGCTCATTGGGGCGGCGCCCGACGAGGACGGGATGCTTCTGTTTCCGGCCCTGGCTGAGCGAACAGGTGTCACCGCCTCCAAGGTGCGGTGGGTAGAGATCGAGCCGGGCTCAAAGGTCCCGAGCCTGATCGCGGGCAAGGTCGATGCGACCGTCGCCTTCGTTACAGAAGGGCCAACTATCCTCGGGACCGCAAAGAAAAACAAGGTCCCGATCATCGGGTTTCTTTACGCGGACGTCGGCCTGGATGTCTACTCGAACGGTCTCCTCTTTACCGAAAAGCGGATTGCCGGGGAGGGTGACTTAATCCGGCGCTTCTTGCGAGGCACGCTGCGGGGGCTGGCCTGGGGGGCTGAGAATCCCGAGGAGGCCACGGACATCTTCGTCAAGCACAAGCCCGAGGTAAGCCGCGTCTTCGCCCGAGAGCACTGGCGGCTCGCCGTTCAACACATGCTCACCCCGGACACGGAGATGAACGGCCTCGGCCACATTGGCTACCGCAAGATGAAGTTCACGCGGGACATCATGGCCAAGATTCGGAACATTAAGAACGTGGAGCCCGTGGAGGCCTACTATACCAACGAGTTTCTGCCCCGCATCTTCGTGAAGCGGCCCATGAAGAAGTGACAGCACACTGGACCTCGCATCTCGGGGTGGAGCGTTCCAGGGAGAAAAGGGCGCCACATCCTTGACTCATCGTGATTCCCCTCCCTCGGGCGGTCGCCCTTCCCGGGGTTCTAACCCTTTTTCTCCGTATGGAGTGCACTAGCCATGGCAGAGCAGGTAGACATCTTTATTGCGCACGGGCTCATAGTCACCGTGGACCGTGAGCGCCGGATCATCAAGGATGGGGCGATCGCTGTCCGGGGGGACCGCATCCTTGAGGTCGGGAAGACGGAGGATTTAAGGAAAAAGTACGAGGGCAAAAAGGTCATCGACGCCACCCATCGGGTTGTCCTCCCGGGCCTGATCGATTCCCATTTCCACGTCAGCAACGAAGGCCCCAAGGGGTACATCCCCGACGACATTCCCCCTTGGCCGTGGATATTTGACTGGGTGGTCCCCATCAACTCCGCCATGACCCCCGAGGACGAGTACCTTCTCTCTGTTGCGATCCTGACGGAGTGCGTCAAAACGGGGACGACCACGGCGTTTGAGGCCGGGACGACCAAATACCCGGACCAACTCGCCAAGGCGATGGAGCAGATTGGGATCCGGGGCGTGGTGGGCAAGTTCGCCTGGGACCGGTTTGAAGAGCCCGCCATCATGCGCTCCTCGACGAAGGAGGCCTTGGACAACGCCGAGCGGGTCGTCGAGGCCCACCACGGGAAGGCCAACGGGCGGGTCAACGCATGGGTCTCCATACTGGGGTGCGGCACCCAGTCCGATGAGCTTCTGGTCGGGGCCAAGGACCTGGCCGACCGGCTGGGCGTGGGGCTCAACATGCACCAATCGACCGGACCCGAGGAGGTGGAAGAGTTTGTCCAGGAGAAGGGAAAGCGCCCCATAGAACACTTCGCGGAACTGGGAGTTCTCGACAAGAATGTCCACCTCATCCACATGGTGGACGTGACCGATAAGGAAGTGGATCTGGTGGCCAAGCACGATGTAAAGATCGTGAACTGCACAGCAACGGGCCTCAATCTCGGCTATGGCTTGACCCCCCTCGGGAAGTTCCCCGAGATGATCGAAAAGGGGGTATGTGTCGCCCTGGGCGCCGACGGGGCCAACTGCTCCAATTACTTCGACATGGTCCGGATCATGTACTTGGCCGCGGGCATCTACAAGGACGCCCGCCGAGACACGAGCCTCATCCCGGGCGAGAAGGCCATTGAGATGGCCACGGTCGACGGAGCGAGGGCGATGCTGATGGAGGATGAGATCGGCTCACTGGAGAAGGGGAAGAAGGCCGACATCATTCTCTTTGACCGCCGGCGTCCTGAATGGGTTCCCATGCTCAACGTGGTTAGCAATCTCGTCTACTCGGCCGACGGTAAGAGCGTCGATACCGTCATCATCGACGGGAACATCGTCGTCGAGGCCGGAAAGCTGATGACCATGGACGAATTCGCCATCTTCGATGAGATGGAAAAGGTGGACTGGGAGAAGAAGATCAAGGAGAAGACGGGCCTCCCCCTCAAATCCCGATGGCCTATCCTCTGAGACCTCCGGATGCGAACAGACGAGGAGGGGCCTCTTGAAAGCCCTCACCAGCGGGGATCCCTCACATCCCATCTACCGGGAGTGTCGGTCTATCCGGGACAATCTCGAATCGGCAATCCACCTGCTTCGGCCCTTCATCAAACAAGTCAACGCCGTGGGCGGAGCGGGATCCCCATCTCTTCATCCCGAGGGCAACCTACATCTGAGTCATGATGTGCGTCGGACGCATCCAAAGGCGCGTCACTGAGGCAAGATCCCAGGCGCGGCCGGGTTCCCGGTCCCTCTGCTCGGCCTGACAAAACCCCTGGGGCTCTCGCATGCAGGACTCACCAGGCTGTGCTGCGGAGGAAGGGGGCGGGCCGTTTTCACAGCGCGCGCTCTAGTTGGTAATGACTCCTCCGGCGAAGAGGGAACTTTCTCGATGGGGACGCGGCGCCCGTTTTGTTTCCGGATTCCCGCGCATCCGATTGTGTGACGGAGGTTGTCCTTGCGGTGGATGCGCGTCTCACGGGCAAGGGCTATTCTGAAGGCCCGCTTTGGCGTGTCGTTCGCTGATTCAGGTGAGACCGGCGAAACATAACATCTCAAGCGAAACGAAGAGGAAGGGATGACAGGGAGAAGCATCGAGCGCGTCGGCGTCGTGGGATCCGGAACCATGGGGGCGGGGATCGCGCAGGTCGTGGCGGAGGCCGGCTATCGGGTCTATGTGTCCGACGTGACGGACCAGGCGTTGGACCGGGGTCTCGGGCAAATCCGCTCGCTGTTGAGCAAGGGCGTGGACAGGGCGAAGATAACGCAGGAAGAGGCGGAGGGCGTCCTGGGCAGGATCGAATCGGGGGCCGACCTTCAGGGCCACGCCGATGCGGACTTGGTGATCGAGGCGGTGTTTGAAGACATGCGGGTGAAGAAGGAGCTCTTCAGTCGGCTGGAGCGGATCTGCAAGGCGACGGCCCTGTTCGCCACAAACACCTCCTCACTTTGCGTCACGGAGATGGCCGCTGCGACGTCCCGTCCGGCCCAGGTGGTGGGAATGCACTTTTTTAACCCGGCTTCGGTGATGAAGCTGGTGGAGGTCGTCCGGACTGTCCACACCAGCGAGGAGACATTTCAATCCGCCTGGGCCTTTGCAGAGTCGCTGGGCAAGGAGCCTATCGCTTCCGAGGATAGGGCTGGGTTCGTCGTGGACCGCATTTTGATCCCTTACCTCATGGAGGCCGTCCGCTCTTTGCAGGAGGGCGTGGCCAGCATGGAGGACATCGATAAGGGGATGAAGCTGGGGTGCGGGTTTCCGATGGGACCCTTCACGCTGATGGACCTCATCGGCCTGGACATCTGCTGTAATGCGGCCATGACGCTGTACGAAGAGTTCCGGGAAAGGTCCTTCTCGCCGCCCCCCCTTCTCAGGCGAATGGTCCAAGCCGGGTGGCTCGGCCGGAAAACGGGCAGGGGGTTTTACAAGTACGACTGATTTCCCTTTCCGAGGCGAAGCCGTGGGGATTGTGCCGGCGGGGGGGACTGGCTGAATCGGCGGCCCAGAGGGGGGCGGTCTGGACGCTCTTTTCTTCGAGGGGAAAGGGGCGCCTTAAGCTCCCCGCTGAATCGTCATAATGCGGAGGAGGCCACGCGCTGGACCTGACCCTGAGCGAATCACAGCGTCTCATCCGGGATTTGGCCCGAGAATTTGCCCAGCAGGAAGTGGCGCCTCGGGCGTCCGAGCTGGACCGCGAGGAGAAGTTCGCCTCGGATCTAATGGCGCGGATGGGCGAGTTGGGCTTCATGGGGGTCGCGGTTCCTCAGGAGCTCGGGGGGGCGGGGGCAGACAATCTTGCGTACGCCCTGGTTGTAGAGGAGATCAGTCGCGCGTGCGCGGCGACCGGAGCCATCATGGCCGCCCACTCCTCGCTGGTCTGTGAGCCGATTCTGGCGCATGGGACGGCTGCGCAGAAGGAGGAGTTCCTGGGGCCGCTGGCCCGGGGCGAGTGGCTGGGCTGTTTTGCGCTCACCGAGCCGGGCTCAGGCTCCGACGCTGCGGCCCTCACCACCACGGCCCGCCGGGACGGGGACGGATGGATCTTGCGCGGGACGAAACGCTTCATCACCAACGGGGCCGAGGCGGACGTCTGCCTTCTGTTGGCCACGACGGATCGCGCAAAGGGCCACAAGGGCCTGTGCGCTTTCCTGGCGGAGAAGGGGGATTTTGAGGTGGCCCGGGTCGAGGAGAAAATGGGACTGAACGCGAGCTCGTGCGCCGAGTTGGTCTTCGACTCCCGGGTTCCCGGCGATCACCTCCTGGGCGAGGAGGGACAGGGCTTTCGGATCGCCATGGAGGCCCTCGACGGGGGCCGGATCAGCGTGGGGGCCCAGGCCGTGGGAATCGCCCGTGCGGCCCTGGAGGAGTCCGTCGCCTATTCTCGGGAGCGCCGGACGTTCGGAAAGCCGATCGGCGCGCACCAGGCCATTCAGTTCGTGGTCGCCGACATGGCTACGGAAATCGACGCCGCGCGACTCCTGACCCACCGGGCGGCCGTTCTCAAGGACCAGGGGAAGTCGTACACCCGAGAGTCCGCAATGGCGAAACTCTACGCCTCTGACGTCGCCGTGCGCGTGACCGCAAAAAACGTCCAAATCCACGGAGGATATGGCTATATCAAGGAATACCCAGCGGAGCGGCACTTCCGGGACGCCAAGATTACAGAGATCTACGAAGGCACGTCCGAGATCCAGAAACTCGTGATTGCTCGAAGCCTTCTTCGATGAAAACGCTATGAAAGACTCGCTTTTGTTTTCTGCGGGCCGCGCTTTTTGCGCACTGGCGTGCCGGCTTTTTTGTGGGGGGCGCTTTTTGGGCACTAGCGTGCCGGCCAAACTGCGGTTGGAGGTGTGTGCGCTTAAGCCGGACGTCTTTGGCGCGCGCCTTCCGAGAG
>JBHIBA010000301.1:0-5679 GCA_046758845.1 Nitrospinota bacterium
GGCGCGAGACCCTTCATGGGGATGCCCCGCAAGTTCTGGGGACACGCTCGGTACTGAGATTCTGACGGACGAAGAATGACCTGTAGGATGCCAAGGCGGTTTCCCGCGGGTCGCCCTGTGTTTTGTCAGGGACAGAATATCGTGCGGCAAAATGCTGTTGATTTGATTGGCGCGCAGTACTAAACTGGTGCACAGTTCTCTCGACAAAATCTAAATCTGTGCTGGTTTGGTCGAGGCTTACGTGTCTTGGGGGGAGGAGGACCCCGATCCAAAAGACGAGATCACAGGAGGGAAAAAGATGAAGACGCTGGCGAAATGCATCGGGTCGTTTGTTTTCCTGTCATTTCTCTTCTCGAGCCTCGCTCTGGCGGGCGAGAAACTGAACTTTAGCTTGGACTGGATCATCTACGCCCCCCACACGTATATGATCTCGGCCAAGAAATTGGGTTATTACAAGAAAGCCGGCCTGGATGTGGACATCCGGCGGGGCTATGGGTCCTCCGATACGATCAAAAGGGTCGGGGCGGGGGAGGCGGACTTCGGGATGGCTGATACGGGCAGTCTGATCGTTGCCCGGGATAAGGGCGTGAAGGCCAAGGAGTTGGGCGTGTTTTACGCCAGGGCGCCTTATGAGCTTCTCTGCCTCGATTCGAAGAAGATCAGAACGCCCAAGGACGTCGAAGGCAAGATCATGGGGACCAATAAGGGCACTTCCGTCTACACCCTCTTTCCGGCGTTCGCCGAAGGCGCCGGCATCAATCCGTGCTCGGTCAAGTGGACGTTTATGCAACCCACCGCCATCGTCCCCAGCCTGGTGGCGAAACGGATTGATTGCGCCTTCATCTACTCTTCGATCTACCCCATCGCCAATAATGCCGCAAAGAAGGCGGGCACCGGGAAATTGAACCGGATCGCCTATGCGGACTATGGCGTGGACATCTATGCCAACGGCCTGATCACACAGGACGGGCGTATCGCCAAGAATCCGGATCAGGTCCGCGCTATGACCAAGGCCACTTTCGAGGGTGTCGCGTTTACCCTGAAAAACCCTACGAAAGCCATGAACATCCTCCTGGAGCACTCGCCTTCGCTGAACCGCAAGAACACGAAAGAGGGCCTGGAGATGAGCTTTGAGCTCCTCTTGACCCCCGATACCAGAAAATTGGGAATCGGCTACATGAGCAGGGAAAAAGTTACACGGACCCGCGACGTCATCGCCCGGTTCATGAAGCTGAAGAAGGTTATACCCGTTGATGACATCTATACGATGAAGTTCCTGCCGAAAATCTTGCCGGTGGAGGGCGGCTGGTAGGCAGGGGCATTCACTCGTTTCCTAAGGGGGGCAAGTTATCGTTGACATGAACCTATCTCAAAATCCCATTTCCCATGCCTTGGGCCTTTGGTCGTCATTCCCGCGAAAGCGGGAATCCAGTGTTTTCAAGCTTTTCCGGATGCCCACTTACGACATGCGGGTATGATGGTTCGGGCATGGCCCATTTTGAGATAGGTTCATGTCATTGTGAGCGTGGGTCATCGACCCGAGCGAAGGATCTCGCAATTCGTTGTGTCGAATGTCGGATGACCCTACGGCGAGGCCGACGGCGAGACCCTTCGCTTCGTTGGGTCTTCCAGCGTTCCTTTCCGGTGGATGATCACCCTTCGCTCAGGGTGACAAGCGTGTCAACGATTTAGTGCTCCCGGTAATAAGTCTTGAGAGTCATTTCGCGGTCCGGAGGACGTGCCTCTTGCACGTCCTCCGGATTGCGAACTTTCCACACGTTTCTTTCCCCCCCCCGCTCAATTTTCCCGGCAATTTGTTTCCGAGGCTCTGCAAGTGTGACGCCGAGGAGCGGGACACCCTTAACCCTAGAACGGCTCATGGACGAACATAGAACGCGGTACGGCAATCGGGGGCAGGTCACGGAAAACCAAGCCGACTTTATTCGATCCCGGGTCTTGGCCACTGGTTGCGCTGGATCCAGAAAGAACCCTGCAACGAAGGATTGGGAGGAAGAGGCGATGGGGCGCTCATTGGCAATCCGGGGTGCGACACTCGTGACGATGGAACCTGAGATCGGTGTCATCGAGGAGGGACTCCTTGTCCTTGAGGACGACCGGATCAAAGAGGTGGGGCCCGACACCGGCCGCGACCCGAGCGCCGACGAAGTTTTGGAAGGGCGGGGGCGCGTGGCCCTGCCGGGGCTCGTGAACGCCCACGTCCACTCCCGTCCCGCCCGCGCCTTGGGGGATGGTCTCCCGGTGCCCGAGTGGCACGTGCGATACGCCGACGGGGTGAGTCGTGTCATGGATGACGAGGATTCCCGAATCGGCGCCCTCCTCGCCTTCGGGGAATGTCTTCTGGCGGGCTATACATCGGCTCTGGCCATGCCGGTCAAATCTCGGGGATGCTTCCGGGGGGCGGTCGAGGTCGGCATCCGGGCGTGCATTGCGCCTCACGCCGCCGACAATCCCGACTTCGCCGGAACGAGCGATACCTTCGAGGAAAATCTGGCGCTTGTTGAAGAGTGCGGGATCTCTTCGGACGGGCGGGTGCAGTCGTGGCTGGGGTACGACAATCTGTCGGGCTCAAGCGACGACTTCCTCCGGGCGTTGAGGCGCGAGGCCGATGCGAGGGGGGTTCCCATCCACGGACACCTCTGCGAGCACCGGGCAGAGGTGTCCTATGGAACCAAGCGGTGGGACAAGCGTCCTCCTCAGGCCCTCTGGGACCTCGGCGTCCTCGGCCCCGACTTTGTCGCCGCGCACTGCGTCTGGTTCGAGAAGGAGGACATCGACCTTTTCGCTCGGTCCGGGAGCCGCGTTGTCCACAATCCCGTCAGCAATTTGAAGTTCGGGAACGGGGCGTCTCCGGTCTTGTCCTTCTTGCAGGCAGGCGTGACGGTGGCGCTCGGCACGGACGGAATGCTTTCGGCCTACCGTTTGGATCCCTTTGAGACGATGCGCCATGCGCTGGCCTTGCACAGGTTCGTAGCCGGGGACGCGGCCGCCCTTTCGACCGAGAAGGCCTTGGAGATGGCCACCCTCCACGGCGCCAAGGCCCTCGGGATCGAGGCGGGAGCACTTTCCCCGGGCCTGAAGGCCGACGTGACCTTACTCGATATGAGGCGCCTCCACCTCACGCCTCGGGCCCGGGGGGCCCACGACAACCTCATCGCGCTTCTCGTCTGGTCGGCCGCCGCCGCGGATGTGGAGACGGTGATCGTCGATGGCAGAGTGGTCGTACGAGAGGGGAAGCTCACCTTGGCGGACGGCGAGGCGGTTCGCCGAAAAGCTCAAGAATCGTCCGAGCGCATCCTTGAACGGCTGGACACCTCACGGTCCGGCGCCGCCCTCCAGGCTCGAAGGGGGGGGCCGAATTCTGCGACTCTATGAAGCCCCCCCCACAGAGCCGTTAGCCGA
Organism: Nitrospinota bacterium; assembly: GCA_046758845.1. Taxonomy (GTDB): domain Bacteria; phylum UBA8248; class UBA8248; order JACPRG01; genus JBHIBA01. Next base: position 3,421 of record JBHIBA010000301.1, read on the forward strand.
AGGCAGATCGACGCAGACGGCGGATCGTTGACAGCCTTTCCTTCGTTTGAATAGACTGTGTGCGTTCCCATTAGTCCTTTTTTCTCCATCCATATTGTGCCCACCGCTAGGGCGACCCAGGGAAAGTTTTGACCGGAGGGAGATTTGGCGCGAGAAAGCATAGTCTCCGAGTACAGAATTGATTTTCACGAGTTCCCCAACGAAGAGTACGACCTCCGCTGGGGACGCGCGCGAAAGCTTATGGCCGAGCAGGAGCTGGATGGCCTCATGGTTACAGGGGATTTCTGCTCAGCCATGAACTACCGGTACTTCACCGGCCACCTGCCGCGAGACTACCAGCAGAACCACTCTCGCCCGCACGTCTTTCTGCTGCCGCGGGAGGGCGCCCCCGTTCTCATTGTGGTTTCCTTGAGCGCCGGGGATGCCCCAAAATGCACCTGGATCGATGACATCCGGGTCTACCACGAGCCTCTTGCCCTGGAGATCGTCCGGCAGGCCGTCGTGGACGTTGGCTTGGCCGATGGGTGCATCGGGGCGGAGCTGGGCCTCGATCAGCGTTTAATGATGCCCTACCTGACGTTCGAGGCATTGCGGGAATCCCTCCCCAGGGCTTCCTTCGTGGATGCCTCTTCGCTTCTGCTGACGATGCGGGCCGTCAAGTCGCCGCGCGAGGTCGAGCGTATCAAAGAGGCGGCCAGGATTTACAGCGGCGCCATCGAGACTTGCTTCCGGACCATTGAAGAGGGAATGACCGAGGAGGAGGTAAGCCAGCGTCTCGTCCACCTCATTGTAGACGGCGGCGCCTTTCGTCCTCCTCTTTACCAGAACATCATCGCCACCACTGGGGGGGATTGGAGTCTGCACTTTCTTCCCCCGACGAAGAAGACCCTTCGCCGCGGCGACGTCATTTTTATGGACGCCGGCTGTGTGTACCGGGGCTACTGGAATGAGTACAACCGGATGGGCGTCGTCGGCCCGCCCGACGAGAGGGCGCTGGAAAACCACAGGATTGTGAGAGAGGTCGTGGACCGCACCGTCGCGGCCATGAAGCCCGGCGCGCCGATCTCGCAAGTCTTACAGGAGACCGTCGCCGCCTACCGCGATCAGGGGGTTCCCTTCGAAAAATACAGCCGCTACGCCGAATCCCCTTATGCCCACATCGGTCACGGCGTGGGTCTGAACGGGAGCGAGCGCCCTTTCCTGCGGATGGACAACGATGAGCCGCTGGAGGCGGGAATGTACTTCTCCGTGGAGGCCTACCTCAGCGATCACGAGCGATTCGGCGACGAGCAGACCGTGATCATCACAGAGCGGGGAAGTGAGATCATTTCTACGGCTTCGCGGGAGCTTTACACGGTCAAGACACGTGGGGACTAAATGGGGAGGTTCCTGGCCGGCCTGAGTTTTCTGCCTCCGTGGTGGGTCAGTGGCCGGCGGTCCTCCGCTGTGGCCGTACCGGAGGCGCCACGAAGATAGCCTGGGAGATGTCGGACGTATATACGCGGCCCAATGGGCGCAAAGCCGGGACCAAGCCCCCCCGGCTGCGCAGCCTCCCGAATCGGGCCTTCGTTGACCTCGCCTTTATCGCGAGCCTATCCCGGTGAAACAGATTCGAGTCCTTTCCGGCCGAGAGGTTGAAGGGCTCTTGACGTTGGAAGATACCATCCGCATCCAGGGGGAGGCGTTCGCCCTGTTGTCCTCCAACCGGATCCAGATGCCCGTCAAGACCCTCCTGCTGACGGAGCGGCCGAAGGCCCACATGCTCTTCATGCCCGCCCTCCTCAAGGATGCAGGGGGGTTCGGCGTGAAGTTCACGGGCCGTTTCCCTGAGAATCTGGATCGAGGCGTTCCCCCCCGCATGTCGGCTCTTCTCTTGATGGAAGGGGAAACCGGCCAGCCGGTGGCGTTGTTGGAGGGGTCCTATCTGACGGACTTCCGGACCGGCGCCTGCGCCGGCCTGTCCACCCAACTCCTGGCCCGGGAGGATGCGCACGTAGTCTCGGTCTTCGGGGCAGGAGGCACGGCGCGCCCCTCCCTGGAGGCGGTGTGCCACGTAAGGGACATCGAAAAGGTCTGGGTGGTGGGACGGACGGAATCGCGGGCGAAGCGCTTTGTTGAAAAAATAAGGTCCCTGGGGGGCCGCATCCCGAAGGATGTCGAGCTCACGAAGGATCGCCGCATGGCCGTCGGCGAGGCTGATATCGTCGTGGCGGCCACCAACGCCCAGGAGCCGGTCTTTGATGGTCACGACCTCCGCCC
>JBHIBA010000302.1:0-5660 GCA_046758845.1 Nitrospinota bacterium
GCTTTTTGTAAGGCGCCCCCCCGCGCCCCCCAGCAAAACTTTTGACGGCCCGGCACTGCGTGGCCGGGCCTGCTTGGGTTGTGTGTGGGTTTGGCTGAGCCAGTTGTTCTCGCCCCCTCGGTGGCTTACTTGTTTGGCCGAATGCGCGCCTTGCTGCGCAAGGCTCCCGCATTCGGCCAATGAGCCGGGTTTGTGCGAAAGAGGGCGGCCCTGCAGGGCCGCCCTCTTTCGCCAAACAAAAGTTCTAAGGGGGGTCTGGGGGGGCGTCTTACAAGAAGCCCCCCCCAGAATAAGCCGGGCGCCTTTCAAAAAGGCGCCCCCGCATATTTCACGAACCAGTGCATCGGGTGGAATCCCAGGAAAGACGTGGAGTACAATCCCCCTCGGTCGCAATTCCACTCTTTTCTTGGTTTGAATGAATGCGGATGCCGGTGACCCGAGATTCGCAACTGAAAGGACTCCTCGCCTCGGGGGAGGAATCCCCGGCAGCGTCTTCGGCGCGAATGGATCCCCCCGGAGGGAGCATTTTGGCCGCCGGGAAGATCCTCGCTGAGGCTGGCCCTCAGGAGGTTTCGCCGGAGACGGCCGCGCAGGTCGTGGGACGCCTGGTCGACCTCTACCGGAGAGGGAAATTTGGAGGCCAGCGGGTCCGGGCCCTGACCCTTCTCGGCCGGATCGATTCTGCGGAAATCCTCCGGCATTTCCTGGAAGCGGCCAGGTCGCCCGGCTCCAGGGTTCGGGTCGGCTCGGCCGAGGCATTGGCCGAGCTTGCGGGGAATCGGGTCCTGGAGGGTCTTCGGTCGCTCTTGCAGGACCCGGACGCCTCCGTCCGGGCGGCGGCTTGTCTGGCGCTGGGCGGGAAGCGTGACGCCTCATCCCTCGAGCCTTTGGTGAACGCCCTCAAGGACGCGGCGGGAAGCGTCCGCCGGTCGGCGGCGGAGGCGCTGGGGCTCCTGGGCGACAGGCGGGCCGTGCCCGCCCTCATGGAGGCGCTGGAAGACCCGGGGATCGCCGTCCGCAAGAAGGCCGCTGAGGCTCTGGGAAAAATCGGGGATAAAAGCATTTTGGAGACCCTCGCCGGGCGCCTGCGGACGGGCGGCGTTATGGAGAAGTGGAGCGCGGCGGAAACGCTGGCGGACTGGAACAGCCCGGAGGCCATTCCCCCGCTGGCCGCCGCGCTGTCCGACCCCTCGGCGAAGGTGCGAAAGCGGGTAACGTACGCCCTGGGGAACCTCCCGTTCCCGGAAGTGGTGGAGCCTTTGGGGAGATCCCTGGAAGATGATTCGGTCGAAGTCCGGGGCCGGGCGGCTTACGCCCTGGGGTTGACCCGTTCCCCCAGGGCCGCCCGTTTCCTGGTTCAGGCGTTGTCGGACGAGAGTGAATCCGTGCGGAAAAAGGCTGCCGACTCGCTCGTAGCCCTTCTGGCGGCCCTTTGTCTCGGTGACGCGCGCGCGCAGGAGGCCGGCGCTTCGGCAAGCGGCTCCCCACAGGAAGCCGCGCGATATCTGGAGGAAGCCCAGCGGGCGCTTCGTGCGCTGCTTGGCGGCGGAGATGACGAGCTCCGGTTTCGGGCCGCGTTCGGTTTGGCCTTATCCGGGGAATCCGCGGACGCGGGCGTTTGGGACATCATCGGGGAAGCCGCGCGGCGGCCGGAAACCATCTTCCGCCGAAAGGCGGTGGAAGTCTTGGGGCGATTAGGCGGACAAAGGGGGTTTGAGGTTCTCCTGGAGGGGATGGAGGACGCCGATCCCGCGGTACGCCGGGCGGCGGCCGAAGCCCTGGGCCGATTCCAGGGACGCCGTCATCTCGGTGAATCTTGCGAGGCCGAGATCGATCAGTCCTTGGCGAGGGCCCTTGAGGATGTGGACGACCGCGTGCGCGAGGCGGCGTTCGAGAGTTGGATGAAAAGACGCGAGCAAAGGGAGAAAGAATGAAGGCCATATTCTTTAACGAATACGGCGGGCGGGAGGTTCTGAAGTACGAGGACATCGACACGCCGAAACCCGGCCCCACCGAAGCGCTGGTCAAGGTGGGCGCCACCTCGATGAACTGGTACGAGGTGATGGCCCGCAAGGGGGACTACAAGCCTTTCAAGTCCTTCCCCCACGTCCTGGGCGGAGACGTGGCCGGAGAGGTCGTGGAGGTGGGAGCCGACGTCACGAATCTGACCGTGGGTCAGCGGGTGGTCCTGTTCGTCACCGTGAACTGCAAGCAGTGCGAGCTTTGCCTGAACGGGGACACCCATCTGTGCATCAGGCGGAAATACTACGGCGCCCACCTGTGGGGCGGGTACGCCCAGTACGTGAAGGCGTACGCGGAGAACTGGGTCCCGCTGGGCCCTGGCGTTTCCTACGAGGACGCCGCGGCCTTCAGCATGACGTACGTGACGGCGTGGCACCAGCTCGTGACGCGCGCCGGTCTCAAGCCCGGCGAGGACGTCTTGGTGCATTCGGCCGGTTCCGGCGTGTCGGTGGCCGCGATCCAGATCGCCAAGTGGGCGGGCTGCCGGGCCTTCACCACCTCCTCTTCCGACGAGAAGTGCGAACAGGCTTTGGAGATGGGCGCGGACTTCGCCATCAACTACCGGGACAAGGACGTGGTGGAAGAGATCAAGCGTCTCACGGACAAGCGGGGCGTGGACGTGGTCGTGGACAACATGGGCGAGAACACGTGGGACCAGAGCATCCGTTGCCTCGTGCGCGGGGGGCGTCTGACGACGTGCGGCGGGACGACGGGCTACAACATCTCCACGAACCTGGCCCACATCTTCCACAAGGAGCTGACGGTCATCGGGTCGAACTACGGCCTGATCAATGAGATGAAGACGCTGGTGAAGCTTCTGGAGAAGGGGGCGTTCAAAGTAGCCATCGACCGGGTCCTTCCGCTCAAGGACGCCGCCGAGGGGCAGCGCATTCTGGAGGCGCGGGAGAACTTCGGAAAAGTCGTCCTCGTACCGGAGTTTTAGGGGCGAGTATCCAGGGGGCGCTTTTTGGGGACAACGTGCCCCCGCGTATTCGCGGTGCCTCGGGTCAATGACCCTTCGGCACCGCAGCAACTGGTAGGCCGGGCATCTTGCCCGGCGGCACCGTGCCGCGCCGGTTTTGCCGCACCGGCGGTCGCAGCTCCGGCCAATGCCCTCCAGACCGTGGCGTGGTGTGCGAGATGCCCGCCCTACGAAAACCAGTCGTTTCGCCGGGCGCCGCTGGCGGCTTGCCCGGCCGCGCCCGGCTGATGCGCATGGAACTCATTGAGTTTCCTTGCCTTCCCCCTTTGGGTTTGTTTCGTAGTTTTTTATGAGCCGATGGGGATGGGCGGGGGCACGGCTTCCCCCGTCCCCGCTCCCGCCTTTTAGCCCGTAGGGGCGGGCATCTTTCCAGCGGCGGCCAGGGCCGCCGTGAGTCCCCGCTCGCGAAAGCGCCGAAAGCCAAAAGCCAAATTTCAACCCATTGCGGCTGTCATTCCGAGGCCTGCCCAGAATTGTTCTTCCGAGGAATCTCATGCCTGCTAGTGCCCTCGAGCGCCCCAAAGCCAAAAGCCAAATTTCAACCCATTGTTTTTAAAGCAGTCTTTGGGTTCGTTTCTCTTTTCTGGCAATTTCGACACACCCTAGTGGCCGATGCTGATGGGCGGGGGGACGATCTCGCCCTTCCTCCTCCGCCAGACCCTTTCGAGCTGTACCGGGATTTTTTCTTTCCGTTTTCACTCCTGGGACCCGTTGATTTCAAAGCGTTTCGCCGGTTGGCCATGATTTGCCGAGGTGTGACCTTCATCCCCGCTCCCCCGATGGATTGCGTTGAAAAAACAGTCTGATCTTGAATATGGGCGAAAGGAAGACGACATTCAAGCGAAATTGGTTATTCTCCTTAGACTGGCCCCGCAGGGATGCCCCGGCCGCTCGGGGTCGGTGATCCATTGTCTGCCAGTCATTTCGAGGAAGATCCAGGAACTCCTTCAAAATCAAAGAAATGCAATACAGAGGCCGATGTCATCACCGTTGGTATAGGCCTCCGGCAAGTGGATGAGTTGCGTGATCTTCGATTAAGTCATGCATCCCGACATGGAAGGGCAGAAACTCTTGGGGCTGCCCAATCGATAATCCGCTCCTTTAATGGCATCGAAATCCAGGCTGCGTTATCCATCGCGGGCGCAAGAAGGCGATAGCGATCCAGCAGCATCCCTTCGATCAAGGTGCAGTTTCGAATAAAAGCATCATCGAGAAAAGCGAATGGAGTTGAAAACGCCTTTGTCGGTTTAGTCGTGAATTGGACGATTTGTCTCCAAAGATTTAGATTTGGCGTGTGCAGTTTGTCTTTCCAGTTTCCACCGCTCGCACATTGCATCAGATAAACTGGAACACCTACCCGCTCATCTCTAAAGGGTCTATAACAAAGCAAATCAAGGCCTGCTTCGTTTGCATCCGGTTTTGTCCATCTCCTAATGTGTCCCATCGGCTCACCTAATTTCTCAGCAACGAAGCGCACAACTTCAGATAATTTCTTTAGATTGGTCTTCGACCAGCCAGTTCGATGGATTTGCCACCCGGAAAACTGGCGTGACAATGATTCCTTCGTAAGTTCCTCGAATATCTCTCCTTGCTCAGTGTAATCGCTCCCAAATTCTCTAGCCCAAGAGCGATACCATTTCGCAAGGCATAAAAGAAGACAGAAGCTATGAGGTGCCACATCTTCCCAGGAAACCCGACGTGATATCCGAGAAGATCTTAGAGTCAATGGAAATCCTGCCCTAATCCAAGAGCTTCTACGTCTTAGTTCTGTCCAAGCATTTCCGACCATCTCGAATGCTAATTCTTGTTTCTTGTAGATGTTCTCTTCACAAAGCGCATCAACAATGTCCGCGACAGATAGCTCATCCTCGTCAAACAACACGCTCGCTTCTATCCAGTCGCATAGAACGTCGAGCTTCACATTGTGTGTCTCAGCGGAACGAGCAAAGCCACTTTCAGGAATACTAAGCATTATTTCTGGCCCTTGGTTAAGCCGGTATGAATGTCTGGAAAGATTCGAAGCAACTGAAGTGCGTCAGCACCGCATCTTTCCACAGCCATCTGGAGCCTGCGGGATTTAGTATGGAGGTGTACACGTGTTAAAGCTAACTCAATGTTGTCTGCAGCGTTCTCTATAAGCCTGAAAATCTCAGGCTCGTCGCGTCCAGCTATTCGGTATGCAACATCGAATGTAGGTTTGTCAGTGCGCTCAAGATACTCAACGGCTTTCTTGCTTTCTAGAATGGTCCCGAAATTGTCGACTTGCCTTGAGTCGGTGAAAAGAGGCAGTCGCTGGTCGTCACCAAATAGCCAAAGGGCAAAATGGGTCAGATTCTTTAGATGTGATTTAGGCACTGGCCGCTTTGCCGCTTTTGGCTCAGCCTTGATGTCGATATGAAGATACTTTTGTACGCCTTGAGTCCGCAGGGAGAGATACATTACACTGAAGCGTTCCTCGAAGTTCTCTCGTGGAACGGCTTCTACAGTATCTTCGATTTCCAATAAAAGGCGGTATGAGATGTAGTTCTGGCGCACCGTTGGTGTTTTGCTACCGATTTTTCGACGGACCTGCTCGTAATCCATATGGCGATCGTCAATTAGCTTAGCGATATACTCAGCCTTTTCGGCTGGTTTCCATTCTTTAATGCCGGTAACG
>JBHIBA010000303.1:0-5654 GCA_046758845.1 Nitrospinota bacterium
CCTTGCGCAGCAAGGCGCGCATTCGGGCAAAGACAGCAGCCATCGCAAGGCCCCAGACAACCAGCCCAGCCAAACCCACGCCCAACCCAAAGCAGGCCCGGCCACGCAGTGCCGGGCCGTCAGAAGTTTTCCGGGGGGTCCCCAGGGGGGCGGTTTACAAAAAGCGCCCCCTGGGATATCTGGCCGCTTTTCAATAAGGCCCTCCTGGAAAATCCGGCTCAAAACGGGACTTCCTCGCGTTCGTCCTTGACCCTCTTGGCCTTATGGTCCCAGCGGGGCAGCGAGCCGGGCTCGACGATCTCCACCCCCGCACGGATGCCGAGGCCGATCCGAAGCTCAGACTCCATCCGCTCCTTCAGATCGGGGTAGCGGTCCTTGGAGAGGGTGGGCAAGGGATCGACCTGCACGGTGATCTCGTCCAGGCCCCCTTTGCGCCGAAGAAAGACCATGAACTCCTGTATCTCCGAGAAAACCCGGACGATTTCCTCGATCCGCCGCGGGTAGACGATCACCCCGCGGATCTTCTTCATGTCGTCCAGGCGTCCCAGGACGCCCCCCTCGACGGAAAAGAGCGTGCGGCCGCACGGGCACTGGCGGTCGGCCACCTTGATCAGGTCCCGGGTCCGGTAACGGAGCAGGGGCATCGCCCTGCGGTAAAGACTGGTGAAGATGAGCTCACCTTCCCCGCCCGGGCCGATGGGCTCTCCGGTATCCAGGCCCAGCACCTCCGGGTAGCAGTAATCCTCGTGGACGTGGGCGAGGCCTGAATGTGCCGTGCAGGAGAACCCCCATGCGGCCAGCTCCGTGAGCCCCGGGAGGTCGAACACCTGCGCGCCGAATGCCTCCTCCAGTTTCTTCTTCGTGGCCGGTATGCCCGCGCCCGGCTCCCCCGTGTGCCAGGTAATCCGGACCTTGGAATCCCTGGCGAGGTCGATCCCCCGCTTTTTGGCTTCCTCGGCCATATACAGGGCGTAAGAAGGCGTGCTGCCCAGGACGGTGATCGGATAGGTGAGGAGGGCGTCGATCCGCTGCTCGGTGGAAAATCCCCCTGCGGGGAACATCAGGCAGCCGATCTCCTGGGCGGCGAAGAACCCCGACCAGAACCCGATCCACGGACCGTAGCTGAATGCGCACATCACCATGTCGGACTTGCGGATGCCCATCCCGTAAAGCCCGCGGGCGTAGCTCCGGTAAAACTGCTTCCAGTCCTCCGCCGTGTCCAGATACATGACGGGCCTGCCGGTGGTCGCGGAGGTCGAGTGTACGCGCAGGCAATCCTCGAAGGGAACGGCCAGGATGCTCCCCCAGGGCGGATTCGCCTCTTGGTCGGCCTTCAGCTCGTCTTTGGTGGTGAAGGGGAGGTTGACGATTTCGTCCAGGGAGCGGACGTCGTCGGGCGTGATTCCCGCCTCCTCGAACTTCCGGCGGTAGAAAGGAGAGTTTGCATATGCGTGGCGGACCTGCTCCAGGAACTTCTTCTCCTGAATCTGCCGCATGGTTTCGCGAGAGGCCGTCTCGATTTCCGGCTCGAAGTACAGGTCCTCGTCTCGTACTGCGCTCACAACGTCAACTCCCTCCCTGGCTCCCCCGGGGCATTTGACGGGCGGCTTCCTTCACCGCCCGAACGATCGAATAATACCCCGTGCACCGGCAGATCGTCCCCGAAATCCCCTCCCGGATTTCCCGGTCGGTGGGGTCCGGGTTCTCGGCGAGAAGCTCCAGCGAGCAGAAGAGCATCCCCGGCGTGCAGAATCCGCACTGAAGGCCGTGGTGATTCCAGAAGGCCTCCTGGAGGGGATGCAGTTTTCCGTCCTGGGCGAGACCCTCGATGGTCGTCACTTCCGAGCCGTCGGCCTGAACGGCGAACATCAAGCAGGACCGGACCGTATCGCCGTCCACCCGGACGGTGCAGCAGCCGCAGATGCCGTGCTCACAGCCCACGTGCGTCCCCGTGAGACCCAGTTCCTCCCGGAGAAAGTCGGACAGAAGGAGACGAGGCTCGACCGCCCGTTCGTAATCGATGCCGTTCACCCGCACCCGGATGGAAAAAGTCTCTCCCATCCTACGCTCTCTCCCGCACCATCGCCCAGGCGTCCGCAAGGGCCCGGCGGACGAACACCTTCGCCATCTCCCGCCGGTAGGCCTCGCTTCCTTTGAGGTCGGCGATGGGCGCCACTTCGCCCGGCGCCTGGGCAGCGGATTCATCCAGGTTTTCCGGGCTTCCGTCGCCCCCCGTCAGGACTTTCTCGGCCCCGCCGATGCGCAAGGGGGTCGGCCCGGCGCCGGACACGGCGACGCGCGCCTCGGCGCACCGTCCCTTTTCGTCCAGAGTGATCTGCGCGGCGGCGGCCACGACGGCGAAGTCTCCGTGGCGGATGCACAGCTCCCGGAATCCGTACCCCGACCTCTGGGGCGCCGCCGGATATCTGACCTCGGTAAGAATTTCATCCTCCTCGACTGCGGTGGTCATGAAACTCTCAAAGAAATCCCCAGGCCCGGCGGTCCGGGTCTTGCCTTGGCCTTGAATGACGAACTCGGCGTCCAGAAGCGTCGCCAGGAGCGCCAGCTCCGCCGTGGGATCGGCGTGAGCCAGGCTGCCGCCGACCGTCCCGCGGTTGCGGATCTGAGGGTGGCCGATCCACTTCGCCGCCTCGGCGAGGAGAGGGCACTTGACTTTGATTTCGGGGGTTTTTTCCAACGCCCGTTGGCGCGTCCGGGCCCCGATGCGCACCCATCCGTTCTCGACCCGGACGTAGTCCAAATCCTTCGCCGGGTTGATGTCCACCAGGGCGGCCGGCTCTGCGAGGCGAAAGTTGAGCATCGGCACGAGACTCTGTCCGCCGGCCAGGATCTTGGCGTCCCCCCCGTGCTCCGCCAGGGCGGACAGGGCCGCTTCAAGGGTTTCGGCGCGGACGTACTTGAAGGACGGAGGCTTCATTTTCCCGCCCCGGCGCCCTTAGTGGTCGCGGCGTCTCTCGCACGGGTGTCCTGGATGATCTGCCAGACGTCGTTGGGCCTGAGGGGGAGGCGCCTGACGGCCGCCCCGATCGGTTTGAGCGCGTCCGCCACGGCGTTGGCCAGACAGGCCGGAACGCTCATGGTGCAGGACTCGCCGCACCCTTTGGAGCCCAGCACGGTGACGGGCGAGGGGATTTCAATGTGGCCGATGTCCAGGACGGGGACTTCCGCCGCCGTCGGACACAGGTAGTCGATGAAAGAACCGGCCAGGTACTGGCCGCTCTCGTCATACGTCATGTCCTCGAAGAAGGCCCCGCCCAGGCCGTGAACGAAGCTCCCGTAGATCTGCCCCTCGACGAGCATGGGATTGATGACTTTGCCGCAGTCGTGGACCGTGACGTATTTCTTGATCTCCACCTGGCCGGTTTGGGGGTCGATCTCGACGCAGGCCAAATCCGCGATGAATCCGTACGTGGCGGAGGAGTCCACGCGGTCTTTCTCGTCGGGGGGTTGGGAGGTAGGAAAGTTGTAAGTATACGTGCCCTGGATGCCGGGCTCCATCCCCTCGGGGAGAGCCCCCTGGTTCCAGTGGGCGACCCCCGCAAGCCGTTTGATGGAAATGTTTCGATCCGGCGCCCCCTTCACGCGAACCTTGCCCTCCCTTAATTCTAGATCGTTGACGTCTACCTCGAACTCGTGGGCGGCAATCTTCAACAGCTTTTCCTTGACCTTCCTGGCGGCCATGGCCACCGCGCTGGCGCCCACCGAGGCGAACCGGCTGGAGTAGGTGCCTGTGGTGATGCTCCAGAACCTCGTGAAGGTGTCGATGCCGGAGACGACGCGGACGTTCTCCGGGGAAACGGTCAGCTCCTCGGCGACGATTTGCGAAACCGCCGTCTCGTGGCCCTGGCCTTCGGGGACGGTGTTGATGATGACGCTGACCTGACCCAGGGGTTCCATCTTGACGACGGCGGTCTCGCCCGAGCCGGATTTGGGGTTGAACTTGCCGCTGGCGCGGAATTCAGGCGTATAGGCGACGGTGATGTAGGCGATGTTCGTGACCGAGGGGTCAACCACCGTGGATAGGCCGATGCCGAACAGGCGGCCCTCTTTTCGCGCCTTCTGTTGCTCTTTTCTCAGATTGCCGTAGTCGGCCTTCTCCAGCGCCATGTCGAGGCAGGCTTCGTAGTCGCCCGCGTCGTAGATCCCTCCGGTCGCCGAATGATAGGGAAACCGGTCCTTTTGAACCAGGTTCTTTCGGCGGACCTCCGCCGGGTCCACCCCGAGCTCGTCGGCCAGCCGGTCGACGATCCGCTCCATCTCGAAATAGAGCTGCTGGCAGCCGTAACCCCGGTTGGGTCCGGTGGGACTCTTGTTGGTCATCACCACGTAGGCGTCCCAAGCCAGGTTCTTGATGTCGTAGGGGCCGAGCTGATTTCCCGTCGTGCGGTACATGCAGGCCGGCTCGGGGCTCCGAAGATAGGCCCCCACGTTGTCCATGGCCTTCTTGCGGATTCCCAAAATGGCGCCGTCCTTCCGGGCGGCGACCTCGATGTACGTGACCCGATCGGTCCCGCTGGAGCTGGACATGAGGTGTTCCATGCGGTCCTCGATGTATTTCACGGGGACGCCGGTTTTCTTCGCCGCAAGGGCGGTCATGACCATCTGGGGGAACATGCTGGATTTGATGCCGAAGCCTCCCCCGATGTCCGGCGGGACGATGAAGCGCAGTCGGTTCTCCGGGATGCGGAGGGCCGCCGCCGACACCGGGTGCATGGTGAACGGGCCCTGGAAGTTGGAATAGATCGTGATGATGTCTTCGATGGGCTCGTGCTGGGCGATGACGGCGAAGGTCTCCATGGGGGTGGAGGAATACTTGGGAAAAGAAAATCGCTCCGAAACGACAACGTCCGCCTCGGCGAAGGCGGCCTCGGGTTCTCCGTAGCGAAGCTCGCGGTGGTTGATGACGTTGGTCCCCAGCTGCGGATGGAGGAGGGTCGCGCCTTCCTCGATGGCCTTCTCCACGTCCACGACGGCCGGCAGCATCTCATAATCCACCTGGACGGCCTGAAGGGCGTCCTCGGCCAGGTACCGGTTTTCGGCGACGACGACCGCCACGCCCTCGCCCACGTACCGGGCGCGGTCCACGGCGATGCAGTAGTACTCCAGAGGCTCTTCCACCGCCTGGGGGAAGGGGCTGGACATTCTTTTCACGTCCTCGCCGGTGAGGACGCCCCGGACGCCCGGCATCTTGACGGCCTCGGAGATTTCGATGGATTTGATGATGGCGTGAGGGTAGGGGGAGCGCAGGACGGCCGCGTGGTGCATTCCCGCGAGTTTGATGTCGTCGGTGAACTGCCCCCTTCCGGTGAGAAGCCTCCTGTCTTCCGTGCGGCGCACGCTTCGGCCGATCCAGGTTTTTGGCGTGGCGGAAGAAACGGCCGTCTCCGGCATCATCGGCTCCTTGGCATTTTGTGTGTCGGGCACTTCCGGACAGGAGAATGAACGACTCCGTTCCTCGATGCCGGCGTGGGAATTCGCACGATATCAGATATTTCCCCAGAAACCAACCGCACGTCCGGCGGTAAGCCGGATGTGCTTAGGGGGGCCTTTTTGGGCACTCGCGTGCCGGTTTAGTCGTGGGGGGCGCTTTTTGAAAGGCGCCCCCCCACACCCCCCAGCAAAACTTTTGACGG
>JBHIBA010000304.1:0-5638 GCA_046758845.1 Nitrospinota bacterium
CAGCCCTCGCGAAGGAGCGGGCGCCGCCAAGTGCGCGCCCGCTTTTTTTGTGCCGAGCCGCTTAGGCGGAGTTTGCCGTTCGCCGAAATCCCGCCGCCGCCCCGGCAATGACTTGCGTCCGTGTCCCTCGCCGGGTCCAAAAAAACATCCTTGACGGACGCCCGCTCCTTGGCTTACCTTGGCCGTCTCAGGTCGGGGCGCTCGGCAGCCTGAATCCACTAGACCCTCATACGGCATGTTTCTACATGCTTTGTTTTCTCCCTGTCGGATCGCCGGGCCGCCTTGTGTATTTGCGGATCGAGGAAAGGGGAAAAGGCAAAAGCCTGTACCCTGGTTCCCACTGAAAGGCCCTTGAAGGCCGGACGTCCGGGGTTTTGTTTGGAGGAAGGAAATGGAGACGAAAACGGCCGAGCCGGAACTGGTGACTCTCCGGAAAGAAGGAGATGGGATCGCAATCATCGAGTTGAACAATCCTCCGGCGAATACGTTCAGCTATGACATGATGCACCAGCTCGACGAGACCATCCTGGACGTTCGCTTCGACGAGTCGATCCACGTGATCATCCTCCGGGGAGCCGGGGACAAGTTCTTCTGCGCGGGGGCGGACGTCAACCTGCTTTATCGATATACACCCGAGCGGCTGTACTACTTCTGCCTGCACATCCACGAGACCCTGACCCGGTTGGAGAATACCCCCAAGCTGGTGATAGCGGCCCTCAGCGGCCACACCGTCGGCGGGGGGCTGGAAGTCGCCATGGCCTGCGACATCCGTCTGGCCAAAAGGGGGAGCGGGGTCATCGGCCTTCCCGAGAGGAGACTGGGAGTTCTTCCGGGATCGGGGGGCACCCAGCGGCTGCCCCGTCTGATCGGTAAGTCCAGGGCCATGGAGCTGATCATTAAGGGAAAGACCTTCCCTTTCGAAGAGGCCGAGCAGATGGGTCTCGTCAATGAGATCTACGCGCCCGAGGAATTCTGGGACAAGGTCATGGAGTATGCCCGGGACTTCATCCTGCCCGAGACGGCCGTGAAGGCGGTCGGCAACGTGAAGCGGGCCATCCAGTCGGGCTTGGAGGCCTCCATTGCCGAGGGGCTCGCCATCGAGCGCGAGCTTCAGTTGCAGTTGTTCCGGAGCGAGGACGCCAGGGAAGGGGTCAGCGCGTTCATCGAGAAACGAACTCCCCGCTTCAAGGGGGATTAGACTCCGATTCTCCTCCAGAAGATGGGGGCGAAAGCCTGGATTCCCAGGGGGGCCTTTTTGGGCGCTTGCGTGCCGGCTGAACTGCGGTTGCAGGTCTGTACGCTCAAGCCGGGCGTCTTTGGCGCACACCTTTCGAGAGGTGATTCACCAGGCACGCCAGTGCGGAAACTTGTCGCGATGCCAGGCTCCGCCACGGAATTCGCGGCGGACGGGGAGTTCTTCTACTTCCGCCCGCCCGTCCGGTCGTACTCGTAGACGCCTTTTCCGGTCTTGCGGCCCAGTCGCCCGGCGCGGACGTACTTCACGAGGAGGGGAGGGGGACGGTATCGGTCTCCCAGGGTTCGGTGCAGGTATTCGAGGATGTGCAGGCGGGTGTCCAGGCCCACCATGTCCGCCATTTCAAGCGGACCCATCGGATAGTTGAGCCCCAGGCGGATGGCCTTGTCGATGTCCTCGGCCGAGGCCACCCCCTCCTGAAGCATCCGAAAGGCCTCGTTGCCCACCAGGGCGTTGATGCGCGAGGTGACGAAGCCCGGGGATTCGTTGACCCGAACGGTTTCCTTCCCCATCCTGCGAGCGACCCCCTCGGCCGTCCGGAGGGTTTCCTCGGAGGTCTCCAGACCCCGGATGATTTCAACGAGCCTCATGATGTGGGGCGGGTTGAAGAAGTGCATGCCCAGAACGCGGCCGGGCCGGGCCGTCGCCCCGGCCATCTCCGTCACGCTGAGGGCGGAGGTGTTGGAGGCGAGGACGGCGTGTTGCGGCGTGATGCGGTCGAGCCGGCCGAACAGCTCCAGCTTCGCGGCCATGTCCTCAACGATGGCCTCGATCACCAGGTCCGCTTCCGAGGCGGCCTCCTCCAGGCCCAAAGTGGGGGAGATGCGGTCGAGCGCCGCTTGCATGTCCGCCTCCTTGACCTTCCCCCGTTCCACGCCCTTGCGCAGATTGCGCTCGATCGTGGCCCGGCCCTTTTCCAAGGGGGCCTGGGCCACGTCCACGAGACTTGTGCAATAGCCGGCCAGGGCGGCGACGTGCGCGATCCCACCGCCCATAATGCCGGCGCCGATCACTGTGATCCGTTTGACTTCCATCGAAATATTCTGCGCTCCTTGAGCGTTTCCGTTTAAGAGCCCGCCGGCGCGAACCCCGCCGGAATTTGCTCTGGGGGCGAGACCCGAGCGGTGCATCATTATCCACCAATACGCACGGGTTTCAAGCCGGACCCGGCAGGCGGCGGGCGTCCTCATGGGTTGACAGGGATGAAGGTGGCACTCTATTCTGAGTTCGGTTCATTCTTGTCTTTCCGTGTGATATCGGGTGCGAGGGGGCGTCGGCGGGCAGCGCGGAATCCCGCACGGCGCTTCAGCGTCCGGCTCGCGGCCGGAGGAGAGAGAATATTGACAAAGGAGGTAAACGGATGAAGGCGAGATCCTGGATGCGAAAGTCTGCAGTCTCCTTCGCGGCTTTATGCCTGCTTGCGACGGGCGCCGGGTTAGGGACCGTGCAGGCGGCCAAGGATGAGGTCGTCGTCGGGGGAACCCTCGCTCTGAGCGGCCGGTTTTCGGGCGACGTGAAGACCTTCAAGACTCTGATGGATAACTACGCCGCCATGGTCAACGAAAGAGGCGGCATCAAGATCGGCGGCAAGGCCCGTAAGCTCCGCTTCAAGATTTACGACGACAATAGCAACCCGGGCAAGGCGCGCCAGCTTTATGAACGCCTCATCACCGTGGACAAGGTGGACCTGCTGATCGGTCCCTACAGCAGCCCCATTACCTTCGGGGCGTCCGGCGTTGCCGAAAAGCACAAGGTCCCCTTCGTTGCCGTAGAGGCGAACGCGACAGCGCTCTACAAGAGGAACTTCAAGTGGCTGTTGGGCGTCCTGGCCTCCGGCGAGCTGTGGTCCCGCAACTACTTCGACATGCTCAAGGCCGAGGGTAAGGCCAAGACCGTGGCCTTCATCACCCAGGACCATCTCCATGCCAAAGACGTTTACAACGGGGCCGTCAAGTACGCCAAAAAGGTGGGCTTCAACGTTGTCTTCGATGAGGTGGCCTCCCCGAAGATCACCGACTTCACCTCGGCCATCACCAAGATGAAGGCCGCCAAGCCGGACGTCATCCACATCTCCTCGTTCCAGCCCTTCGCCGTGACCTTCGTCAAGCAGGCCGTGGCCCAGGGCCTCAAGCCCCTGGAGTTCCACGCGATCCACCACGGCAAGGGCTTCTCCAGCGGCGTCGGTCCCTTGGGCAACAAGGTAACCGGCGAGGCGTACTGGATGCCCGGGATGACCATCGGCGACGTGAAGTTCTTCGCGGAACTCCTCAAGCGGTCCGGCTTCACTGTGGGTGAATACCCCTGGTCGGCCATTCGGGTTCCGGCGATGGACGTCATCGTGGACGCCCTGAAGCGGGCCGGCACGCTGGACCGGAACAAGGTCATCGCCGCCTTGAGGGCCACGGATATCGTCACCATCGGCGGCCGGATTCTCTTTGCGGCAAACGGCTCGGGCACGATGAACACCATCGTCACCCAGATCCGCGGGGGGAAATACCACCTCGTCTGGCCTAAGGGGCCGGGATACCCGACCACGAAACACGAGTATTGATGACGCTGGCCGGAAGGACCTGACAGCCAAGTGTCGACCTTCCTCGAAGTGTTCATCGGAGGATTGCTGCTGGGGGGAATTTACGCCCTGGCGGCGTTTGGGCTGGCCACCGTCTTCGGCGTCCTGGGCGTCCTCAACATCGCCCACGGGGACCTCCTGATGCTGGGGGCGCTGGCCAGCTACCTTCTTTTTACCTATCTGGGTCTGAACCCCTTTGTTCACATCCTCGTCCTGATCCCCGTTTTTCTGTTGTTGGGGTTTCTCTGCGAACGGGTCCTCCTTCGGCCCATCGAAGGAAAACCCCATACCGAGCTGCTGGTCTCCTCCATCCTGATTACGCTGGGCTTGAGCCTCTTTATCTCCGACCTCACGAACTTCTCCATCGGGCAGCCCTATCTCAGCGTGCCCTACTCCCTCCCTTCGGTTCGGGTAGGGGGGATGGTGCTGTCCTGGATCCGGATCCTCGTCTTGGGCGTCATCGTCGTCCTTACTGTGGCCCTACACCAGTACATCCGCCGGACCTACATGGGGAAATCCATCCGGGCCATTACGCAGGATAAAGAGGGCGCCCGCATCGTGGGCATCGACGTGGGGCGCGTCTCCATGTTCGCCTTCGGGATCGGCACCGCGCTGGCGGCCGTGGCGGGGGTGTTCTTCATCATCCTGTTTCCGGTCGAGCCCTATATCGGAATCCCCCTCACCGTCCGCTACCTGTGCATCATCGTCCTGGGCGGGCTCGGCAGCCTCCCGGGTACTTTGGTGAGCGGCCTGCTGCTGGGGGTGGTGGAGGCCTTCGCGGGCTACCTCCTCGGCCTGGACTGGCAGCTCACGGTGCCGTTCATCATCCTGATCCTGGTCCTCATCTTCCGTCCGCGGGGGCTTTTCGGGGCGGCTTGAGAATGTCGTTGCGCTGGATCGTCCTGGTCATCCTTCTGGCCTTCCTGGCGGCCATGCCGAAGTTCTTGGTCTCTTACTATGTCCAGCTCACGTACGCCATTTTCCTGTACACGACCCTGGCCGCCAGCTACGACCTGGTGGGCGGCCACATGGGCTACATGAACCTGGGGCACGCCATTTTTTACGGCCTCGGGACGTACGCATTCGGCCTGGCCTTCAAAGCGGGCGGAGGTCTTGTCGGCGGACTGGCGACGGCGGCGGCCGTGGCTGTGCTCTTCGCCGCCGCCATGAGCTATCCCTTCTTCCGGATGCGGGGGGCCTACTTCGCCTTGGGGACGCTGGGGCTGATTTTCCTGATGGAGCTTCTCGGCTTGAATCTCCGGGGGATCACGCAGGGGGCCCACGGGTTGGACATCACCCCGGGCGATCGCCTGAATCCCGTCTATTACCTCGCCTTGGCTCTGGTGGTGTCGACGCTGGGCACGGTATACGTCCTGTCGCGCTCACGCTACGGGCTCGCGCTGCGCAGCATTCGGGAAGATGAGGAGGCGGCCGCCTCCTTTGGGATCGACGTCATGCGCTACAAGGTGATGACGTTGATGCTCAGCGCCTTTTTCGCCGGCCTCATGGGCGGGCTCAACATGTGGCACGAGTCCTACATCAACCCCGAAGAGGCTTTCGGGTTGGAGATCGCCTTCGTGCCCATCGTGATGGCCATGGTGGGGGGGACTGGGCTTGTGTCGGGACCCGTGGTCGGAGTCATTCTCGTGTACGTGATCCAGGAGGTGCTGTGGACCCGGATAGGCTTCCTACAGGTGGCGATGTACGGGTTTCTGCTGATGCTTGTGGGGGTCCTGATGCCCGGGGGCGTCGTCCGCTATCTGCGTCTCGACCGTCTCTTTCCCTCCGACTATAAGCCCAGGACGCTGTAGGCT
>JBHIBA010000305.1:0-5637 GCA_046758845.1 Nitrospinota bacterium
ATCCGCTACGGGGTGGCGCGCGGGATCTTTTCCAACGAGGCTGGCATAGGGTCTGCCGGGATAGCCCATGGAGCAGCACAGACCACCTCTCCCGTCCGCCAAGGAAACATCGCGATGCTGGGAGTCTTTATCGACACGCTGGTGATCAACACGATCACCACCCTGGCCATTGTGCTGACGGGGGTGTGGTCGACCGGCTTGACCAGCACAACCCTGACCGCCCACGCCTTCAGTAAGGTCCTGGGTGACCTGGGGAGCTGGATCGTTGCCTTTGGCTCCGTGACCTTCGGCTATTCCACGCTGCTGACATGGTCCTACTATGGGTTAAAGTGCACGGATTACCTTTTTGGGGCCAGGGTCTCCCTTCCTTACCGCTGGATTTGGTGCCTAGTCATTATCGTGGGAGCGCTCTTCTCTGGCGACTTGACCGGTGTCAAATTCATTTGGGACATAGCCGATACCGTGAACGGTGCCATGGCGATACCGAACCTTATCGCACTCATCTGGATGAGCCGGTTTCTCTTCCGTGAGACCCTCGCTTATAAACCCGATTCCGAAGGCCCAGGCAGTTGAGGCATTGAGCGTTGAAAACCCCTTTCCCCAGACTGACCCCCGAGTAGAGGGACCACTATGGCATCGCACAAAGCGAATTTCGAGAATCCATACACCCGCGGCATCGCCTCCTTCGTCTCAGGACTCCGATACGAGGAGATACCGGAGGAGGTTCGCAACCGAATCAAGCTGCTCATCCTGGATTCCCTGGGATGCGGGCTCTACGCGTCGCGGCTTCCTTGGAGCAGGGTCGTTGTGGACACGCTCCAATACCTGGACACCTCTTCGGCCTGCACGGTGTGGGGGACATCCAAGAAACTCTCGGCGCCCCACGCTGCCCTGGCCAATGGGACTATGGTCCAGGGCTATGAAATCGACGACGTCCACCGAAAAGGTGTTCTGCACGTAGGCGCAGTCACCCTTCCAGCCATCATGGCCGTTGCAGAAATCCGCCCGAACATGAGCGGGCGAGACTTCCTGACCGCGGCGGTGGCCGGCTATGAGATCGGCCCCCGGGTGGGTTTGTGCATGGGGCCCGAACACATTGGACAAGGCTGGCATTCGGGTGCCACGACGGGCGTGTTCTCCGCCGTGGCGGGAGCAATCTCCGCCCTCAGGCTTTCGGAGGAACAGGCCGTCCACGCCATCGGCATCGCGGGAACACAATCCTGCGGTCTCATGGCCGCCCAGTACGGAGCCATGGTGAAGCGGATGCATGCCGGAAGGGCCTCTCAAAGCGGTCTCTACGGGGCACTCCTTGCGGAAAACGGATTTACCGGCATCATCAATCTATTCGAGAGCGAGTACGGAGGGTTCTGTACTACCTTCTCCCGGTCCCAGGACCGCTTCGACATCTCCGAGCTCACCTCGGGTCTCGGCGAGCGCTACGAAACGATGAATATATCCCTCAAGTTCTACTCCTGCGTAGCGACCAACCACACCACCCTGGATTCCCTGCGAGCGATGCAGAAGAAAAGACCGTTCAAGGCCGATGAAGTTAAACAGATCCGGGTCTGGGGCCACCAGATTACGGTGGACCACGTCGGATGGCCGTACCGGCCGGAGGGGGTTACTGCGGCACAGCTCAACCTTCCTTTCTGTGTCGCGACGCTCCTTTTGGAGGGAGACGTTTTCGTGGAGCAGTTCTCCGAGAAGATGATCAAAGACCCGGCGCGCATGGCGCTGGCGGAAAAAGTGGAGGTCATTCATGACCCCGAAATCACCGCCAAGGGAAGGGAGTTCCGCCATCTCGTGCGCGTGGAAGTAACACTGAAGGACGGGACGGTCCTTAGCGAATCGGCCGAAGCCTACCGCGGAAGCGAGAAAAACTTTGCGACCGACGCGCACATCATCGAGAAGTTCGAGAAGCTAGTCACCCACATCCTGCCGCGTGGTCAGGCCCATCGGCTGCGAGATACGGTGCTCGGCCTGGAAACGATTCAAAAGGCGACGGATCTTGTGCGCCTGCTCGTAGCCGCATAGGCGGCCACAGAGAATTCCCTGCGGCCACCTGTCGTCTGATGTGATCACCGGAAACGGGTGGCTAGTCGCGGAGGTGGCCATTCCGTCCCCGCAGGAAGAAGTAAGTCATCCGGCATATCAACGCCCTTCAAAACGAGGCAGGCGCTTTTCGAGGAAGGCCCGCACTCCCTCCTCGTAATCGTGGGTGGACCGAAGGTAGGCATAGGCCTTGCGCTCGAGTTCCAGGGCGGTTCCGAGGGGAACGTCGGCTCCGTCCTGAAGCGTCCGTTTAAGGACGCCGAGAGAGAGGGGTGAGAGCTTCAGAAGGTCTTGCACCAATTCCTCGACCACGGCATCAAGCTCCCCTGCGGGCACGACCTTCGCGACGATCCCGAGGCGTTCTGCCTCAGCGGCATCCATCCGGCGTCCGGTCATAATCCAGTATTTCGCGCGGCCGGGGCCGATGAGGCGGAGCAGCCTCTGGCTTCCTCCGCTTCCCGGCATCATCCCCAGACGCACTTCGGGAAGGGCAAACTCAGAAGATTCGGTAGCGATGCGGATGTCACAGGCCAGGGCGAGCTCGAACCCGGCCCCTAGCGCGAATCCGTCAATAGCCGCGATCACCGGCTTCGGGCACGCTTCCGTGGTTTCCATCTCTTTTCCCCAGGCCACCAGGTCGTGCGGCGCCAACTTGAGGAACTGGGCAACGTCGCCGCCAGCGGAGAAGGCCTTATTTCCAGCTCCCTGCACGAGGACCACCCGGACCTTTGGCTCATCGCTCAACTCGCCGATGGCCCTGCCGTAAGCCTGGCGCATCTCGACCGTCATAGCGTTCATTTTGCCTGGACGGTCGATGATGATTTTTCCGGCCCGGCCTTGGTGTGTCCTCTCAATTCGAATTTTTCCCATTCAGCCTCTCTGTGAAGTGCTCGTCATGACGAATAGGGTTCGTATTCCCCGGCCCTCAGCATGCGGCGAAGGATCTTGCCCGAGGCCGTCCTGGGAATCCGCTTGACAAAGATCACTCGGCGCGGCCTCTTGAAGGCGGAGAAATCCGCCTGCTCCCGGCAGTGCCGGTCAATCTCCTCGGCCGTCAGGTCTTTTCCCGCCGGGACGACGAAGGCCGTCACCGCTTGTCCCCATTTAGGGTCGTCCACGCCGATGACGGCCGACTCCACAATTTGAGGGTGCCGGGTCAGGACGTCTTCTACCTCAGTGGGATAGATGTTCTCGCCACCCGAGATGATCATGTCATCCACACGCCCGCTGACGTGGATGTCCCCGTCCTCGTCCTCGTAGCCCACGTCTCCCGTGAAGTACCAGCCGTGACGCATGGCCTTTTCGTCGGCATCCGCCCGCCGCCAATAGCCGTGGAAACCCTCCTCGCTTCTAAGGCTGGCGATGATCTCCCCCACTTCTCCCCGGGGAACGACCTCATCGGGTGTCACACGCCTTTCCGGGTCCGCCTTGACGATTCGGAGGCTCGAGTTCATGCCCGGTCGGCCTCCGGAGGAGGGCTTTTCCCGTAGGTTCTGATTGATGGAGAAGGTGTAGATCTCCGTGCTGCCGTAATGGTTGGTGAAAACCTCAGGTCTGAACCGGCCGATGACGTTCTCGACCAGCGTGCGGGTCATTGGCGCCCCCGCAAAGGCCAGGCGGCGCACGCAGGAAAGGTCATGGTCTTTGAGATTTCGGGTACGCAGAAGCTCATGAAAGAGAGTGGGAATAAGGTAGAGCGAAGAAATTTTCTCGCGAGCAACAAGCTCCACCGCCGCCTCGGCATCGAAGCCGCGCATGACGATAAAGGCGCCGTTCAGCAGTACCATGGTCATCAGGGAAACGATGCCCATAACGTGGTAGAGCGGCATGACCCCCAGGGTCCGCTCCCCCAGGCGATAGCCGCATTGGATGGCCTGAGCCAAGGCGCTTGCGTCCTGCGCCTGGTGGGCGCGGGGAACGCCCTTAGGCCGCCCGGTCGTGCCGGAGGTGTAAAGCATGAGGCAGACGAGGTCTTCGGAGATCGACTCCCCCGGCGCAGCGTCCGTCTGGCCTTCCACAAGCGCGGAAAAGGTCTCGCACCCTCCAGGTGGATCCGCGTCACAGAAGATCTTTCGGCATCCCTTGGGGAAGTCGCCGACCGCCCTCATGCCCGATTCCCGAGAAACATCCTCAAAGACAAAGACCTTGGCCTCGGCATCTTTAACGCAGTAGGCGATCTCCCCCGGACTGAACCGGTAGTTGATGGGTGTGGCGATGGCGCCTAGTTTCATGAGGCCGTACCAGGAGGTCACCAACTCTTCGCGGTTGCGCAGGGCCAGAACCACGTGATCCTGGCGGCCAACGCCAAGCTCCCGGAAGGCCCGAGCCGCCCGGTTGACCGCACGGTCCCACTCGGCGAACGTCAGCCGCAGCGGCCCATCCACCAGGAACTCGCGATCAGGATAGCGAAGCACCGAAAGCGCGAGTCTCTGAATGAGGTCCATGCCCGCTCACGCGCTCCGTCAAGTGGGCAGAAGCCTGCCCCCTGACAAATTCTCTCAAAGGGTCGGGCATGGCAATTTTGTCGCCCGAGAAAACAAATCAAGATGTTTGGATGGCACAACGGAGGTGATGTTAACAAAGGCAGACCTTGGAGGCAAATAGAAGCCGCGGCTTTGAATCTGGTCTTTGGGGGGTAAAGCTAACGTTTGTGTCTCCGAAGCCCGACACCAAAAAGCCGATGTTTCCAAGGCTTGTGGAAACCAGGGTAGAAAGGGCCAGCAAACTAAGGCATAATTCATAGGACAATGATTTACCAGACTAGAGGCATAATGCTCGGGAGAGGCTCTATCACACCGGCGGTCAAAGGGTTGATCATTGCAAACGTTGGAGTTTTTCTCCTTCAGGCCTTGCTGGACTATAGCTTCATCATCATTTTTGGCCTTGTGCCTTATCTCGTATGGCGGAAACTTTACATCTGGCAGCTCTTCACATACCAGTTTCTCCATGGAGGGATTTTCCACCTTCTGTTTAACATGCTTGCCCTCTGGATGTTCGGCTGTGACCTGGAAAGGCGATGGGGCCCTCAATTCTTTCTCAAATACTACTTCGTTTCCGTCGTCGGGGGGGGGATTTTGAACGCGGTCCTTATGCCTGGTCTTATGGTGCCCAGCATCGGGGCTTCAGCGGGGATTTACGGAATCCTTCTTGCCTATGGGCTCATATATCCTGACCAGGTTGTTTACTTCTACTTTCTCTTCCCTCTCAAAATGAGGCACTTCGTGATTATCATTGGAGCCATTTCTCTCTATTCCTCGATGACGGCCACCCAATCTGGGATTGCCCATCTCGCCCATTTGGGGGGGATGGGTTTTGGTTACTTCTATCTACGTTGGGGAAATCCTTGGGTTTGGGCCAGGATCTATCTGGATCAATACCGTCTGGCTCGCCGCAAGCGGCGCTTGCGTGTGATAACCGGGAATAAGGATGATGACTCCAAGCCAACCCTGCACTAAACTGCTTCCCTGCGCATCCCTCCCCCTCAGTCAGCACTTGACCCACCGAATCGTGTCTCCTAACCAGTCCTAGCCTGTGTCTCCTGTAGATCCTTAAACTCCCTGCTGAGATAGGCCTTGAGCTTCTTTT
>JBHIBA010000306.1:0-5617 GCA_046758845.1 Nitrospinota bacterium
CCCGCACCAGCGGGTCGGGGTTGTCGGCGATGAACATGGAGGAGATGATCACGCCCTCGGCGTCAGGGCCGGCCAGCTCGAGGAACTTGGGGTTGGCGAGGGCGTCGTTGGTGAGGACGGTGAGGTTCAGGCCGAGCTGCTTGGCCTGCTTGAAGGAGATGGCCGCCTCGGTGTGGAAGCCGAAAAAGCCAAGAAGCTTCGCCCCGGACGCCTTGATACGCCGAAGCTGCCCGGAGAAGTCCTTGTCGCCGCGGTTGAAACGCTCGAAGGCCGCCGGCTTGATGCCGCGTTTGGCCAGGCCGTCCCGGAAGCTATTGGCTCCGCCCGCGCCGAAGGGCTCATTGGCGTGCATGATGGCGATCTTCTTGAAACCCAGCCGCTTGACGGCCCACTCGGCCAGAAGGTCCCCCGAGTACTTCTGGTTGATCTGAGTCCGGAAGATCCACTTGTTGCCGCTTCCGGTCACCTTTGGCGACCCGGAGATGGCCGTGAGCTGAGGGATCTTCGCCCGACGCGTCACGGCCATCGTGGGAAGCGTGACCGAGCTCAGGGCCTCACCCTGAACCGCATGAACCTTGTCGCGGGTGACGAGCTTCGTGACGGCGCTCACGCCGATCTTCGCGTTCCCCTCGGTGTCCGCGTAGACGAGCTTGATCTTCCCCACGCCCGGAACGCCCCCCTTGGCGTTGATCTCGGCCACCGCCATCTCCGCGGCGTCGCGGGTGTATTCCCCCCAAGAGCTAAACTGGCCGCTGAGGGGGGCCAGGACCCCGATCTTGATCTCCTCCGCCGAGACCGGGGCGCTGGCCAACCCGAAGCCTGACACCAGGACGACGGCAAAGACTGCTGCAAGGAATTTCCGCGCCTTACTCATTTCATTCCCTCCCCTCAGAGAGTCCGACCTTCATCAGCCGGCAATACAACCCCCGGCATTCTCTCGACTGGTCTCCTCGGTCAGCGGGGCTGGATTCGCCGGACCTGAAGAGCCCCCAACCTTCGTGCGCCGCCGCCGGGCGTTCCGACGGAACGCGGGATAAAAATTGCGAGGAAACCAAGGCGAATGGTACTATAACCCATGCGCAAAGACAACACAGTTATCTGCAAATGGAAATTTTGCGCCCGACCAACTTTATCATAGCACGACCTATCGATAAGGGAGCGATGGACAATGGAGCTCTTTCCCCTGGCCGAGAGCGCTGGGCGGATTGTAGAGAAGGCCGCCGGCGTCCGGGCCGGTGAAAAGGTCCTCGTCGTCACGGATACAGCGAAGCTGAAGATCGCCGAGGCCCTCGGCGTGGCCGCCCTGGCGCGGGGCGCGGAGGTCATCTGCTCAGTCATGCTCCCCACGTCGCTTCACGGAAACGAGATCTCCACGATGGTGTCGGCAGCCATGGCCGCCGCAGAGGTCTGCCTAGCGCCGACCACTCACTCCTTCACGCATACGAGAGGCTTCAAGGCGGCCCTGGAGAGCGGGACGCGCATCCTCCTCCTGCGGGGGATCACGGAAGACATCATGCTCCAGGGCGCCGCCACCGCCGACTACGAAGAGGTGAGGGACCTCACGGTCCGTCTTCGCGACCTCTTGGCCGGGGCCAGCATAGCGCACGTGACCTCGGAGGCCGGGACCGACCTGCGGATGGATCTCACGAAGAGGCCCGCCTTCGGCCTGTACGGGATGGCGCTGGAGCCGGGGACGTTCGCCGCCATGCCCGATGGAGAGGCGGCGATCAGCCCGGTTGAGGGGACCGCCACGGGGCGAATCGTCTTCGATCATGGCATGGACGGATTGGGGTTCCTGGACCGGCCCATCGAGATAGATGTGAAGGGGGGCCGGGCCTTGGAGATCCGCGGCGGGAAGTCTGCCGACTCGCTCCGTCGGATCGTCGAGGAGGGGGGCGATGGTGCGGACAACATCGCAGAGTTCGCCATCGGGACC
The DNA here is from genome assembly GCA_046758845.1 of Nitrospinota bacterium. GTDB lineage: Bacteria > UBA8248 > UBA8248 > JACPRG01 > JBHIBA01. The sequence continues at coordinate 1,937 of JBHIBA010000306.1, forward strand.
AACCCCAAGGCCCGTCTCATCGGCAACATGGCCGAGGACAAGAAGCTTTTGGGCTCCGTCCACATCGCCCTGGGGGACAATTTCACCCTCGGGGGGGAGGTCGTGAGCTCAATTCACCTGGACGGGGTTGTGCTCCGCCCCACCGTAGAGGTGGATGGAAAGGCCGTGATTGAGCGGGGAAGGGTCCTCCCATGATGGCGGAATCGGAACTCTACGCGCCTCCTCCGAGGCCGGTGCGCGTGGCCGCCTTTCAGACGGGTGCGGGCACGCCCGGTAAGGCGGCCAATATCCGGGGGATGGTGACCCTCCTGGAGCGGGCGTCGGAAGAGGAGCCCGTGGACCTGGCGGTCTTTCCCGAGTTGGCGACCACTCCGTATTTCTGCGGCGCGCGGGATAAGGCTTACCTCAACTGGGCGGAGCCCATCCCGGGAAAAACCACCAAGACCCTGGGCGAGGCGGCCGGGCGTCTGGGGTGCCACATCGTCTTCGGGATGTACGAGCGGGCGAACGAGCGGGGGGAGTTTTACAACAGCGCCGTGGTGCTCGACCCGGAGGGTCGGATCGTTCCAGGCCACCTTCCCGGAGGCCAGGAGGTCCGCGCGTACCGAAAATGTCATCTGAGCGAGCTCTTGGTCAACGAGGACAACTCCCCTGGGTCGCAGGAGAAGTATTATTTCCGTCCGGGTCCGGGGCTTGCCGTCTTCCCTACGCGGGTTGGGGTCCTGGGCATCCTCATCTGCTACGACCGGTCCTTCCCCGAATGCTGGCGGGTGCTGGCCCTGTCGGGGGCTGAGATCGTCCTCGTTCCCACGGCCTCTTACCGGGTGGGACGAGACGAGACCTTCACAATGGAGATCCAAACGGCCTGCGTACAGAATGCCGTCTTCGCCGTCGCTGCCAACAAAGGCGGTCTCGAGACCTGCATGGAGGCCGACCGCCACTTCTTCGGCGCGAGCTGCGTGGTGAACCCCAAGGGGGAGGTGCTCGCCCGCGGGCCCGTTCGAGAAGGTCCGGAGGTGGTCCGCGCGACCATTGATCTCGCTGATATCTACCGTCACTCCTTTCAGTACAACTTCTATCGCGACCGACGGCCGGAACTCTATGGTTCCATTCTCAAGACGGTTCCGCAATAGCCTTCTTTATCATCAGGGATTGGTTCAAAAGTGGATGGGTGGATTTGCCCCTCACGGGGGCGCTCGTTTCTCGGGCGCCCGGCTACCCGCCGCGAAAGGATTTGTGACTTGACAGAAGCGAAGGCTTCTGGGTAGGTTGACGTTCTTTACTTTGGTCGGTCGGGGTCTCCTTGACCGGGCCTTTGGAGGCTTGGAGTTATCCCAGTTCTCTGGCGGAAGGGCTCGGAAACCAATTCGAATGCCCGTTTGCCTGCGGTGTAACCGATCGAGGAGGATAAGCAGATGTCCCTGAAAAAGACCCTAATTTCATGGTTGGCGGCATTGGCGCTTGGACTTCCGGTTTTCACTTCGGGGGCAATCGCCCATGACCCGCACAAGATTACCGTCCTTGCCGGTTTCCCCGGTTGGGACCACTTGATGCCTTTCCTCGCCCTCACCCGTAACCTTGGATTTTATGAACGTTACGGTCTGGACGTGGACTTCAAGGGGGGAAACTACCTGCGGGCCTGGCAGACTGCCCAATCCGGCCGCTGGGACGCCGGCTACCTCAGCTTCGGCGACACCTTTATTCTGAACGACCGGGGGGTGAAGACCAAGGTGGTCGCCTCGACGCTGTACGGAGCCGCCGTGGTCTCCACCCACAACTCGATCAAGGGTCCTCAGGACCTCAAGGGGAAGACCGCGGGGATTATCCACCCCCGCCACTGGATGTACTACATCTTCAAATACCAGATCCTCCCCGCTCACGGCCTCAAGCCTGACGACATGAAGTACCGCAAGGTGAGCGTGAACGAGGGGGGGCTGGTCCTATCGCGCAACGAGATCCAGGCCTACTACATGTTCGAACCCCAGGGGACCAACTACGCCAATAACCCGAACGTCAAAATCCTCTGGGAGTGGCGAGAGGTCTGTTGCAAAGGAGAGATATACCGAAACGCCCTGGCCATGAACGCGAAGTTCATCCAAGAACACCCGGACCTGGCGAAGAAGGTCGTGTGGGCCCACCTGGACGCCATGAACTTCATCGAGAAGAGCCCCGAGGCGGCCGCCAGCATCATGCAGCGCGAATCCCGCATCCCCCTCAGGGCCGTGGTTCTGGCCCGGGATAAATCCGGTCGGGACAAGCGGAAAATCCCCATGGACTACGTCCAGTCGGCGCTGGACGGCTACAAGAAGATCGGCTGGATCAAGAAGGCCCTCAAGGCAAGCGAGGTGGTGGACTACTCGATGCATAAGGGGTACACATACAAACCGTGAACCCGCCAATGGGTTCCCTGCCGGGATGCCCGCCGTGAGCCGTAGGGTGAAGATCCGCTTCGACCGGGTCTCAAAGGTCTTCTATGCCGACTCTACAGACACAGTGGCCGTCCAAGACGTTGGGCTGGACGTTCTGGACGGGGAGTTTATGTGTGTCCTCGGACCCTCCGGTTGTGGGAAGACGACGCTTCTCAACATCCTGGCGGGCCTGTTGGGGCCTACCGGAGGGCGGATCTTCATCAATGACCGGGCCGTCGAGGGGCCGGGCGATGACCGCGCTTATGTTTTTCAGGAGTACGCCCTTTTTCCCTGGATGACGGTGCTGGACAACGTGGCCTTCGGGCTCGAGTCTCGGGGAGCCTCCCGCCAAAGCCGGCATGGGATCGCCCGTCGGATTTTGCAAACCATGGGGTTGAGCGAGTTCATGCGGGTTTACCCCCACGCCATCTCGGGGGGCATGAAACAACGGGTGTCCATCGCCCGCGCCCTGGCCGTCAACCCCGAGATCATACTGATGGACGAGCCCTTCGCCGCTTTGGACGCCCAGACCCGGTTCAATCTTCAACAAGAGCTCCTCTCCATCTGGGAGGTCCTCAAGAAGACGGTTGTCTTTGTCACTCACAACATCGAGGAGGCGATGCTCCTGGCCGACCGCATCGCCATCATGACGGCGCGACCGGGCAGGATCAAGCAAGTGGTCGACGTCGGACTGCCGCGGCCCCGGGACGTCACCAGCCTCAACTATTTGAGTGTCCTCAAAGAGGTTCAGCGCCTGCTTTCCGAAGAGATCGAGGCCGCCCACCAGGATTACCAAGGACTCGTCAGCATCCTGGAAAGCTCCGGAAAAGATCATGGTCGTTGAGGAGAAGGTCGCAGAAATTTCGGAACTTCCTTCTTTGGATGAAATCCGCGGTCCGGCGACGCGGCGATCGGGCTTTGTCGGATGGCTCCGTTACTACCTGCCGGGCATCCTCTTAATCGCGGCCCTCATCGTTCTGTGGCACGCGCTATGGTACTTTGAGGCCTTTCAGGAACAGTACATCTCCAATCCCGTTCAGGTCTTCTGGACCTTCGTGGAACTGATCCGGACCGACCACCCGGAGGTCCAGCTCGTCAGCAACATGATCGCCAGCCTGAAGGCGCAGATCACCGGGTTTTTGCTGGGGGGGCTGGTGGGGATTCCGCTGGGCATCCTCATCGGTTCGGCTCGATTCGCGCGCCGACTCCTCATGCCGTTCATCCGATTCATCTATCCCATCCCGGGCATCGCCTGGGTGCCCTTCGCCATCCT
>JBHIBA010000307.1:0-5580 GCA_046758845.1 Nitrospinota bacterium
CCTTGTCAGCCTCAACCTCTTCGTACAGGTGAACATCCAGCTTGGCAGCGCGAATAATACGATCCTTAAAACCGGTCATCGTCCCCTCCTGAGTTTATCCAACATTTCAGCTCTTTGGGCTCTGAGGGAGCGCCCTGGGAGATGGGCTCTCCTGGAGCTCAGGCACAGCGAAAGCGCGACAGTTGGACCCGCTGGGCCACTCCTGAGGGAATCCCCGAAACGCCCCCTCACGGGCTTACGATCACCTTAATCGATTCCCCCGCCTCGGCCACAAGTCGGAATCCTTTGCCTATCTCTTCAAGCGCCACGCGATGGGTGATCATGTCCCTCACATTTACCCTCTTCAGACAAAGCAGATCGATGGACCGCCTCAAATCCACCGGCGCTGCCCCATAGGAAGACAACACCGTGATTTGCTCATGCCAGAGATGGTAGAGGTTGAGGTTGCACCGATATTCAGGAGATGTAGGCGCAAACAACTGAACAATTCCCCCTCTATCCGCACATCGGAAGGCCGCTTCCACGGCGGGCGGCGCCCCCGTGCAAACGATCACCCGATCCACCAACCTCCCGTCGTTCGCTTCCAGTAAGGATGCCGGCAAACCGTCGGCTGACGGTATAACCTCCGCCCCAAACCTCCTCGCCGCTTCCATACGATACTCATGAATGTCTGTCGCAAAGACCTTCCCCGCCCCCATTGCGATCGCCAGTTGGACATGCAATAGCCCCGAGATTCCGCTGCCGACAATCAGGACGGTCTTTCCCGGCTCTACCTTCGCCAGCCTTTGCGCGCGCAGCACGCAGCCCAGGGGCTCAATGAAGACGCCTTCCTCATAAGACATTTCTTCCGGGAGGCGGTAGGTGCCCGCGTTCACGTTGATCCGCGGGATGCGAATATACTCCGAGAACCCTCCCGGATCAAAGTTTGTCCTCCGGAGCGTGTCGCACACCGTATGGTCGCCGTTCAGGCAGTATCGGCATCTGTTGCAAGGGACATGGTGGGACACAAACACCCTTTCCCCGACTTCATGATCTTCCACACCCGGTCCGACCTCGACAACTTCGCCCGTGACTTCGTGGCCCAACACCCGGGGGGCCGTCTTCACCCGGTACCACTCCATGACATCGCTGCCACAGATTCCGCTTGCGACTGTCCTGATCAGTAGCTCCCCGGGTCCGGGCCTGGGTATGGGAATTTCCTCCAGCCGGACGTCGTCATTACGATAATAGACCGCGGCCCGCATGGTGGATCGCGCATCCTCCCGGGAGGGAAGGCTCACGAAACCTCCCGAGGCCCCACGGCCTCCGCCTGTCTCATCTCCTGAAAGACTTCATAGGCCTCATTCGGCCCGAGGTTGTCATGCACAATGGCTCTGACGGCCTTCATCATAGCGACCGGAGAGTCACTTTGAAAAATGTTTCTTCCCATGTCCACGCCGGCAGCTCCCGAGCTCATCGCACGATAGCAAAAATCCAAGGCTTCCTTCTCCGGAACCTTTTTCCCGCCGGCGATGACGACCGGGACAAAACATCCCTTCACCACCTTATCAAAATCCTCGCAATAGTAAGTCTTCACGATGTCTGCGCCGTGTTCCGCCGCGATCCGGGAGGCCAAAGCAAGATATCGGGCGTCCCGCTCCAGCTCCTTCCCGACCGCGGTGATGCCCAAGAGGATCAGTCCCTCTTTCCTGGCTTCATCCGACATCCTGGCAAGGTTCAATATCGTATCCTTCTGATAGCGAGAGCCGACATAGATCGATACGGAAACCCCCTCCACACCCAACCGCTTCGCCTCCTCGACAGAGACCGTGATGCCTTCATTGGAGAGCTCCCGACGGACCAGCTCCTCCGCGATCCTCTCCCTCAGGGCGTGCAGCGCCTCCCGATCCGTAACCCCCTGGGCCCTGATCTTGAATTCTCTCTCCAATTCAACGGGATCTCTGTAAACAATGCTATTTCCTCCGGAGGCTCTGAGGATGATGGGCGTGGAACTCCCCGGGGGGAGACAATGCATCAGGATGCCTTTGGTCGGACTCACCGCGTCACAGTGGGCCACGAGGGGCTCGAGGGTCCTGCGGGGGTCCTCCAACCCGGTCGTCGGGCCCTGAAAATAGCCGTGGTCCACGGCGAGCATGACGGTCCGGCCCGTCTCGGGTTTCAATATCTTCGCCGCCGGGTTTCTGGTCTCGGCCGCCATCGTGTCCCCTCCCGGATTCAGAGAGACTCCCCCCTCCCGCTCTCAAGTGTCCCCCCGCCCGAAGACGCCTCGGGGATACTACTGCAGAAGGCAGCATCAGTTCAACGAAAGACCGCGCCCCATCTAGGAAATCCTGGGTCAAGCCATTGTCACGCTCCACCCCTGGCTCGTGTTCGTTCGGGATGTAGGAGAGGAAGCGAGATTTCCCCGCGGTGCTCGCTCATATGCCTCGGGTCGCTCCCCCGTCCACGTAGACCATCGTACCTGTGACGAAGCTGGCCCGGTCCGAGGCGAGGAAGACGATGACGTCTGCGACCTCCTCGGGCTTCGCGACCCGCCCGAGCGGGACATGGGAGATCCAGCGTTGACGGGCCTCCTCCACCGAGACGCCGAGGGCCTTCGCTTCGGTTTCAAACACTTCCCGAAGGCGGCGGGTCTCGACGGGCGCCGGATTGACGCCCACCACCCGGATGCCATGGCGCGCCTCCACCTGGGCGAGCCCCACGGTGAAGTTGATCAGGCCGGCGTTGGCGACGCCCGCCGGGAGGGCCCGCCCTTCCGGCTGCTTCCCCCGGTGCCCGATGACGTTGACGATGCACCCACCGCCCCGAGCGCGCATGATGGGAAGCACCTCGCGACAACACCAGATCTGACTCAGGAGCTTTGACCTCAGGCTCCAATCCCAATCGTCGTCCGCGAGCTCGAGGAAATGGCCACCCCTCGCCGCCCCGATCGAATTGACGAGGATATCGATCCCGCCCAGCTCCCGATGGAGGGCGCAGACCATCCCGGCCACCTCGCGCGGACGGCTGCAGTCGGCTGAGAAGGCAAAGGGCCGCCCGCCCGTGCGCGCCTCGATCTCGTCGGCGGCCTCATTCAGCACCGCCCGATCCCGCGCTGCGATCGCAACCCGTGCCCCTTCGGCGGAAAGCGCGGTCGCGGTGGCGCGCCCGATGCCGCGGCTCCCGCCCGTCACCAGGGCCACCTTTTCGTTCAGCCCGAGGTCCATGATGCTTCCGCCCTAAAATCCCCGGATGCCCCTCTATGGAGAAAAAGGCACCCTGTGGCTCATGTGATGTGCGACCCGAGTGGCTTCGCCCTGAGAACTTCGATGAACTTGCGATGGCGGTAAATGTTGAGAACAATCGTGAGGAAACCCAAAGATATGAGCGCGCCGGCGACGGGCCGCTCGAAGAAGCCGAGAAAGCTGTAGTCCATTATGATCATCGCTTTGGAAAAGGCGGATTCGCCGATCTGGCCCAAGATAACTCCCATGATGACTGCGGGTACGGAGTAGTCGCTGCGGCGCAGGAAGTACCCCAGGACGCCGGCCCCGAACATGGTCCAGACATCCAGGATGGTATTCCGTAGCGCGTAGGCCCCGATCGTAGCGAAAAGGAGGATGGCCGGCCCGAGGACGCGGAACGGGATGCGCAGGAGGTTCACAATCCCTTTTGTCTCCAGAACCCCCAGGAGCAGAATGGCCAGACTCGCCCAGAACATCGAGCTGAAGAGCACCCAGACCAAGTCCTTGGCGCGAACCATGATCAGGGGGCCGGGATCCATGTTGTGGAGGTTGAAGACGCCGATCATGATGGCCGTGAGTGCGCCTCCGGGAAGGCCCAGGGCCAGCAGGGGAATCATGGCCGCCCCGGTGGCGGCGTTGTTCGCCGTCTCAGAGGCGACCACCCCCTCCGGTTCGCCGGTTCCGAAGCGCTCCGGACGGCGGGACCAGCGCACCGCCTCGGTGTAAGAGAGGAAGGCGGCGAGGGTGGCCCCGACGCCGGGGAGCAGGCCACAGAAGATGCCGATCGCCGTGGATCGGGCGATGGCGAGCTTGAGTCGCCAGAACTCCAGGAAAGAAGGATAGTCGATCACCACCTGAGGTGGCCGGTGTATCCCGACAGCCATGCGCTCTCCTTGGACGAAGACCTCGGTGATGGCAAAGAAGCCAAGGATGAGGGGGACGAAGTTGATGCTGGCAAGGAGGTAGAGGTTTCCGAAGGAGAAGCGGCCGATTCCACCGATCGGGTCAGTGCCCACAGTGCCGATGAGCAGGCCGAGCAGGAGCGAGAGCCACCCCTTCCACAGCGACCTCGTCCCGACCCCGGCGACCACCGTCAAGGCAAAGAAAACGAGCGCGAACACCTCGATAGGGCCGAAGGTCCGCACCGCAAAGCGAGCGAGGGGGGCCGTGGCGAGCATCATGAAGATGGCGGAGAGGGTACCGCCAATGGCGGAGCAGGTCACCGCGAACCCGATGGCCTTGCCCGCCTGACCCTTTCGGGTCATGGGGTAGCCGTCGAAGGCCGTTGGGGCGTTCTCCACCGACCCGGGGATGTTGAAGAGGATGGCCGTCACGGCCCCTCCGTACACGCCGGACACATAAATGACTCCGTAGAGCATGATGGCGTAGGTGGAGGGGATTAGCTTCGAGAAGGGAAGGAGAATCGCCGCCAGGGTGAGGAGACTGAGCCCTGGGATGGCCCCGAACACCAAGCCCCCGATGAGACCCCCCACGAACAGGGCGATGCCAGCCGGATTGCCGAATAGAAGCGCGGTGCCCGTGAGGAAGTCGCTCATCCCAAGGCCACTCTACCGAATCAGGCTGATATACCACCCATTCAGGCTGTGGAAGAAGCCAACCCCCTGCGGCAGGGGCGTGAAGAGGAGCTTCACGAAGATCGCCACGATCAACCCGTAGATCGCCAGCGTGACGCATGCTAGGGGCAACCATCGGCGAAAGCCCAGCAGGTACATGTAGGCGGCCAAGAAGAAGGGGGTGACGAGCAGGAATCCCACCCGATCCATCATAAATACATAGACGAGCGGCACGACGAAGATACCGAGGCGCCTCAACTTGGCATTCCGATCCGTCCCCGGGGGGGGGCTCCCGTCCGGATAAGTTTCGGATGTCCCCCCGGTGGCCACGGGGTCGGGGAAGAGCAGAAGGGCCAGGGCGGCGATAAAAATCCCTACGAGAAGGGCCCGCGGCCCGCCCGCGGGCCCAAACGCGTAGGTTGGTAGAGGCTCGTCAAACTGGTACGTGAGCGCGAAGGTAACTCCGGCGATGGCCAACCAGGCGAGGGGTTCCGCGAGGCTCCCGCCCGGTCGTCTATGCATCGCCGAACTCTTTCCCGGCCATCCCCAAAACCCCCGAGACCCCTCTCCGACGAGGCTCGCCCAGATCAGCGACTACCGGCTGGGCAGCCCCATCTTTTTGTAAATTCTGGAGTAGGTATCGATCTCACCAACGATCGCCTCTTGGGTCTCCGCGGAGTTCCGATAGGAGTTGAGGATGTCCAGGTTCTTCTTCTTGATGAACTTCTGGTGCTCAGCGGACTCCCACGCCGCCTTGAACACGGCCTCCAGGTAACGGACGA
>JBHIBA010000308.1:0-5502 GCA_046758845.1 Nitrospinota bacterium
AGCCAAACCCACGCCCAACCCAAAGCAGGCCCGGCCACGCAGTGCCGGGCCGTCAAAAGTTTTCCAGGGGGTCCAGGGGGGCCGGTTTTCAAAAAGGCCCCCCTTCTCTGAGAGCCGGGTTTTCGTCCCTGTCTACCGCACGGCGGAGCGCCGTCAGCCCAAACGGGGACGCGACGTTTTTTGCGTTTTTCTCCGGGTTATCCATGTTAATCTCTAGGGGAGTCTTTCCGCCGAAAGATTCGACCTCTTCTAAATGAGGCAGGGGGCGATGGATTTCCTGAAAGGAGGGGCAATGCAGTGCTTCGTCATGGGCGGTCGCGTCTTGAAGCCATTGGCCTTTTGCGTATTCTTGGCTACGCTCCTTCTCATTCCCCAGAGTGTATGGGGGGCCTGCGTCCTGAACGTCGCGGGATACGGCCCGCAGATTCAGCGCGCATCCTTAGAGGCGCCCCGGCCGGTCCCTTCCCGTCATTTGCTCGTCACGTTTCTCGGCCATTCCAGCTTTCTGGTGCAGACGCCGGGGGGCGCTTCCATCGTCACCGATTACAACGACCAGTACCTTCCGCCGCAGAAACCCGATGCGGCGACCATGAGCAACTCCCATCACCTGCACAGCTCCGCGACCGTCGACCCCGCCGTCACGCGCCCCCTGCGCGGCTGGGACCCCGGGGGGGGGATCGCCCGGGTGGACGTGCAGATCAAAGACGCCCGGGTCTTCAACGTCCCGACCAACTTCGGCGAGTTCGGCGCCGTGAAGACCAACGGAAACTCCATCTTCGTCGTGGAGGCCGCGGGGTTGTGCGTCGCCCACCTGGGCAACCTCAGGCACCTGCTCGACCGGGGTTCCCTTAAAAGGCTCGGCCGGATCGACGTTCTCTTCATCTCCATCGACGGCTCCTGGACGCTGAGCCACGCGGACGCCCTGCGCCTGATTCGGCAGATCGGTCCTTCCCTCGTCATCCCCATGCAGTACGATATCGTGCAGCCGCAGATCTTTGCGGCCCTCGCCAAGCGGTCTTTCCCGGTCAGAGTCCACGATAAGGCCGACCTCCTCGTCAGCCGAAAGACGCTGCCGCGAAACACGGAGATCCTGTTTCTGCGCCAAAGGGAAAGACAGCCCGGATGAATTCGCAATGGGAGCAACGGACCGCAGAGGGAGACAGCGTATGCGGTTCTTCATGGCAGGCGCCCGGATTTTGAGAAGATGGGCCTTTCTTTGGGCGGCCTTCCCATTGGTCCTCATCGCCGGCGGGGCATGGGGGGCGTGTGTTCTAAACGTAGCAGATGCCAGCCCCCGATTCGTGCGCGTTTCTTCCCACGGACTTTTAGCCGTCCCTCGGGGTCATCTGCGGGTGACGTTCATCGGACACTCCAGTTTTCTGGTGGAGACGCCGGGAGGCGCTTCCCTTCTCACCGACTACAACGGTCGGGATCTTCCTCCGGGGAAGCCGGATGCCGTGACCATGAGCAACCCCCACCGCACACACAGCTCAGAGGCCGTCGACCCGGATGTCCCGCTTGTCTTGCGCGGCTGGAACCCAACGCGGGGGATTGCCAAAGTGGACGTGAGAATTAAGGACGCGCGCGTCTTCAATATTCCGACGAACTTTATTGAGGCAGGCGGCTTCCATACCAACACAAACTCCATCTTCGTCGTTGAGGCGGCGGGGTTGTGCGTCGCCCACCTGGGCAATCTGAGACACCTGCTCGAGCGCGAGTCTCTTCAAGAGCTGGGTCGGATCGACGTTTTGTTCCTATCCATCGACGGCACCTGGACGCTGAGCCACCCGGACGCCCTCCGCGTCATTCGACAGATCGGCCCCTCCCTCGTCATCCCCATGCATTTTGATTTCAGGGGACCGGAGCCTTTTGCGACTCTCGCCAAGAAGTCCTTCCCGGTCAAAGTTCACGATCAGGACCACCTGCTCTTCAACCGAAAGACGTTGCCGCCCAGGACGGAAATCCTTTTTATGCGTGAGAGCGGATGGCGCCCCGGCTGAATTCGGCAGGAGACCCATTTTTCCGCCCCATCAACCCTGGAGAAACGAGATGCCCGCGAAAGCGCAACATGTCCACATCAGTGTGAACGGAACCCAGATCCCGGCGTATCTGGCCCTTCCGGACGGACCGGGAAAACACCCCGGACTGCTGGTCTTTGAGGAGATCTTCGGGGTCAATGACCACATCCAGGACGTCTGCCGCCGGTTTGCGGGCGAAGGGTACGCCGCCTTTGCGGTGGAGCACTTTCATCGCGAAAAGGAGGTTATGACGCCTTACAGCGATATCGCGGTGGGGCTGGAAAAGAAAGGCCGCCTCAAGGACGCCGAGTTGGCGGCGGAGATGCGCGCCGCCGCCGATTACCTGAAAGGCCTGGACGGGGTCAATGAAAACCGGGTGGGCGCCATCGGCTATTGCATGGGTGGGAGGCTCTCCTATTTGGCGGCCGCGAAGCTGCCGGAGCTGGCCGCGTGCGTCGTCTATTACGGCGGAGGGATCGTCAGCGACGACCTGAACGAGAACACCCCCGTAGCCCCCGTCTCTCTGACGAAGGACATCCCGTGCCCGGTCCTGGGGCACTTCGCCGAAAACGATCACTCCATCCCCCTGGACCACGTGGAGCGGATCAAGAAAGCGCTGGGGGACGCGGGCAAGACCCACGAGGTCTTCGTGTACGAGGGGACCGTACACGGCTTCTTCTGCGACGTGCGGGATAGCTACCACCCGGAGGCGGCCAAAGTCTCCTGGGGGCGCACGCTGGCGTTCTTAAAAAAGAATCTCAAGGGATAGATAGAAGATAGTTTTTTCAGGGACGCCTTCTTGGACGCTGCCTCCCTGCCGAACGGCGGCTGGAGGTACGTGCGCTTACGGCGCACGACTTCCGATAGACGATTAACCGGGCGCACCGGTGCGGCATCCTGACGCGGTGTGTCCGGCCCCCCTAAAATTCCCCGGAAAATTTTTGAGGGCCGAGCTGAAGGCTCGGCTGCATTGGTTGGCCGTTGAGTTTGCTCTTCAGGCGGCCTCTTGTAACACCCGGGCTGACGATCGACTTCCCAAGGAGTTTCGCGAAGCTGTCTGTTGTTCAGGGGACGAATGCAGCTATTTCCTGTCCTAGTGTCGTGTCCCAGAAATTCGTTGAACATGTGTGATATCCCTAGATGGGGGGTGCCACGGGCGGCTTGGGGTCGGTGACCTCTCGTCCGGCCGTGCCTGCACTTGGCCTTCAAAGAATCCAAAAGGGGGCACTGGCAGGCAAGCTGCCAGTGGCACACGACCTTCCCGAAGGCGCGAACTTATTGCCCAAATGTCCGGGACGGCACACTAGGTCATCGCTCTGTATCTGCGGGGGAGGTAAATTCGGTGTGTCTGCGCACGGGGAATGGTAGATCGGGTCGGCATCGGAGGAAACATGTCAGTTGGGAATATCTGTAACCGGAGTGTCGTGGTTACCCGAAGAGAGGCCGGCATCCTCGAGGCGGCGGACCTCATGAGGGGTCATCACGTGGGGAACCTGGTCGTGGTGGACGAGGGCGGTGGGCAGCCGCTTCCGGTGTGCATCCAGGAGCAGGGCGATGGCCTTCTTATCACCCCACTGATCCCAACCTCGCCCGAGGGATTGATGATGCCCTGCACCACGCCTACGAAGGCGAACTGGGTTATCAGTACAGCGAGGAAAGCGGCCTTCTTCGGGTAAACTGGAAACGTGAGCGGTGAGGGACCGGCGAACCTTCGGTCCTGATGTGCGGTCCTGAAAGGTTTTGCGCCAGCCACGCTGGCCGGCGGGCTGGGAGCCGGGCTTTGAATCCCGGCGCCATACCCATAGCGCTTGGTTTCGTAACTCCGGGCAACATTTTCCGGTTCTTTCTGGGTGGAGGATCTCTCTTTACCGTCGGGTGTAGCCGCGATTTGAGCACATTCGGTTCGCTCAGTGCAGGCTCCGAGGAAATCGCGGCCTATGCGCGCGCCCCGATCTCCGCTCGGCTAAGCTTCGCTCAGATCGGGGCTACTACGTGATACTCGGAAGGCCGGCGCCATACCCGCCGTCGCGAAATTCTTCGAGTCCTCAGAATCTCAACCGAAGGATTTCAGACCACCCCCAGGAACCGTGGCGGACGAACTGATCGATAGGCAGAAGCTCAAGCCGGGCCGTTGGAGTTCTCTTCGCATTGCGCTGGAGCGGATCGTCGATGTCCGGGACGAGGAGATCCGCGCGCTTCTGTGGTCCTTCGCCTACTTCTTTTGCCTGCTTTGCAGCTACTACATCCTGCGCCCCCTGCGCGACGAAATGGGCATCGCGGGCGGGGTCAAAAATCTTCAATGGGTCTTTACGGGAACGTTTGTCGCCATGCTCCTCGCGGTTCCCCTCTTCGGTGCGGCGGCGGCCCGCTTGCCGCGCCGCAGGCTGTTGCCCCTGGTGTACTATTTTTTCATCGCCAACCTCTGGATCTTCTTCCTGCTCTTTGCCACGGAGACCCGTGTCCCGCAGGTCGCGCGCGCGTTCTTCATCTGGGTGAGCGTCTTCAACCTGTTCGTGGTTTCGGTTTTCTGGACCTTTATGGCGGACTTGTTCACCAACGAACAGGCGCGGCGGCTGTTCGGCTTTATCGCGGCGGGCGGAAGCGCCGGCGCGCTGGTGGGATCGTCGCTGACGGCGGGGCTGGCTTTGCTTCTGGGACCCGTTCACCTGCTTCTCATTTCCATCTTGCTCCTGGCCGCCGCGGTGTTCTGCATTCATCGGCTGTTGCGCTGGGTGGACCGAAGGGAGCGACATCACGCCGTCCGCTGGCAGGGGGCGGCACTTCCGGCGCAACCCGAACGCGAGGGTCACGGACTCGAAGGCGCCGGCGGAGCGCCGGTCGGCGGCGGCATGTGGACAGGCGTGAAGCTGGTCTTCCGTTCGCCGTATCTCCTCGGCATCTGCCTGTACATTTGGCTTTACACCTCGCTCTCAACGTTCCTGTACTTCGAACAGGCTCACATTGTTCGGGACGCCTTCGACGATCCGGCCAAACGCACGGCCCTGTTCGCGACCCTGGACCTGGCCGTCAACGTACTGACGATTGGGACGCAGTTGTTTCTGACCGGAAGGGTCGTGGCGGCAGTCGGCTTGCCCGCTGCCCTGGCCCTGGTGCCCGCGCTGGTGTTTGTGGGCTTCGCAGGTCTCGGCCTGTTTCCGACGCTGGTGGTGCTGGCGGCCTTCCAGGTGGTCCGGCGGGCGGGCAATTTTGCCATCGCGAGACCGGCCCGCGAGATGCTGTTCACGGTGGTCCCACGGGAAGAAAAGTACAAGTCCAAGAACTTTATCGATACGGTGGTTTATCGCGGCGGGGATGCGGTGAGCGGGTGGCTGTTCGCCGGTCTGTCGGCCATCGGCCTGGGGCTGTCTGCGATTTCCTTCCTGGCCGTCCCCCTGGCAGCGGGCTGGGCCGTGACCGGCCTGCTTCTGGGGAAGAGAAATGAGCGGATTTCCTAGCGGACTTTTCCTGCGGGGGGCGCTTTTTG
>JBHIBA010000309.1:0-5498 GCA_046758845.1 Nitrospinota bacterium
CAACCCCTATTTGAACATCCTGGGTGTCCAATAAGAGAAAAAAGTCGCTAAATTCACGAGGGAAACCTCGATTCGGGAATAATTTGGGGCAATCTGGGGTTTAGGAAACTTGGGTGGGGTAGCTAAGCAGCCGTTATCGGGGAAATGCCGGTAATCAGACAGTTGAGCCCCCCAGGGTTGGGGACGAGAGTATTCCCTTGAATCGGGTTCAGTGGAAGTCTCTCAGCGCCCCCGCCGGTCAATCGGACCAGCGGGGGCGCTCGTTTCTGCGTGGCCGAAAGGCTTCGAGGGCCACACAAAAGAGGGGGGTGAAAAGATGAGATGCAGAATATCGGTGTTTTTGGCAGCCCTGATGGTAGCCGCTGCGCTGACGTTGATGTCCACTGCGGCGCAGGCCCAGCCGGAACGCAAGGGTGTCTCTTACAAGGTCCTGGCTGCGTTTCCTTCTGATGTGCCTGGGATAGGGAAGTTAGTCCTCGTGGAACTCCGGTTGGAACCCGGAGGCTACATGAAGAACGTCACCTTGCCCGCGACCGGGCTTGTAACTGCCATCCAGGGGACGCTCACGGTCGTGAGCGGCGGAAAGACTGTGATTCATGGCGCTGGCAGCACGTGGGTATCTCCGAAGGGCACAAAGGTGAGTATCTATAACAATGGCAGTGAGCCTCACGTCCACCACATCTGGAGGCTTGTCCCTTCCAAGTAACGGCGCAATAGGAGCGGAGAGCGGCTTCCGGGGGGCCGCTCTCCGGAAAAGCGCCTCGATGGAATTTTCCGCAATCTGCTATTAAGCACGGCATAAATAATGTCCTCATTGCGGCCCGACGCGGATCTGTCGGGCGGGTACGGAGACCCGCCCCTACATTGGGCACCGGGCGCGGATTTCTGCTCGTAGGGGCCGGTCTCCGTACCGGCCCGTTGCAGGACTTCGAAGGTCCATACAGGACATTACTAATGCAGGATTCAATAGTTAGGTCCTCGCTCAGATCGGGGCTACACCAAATGATGACAGACTGGTAGGCAAAGCTGCGTACGGGACTTAATCCGTTCCAAACTGACGCACTACCGTTTCTTGCGCATCGAGCCGGCTAGAAAAGCAGCAGCTTGAGGGCGCCGGAGATGGCGAGGATCAGGATAACGGAGTTGAACACGCGGCTGGAGGCCGCCCGGTGGGCCCGATTTCCCAGATACGCGCCCAGGGCCAAGAGGGGCAGGGTGTACAAGGTCAAAAGCATGATATGTCCGTTGACCAGGCCCGCCCACACATAGGACCCCAGTTTCACCCAGTTCGTAATCGCATACAGACCGAACCCCGTGGCCACGACCGCCCCTTTGGTGAGACCGCTGGCGACGAAATAGGGTGAGGTGATGATACCGCCCGAGTGGGCCGCCGACGTGCTGAACCCCGCCAGCAAACCCACCAGATGGCCCGCCGTGCGGTTCGGGGGGGCGTAGGCGATTTCCGTCCGCCGGATCATCCTGACCAGGTGATAGACCGCATAGGTGAGGGCGAACAGGGCGATCACGTAACGAATCCCGGCGTTGGAAAGATAGGCGATGAGCATCGTTCCCCCCACCGCCCCCACGGCCATGCTGGGAAGCAGGGCCACAATGAACTTCCCGTCCCATCTTTTCCAGAAGAAGTAGACGACGAGCAGGTCCCCCAGGACCATCAAGGGTGCGATGATCCCCATCGTCAGGCGGGGGGAGATCAGCATCGTCAAGATGGGGGCCACAACCATCCCGATTCCGCCGCCGAAGCTGGTCTTGAAAAAGCCCGTCAATAAGCTGGCTAGCGCGTAGGCGACGATGGTGTTCAGGCCGATATCCATGGAAAGGGGTTCTCGCTTCCCTTTTCGCGCCTCAGAAGAAGAGCTTGATGGCTCCCCCCAAGGCCAACGTGAGGCAAATGCGGTTGAAGGCCTCCTGGGAGACGGTTCGGTTCACCCAGCGGCCCACCAGACCGCCCAGGACCGCCACCGGGAGCATGAGCAGCGTCCAGCGGATGATTTCCCAGTCCACTATCCCGAGCGCGACGTAAGAGCCGAGCTTCACCCAGTTGGAGAGGGCGAACAGCGAGAAGTTCGTTGCGACGATCGCTTCCTTGGAAAGCCCGCTGGCGACGAAGTAGGGGACGCTGACGGCTCCGCCCGCATGGGCCGCCGAAGAGCTGAAACCGGCGAAGAACCCCATCACGCTTCCGACGCCCTTCTTGGGCGAGACGTAAAGGAGTTCGCTCTTTCGGATCATGGACAGAAGCTGGTAGCCGGCGAATATCAACACCAGGATGCCGATGGCGATCCGGGCCTCATAGTTCGACAGACGGCTCACCAGCACTGCCCCCGCAATCGCCCCGACGGCCATCGCGGGGAACATGACGAAGAAGAAGCTGGTGTCCCACTTCTTCCAGAGGAAGTACGCCACCGCCAGGTCTCCGATGATCATCATCGGCGCGAGGATTCCCAAAACGAGCAGCGGGGGCAGATAGATGCTCAGGAGCGGCGTCAAGATGATGCCTACCCCGGTGCCGAAGCTCGTCTTGGAAAGGCCGACGGTGAAGGCGCAGATGAAGTATCCGGAGAAGACCTCCCAGGAGATGCTCATATCCGCGAGAGTTCATCCAGGAGGTGGCAGGCCGTCAGGATGCCCCGGTGGACGTTCTCCAGCGGCATCCGCTCGTTGGGGGAATGCGTGCGGTCGTCAGGACCCCCGAAGGGCACCAGCAGGCTGTCCAGGCCGAGGACGTCCTGAAGGGAGGCGACCACCGGTATCGTGCCCCCTTCCCGGACCAGGACGGGGGGCCGTCCGAAGCCTTTCTGAAGGGCTTTCCGCCCGGCCTCCACGGCCGGGCTTGCGGCGTCGACCAGGACCGGCCGGCTCCCCCAGTAGCGGGAGACCTCCAGGCGGACGGTCTTGGGCAGCCGCTCCCGGACCGTGGACTCGAACAGGTCATTGATCTTCTCCGGGTCCTGGTTGGGGACCAGGCGCATGCTCACCTTCGCCCCCGCCCGGCAGGGAATGACGGTCTTCGATCCCGGTCCCTGGTAGCCCCCGTAAATGCCGTTCACGTCCAGCGTGGGGCGCGCCCACTTTCGCTCCAGCGTGGAGTACCCCTTCTCGCCGAAAAGGGCCGGCACGCCGAGGCTCCCTCGGTAGTCGGCCTCGTCCAAGGGCAGGGCGGCGAACGCCTCGCGCTCCCAGTCCTCAAGGGGAAGAACGTCGTCGTAAAAGCCGGGGATTGCGACGCCCCCGTCCTCATCCATCAAGGAGGCCAGCAGCCGGACCAGGACGTTCACGGGGTTGTCCACCGTCCCGCCGTAGCCGCCGGAGTGGAGGTCGCGGTCCGGCCCCGTCAGAATCACTTCTAAGTAGGAGAGGCCGCGAAGGCCGTACATGATGGCGGGAACCCCTTCGGCAAAGTGGGCGGTGTCCGAGACGACGGCATAGTCCGCCTTCAGGCGGTCGGCGTTCTCCCTCATGAAGCCGTCCAGGTTGGGGCTTCCGATCTCCTCCTCCCCCTCGATGAGGAACTTCACGTTCACGGGCAGCCGGCCCCGGACCCGATGAAAAGCTTCCACGGCCTTCAGGTGGCAGAAGATCTGCCCCTTGTTGTCATGGGCGCCGCGGGCGAAGATGTAGCCGTCTCGGACCGCCGGGTCAAAGGGGTCCGTCTCCCACCGGTCGAGCGGGTCGGGGGGCTGGACGTCGTAGTGGCCGTAGATGAGGACCGTGTGCAGGGCGGGGTCTTCGACGCGCTCGGCGACGACGACGGGATGCCTTTGGGTCGGGTGGATTTCGGCGGCGAAGCCCGAGTCCCGAAGGCCCTCCGCCACCTGTTCCGCACACCGGCGGATGTCTTCCTCATATTGAGGGTCGGTGCTGACGCTGGGAATGCGGAGAAAGGTTTTCAAGTCTTCCAGCGCGTCGTTTCGCTGCGAATCGACGGCTTCGAGGATGT
This sequence comes from Nitrospinota bacterium, assembly GCA_046758845.1. GTDB lineage: Bacteria > UBA8248 > UBA8248 > JACPRG01 > JBHIBA01. Next base: position 3,959 of record JBHIBA010000309.1, read on the forward strand.
CCTTCACTGGACAAGTCTCCAAACGGAAAGCGGTTGCGGGTCGAAAGACAACCGTGGAATTATAACGCGGATGGCGGCGAGTTCGTCAGCCTTCGGGAAGGACGTTCGTTTTCGTAGCGACTGTCTTGCCGGTCAAGGGAGGGCCGAGGGTCGATGACCCTGCCCCCTCCCGAACGGCCCGGATGAATTCTTGCGGTAGCCGTAGGGGCCGGGACGGGGACCGGCCCGACTGTAAAAACCAACTACAAGCGGGCGAGGACCCACGGCGGCCTTGGCCGCCGCTGGAAAAATCGCCGCCCCTGCAATGGAGTTTGCCGGAGGATGATGCTGGGTAGGGCGGGGCGGAGCTTCCGCTGAGCGGAACGTACCCGCCCACAGAATCTTTCAGGAAGCACTGGCGGGCGAGCCGCCAGTGGCACCCGGCGCATAGCCGCCGACAATCATGTACTCAACGCGGTGTGCGTTGAATAACGCGAGCAATTCTCTGAAGTCTGGCGGTACTTCCATGATATTGGCGGCGCAAGTAGTCGACGGTTGCGACGCGTTCCTCAGGCGTTTTGCTCAGCCAGTAGACCAAATCCTCTTTCGCGGAGGACGATTCTTGCAAGCTGCGCTTCGAGACGGTCTTGTGGATCATGGTTTCATCCTACCACATGCCCTGGGGAACGAACACGCAGTCTTCCGGAGGCCCGCGCTTACCGGCGGGCGCATCCAATTTCCTTGCTCGTTGCGCCCGTCGGGTGCAGCGCGAAGTTAGACCCTGCCCGCCGCACGTCGCTTGTGCCGCCCCCAGGTGAGCGGCTGCTCCGGCTACAGTAGCGCTCGGAACTGCTCGCGGTCCAGTTCGCAATCCCGCAGGATCTTGGCGAGGAGCCCGGGCCCGATGGTCTCACCCGGGTGGAACGGTACGACCGTGACCCGGCCGTCCGCGTGGCGGAGAAAGTGATGGCTGCCCTTGATCCGCAACACGTCGAACCCCGCCTTCTGGAGCGCCGCGATGACCTCGCGCCCCGTGACCTGCGGGAGGCGGGTCATCAGCCGATGGTGACCTTCTGGACACCTATGAAATCGAGGGGTTCCAGCTTGTCGCCTTCGACCTCGACACAGAGCTCGATGGCCTCGCGCATACGGCTCATCAGCTCGTCGAGCGACTTGGCCTGGGTATGGCAACCCTTGAGGGAGGGAACGGAGCCCACGTAGTAGCCTTCGGCATCCCGTTCAATGATGACGTTGAACTCGCGACTCATACGGTCTCCTCCTTTGCTCCCTATTGTACTACGGCTGCCGTCCCGATGGCCCGCGCGGGTGTAACGCTCGCCGTCAGCGGCCGGAGGTCGGGGGAAGGCGGGGGCCGTCAGCCTTCGGGATGGTCGGTAGTGTCTTGATTTGCTGTTGGTCGGTTGAGCAAAGGTGTGCCACGGGAAGCTTGTCTGCCCGTGCGTAGCGACTGGCTTGCCCCCTCCCGAAAGGCCCGGATGAATTCTTGCGGTAGCCGTAGGGGCCGGTCCCCGTCCCGGCCCGACTGTAAAAACCAACTACA
>JBHIBA010000310.1:0-5480 GCA_046758845.1 Nitrospinota bacterium
CGTCAAAAGTTTTCCAGGGGGTCTGGGGGGCCGGCCTTCAAAGCTTGTCCTGAGCGAAGCCGAAGGAAGGCCCCCCAGGGGGAAGACCGCTCGATTCCGACAATGCTTCTTTCACGACAGGCGCGGCAGAGACTCGAAGCAACTCCCCGGTTCCCCCAGAGAGCAACGCGAGCGCCCGCGCGTCACGGAATAGCCGCTCCGCCGGGTACTCCGAGGAAAAGCCGTATCCCCCGTGGACCTGCACCGTGTCCGTCCCCGCCCTCAGCGCCGCATCGGCGGAAAACGACCTCGCGCGCGCGATGGTCTCACGGCAAGCCCCCAGGCGCAGGCCCTTCCCCCCGGCCTCAAAGGCCGCACGGTACACCAGAAGCCGGGCGGCCTCTACGTCGAACACCATCCGGGCGATCAGGTCCTGAACGAGCTGGAAACTGCCGATGGGCCGGCCGAATTGTTTGCGCTCCTTGGCGTAGGCGATCGAGACATCCGCGCAGGCCTGAGTCAACCCGACGCCGACGGCGCCCAGGAATAGGTCCGAGAGCAGACGGAGACCCCTGCGGACGGAGGCTCCACCCTGAGCTTCCCCGCACCGCAGCCGGGCGTTGGCATCCACCGGGCAGCCGCTGAACGTCCATCGGGCGAAATCGACCGGGCGAAGGCCGAGCTTCCCGGTGATCGGCTCCGCCGAAAGACCCCCCGCCCCCGGGCTCACAAGAAAGGCTTCCACGCTGTCCTTCATCCGGGCGAACAAGCCCCCGATCCCGTACCCCTTACCGTTCACGACCCAGTCGGCTTTTCCGTCGAGCCTCCAGCCCGGCCCATCGGGGACGACGGCAATATCGGATTCAACCGGGGATTCTACCGCGTCCGATCCCCGCGAAGCGTCCACAGGGCCCCCAAGGCTCACCGGGCTCGGGGCCACCGTCCCCAGTACCTTTCCGGAACAGATTTCCGGCAGACAGCGGGACCTCTGGTCTTCGCCGCCGCACTCCATCAGGAGGGCCGGAAGAAGGAACCCATGATGGGCGACCGTCACGGCGAGGGAGGCGGAGACCCGGCCCAACTCCTCGGCGACGATGACCTGCGTCAACAAGGAGACGCCGCTCCCACCCAATGACTCGGGCGAGGCCAAGCCGAAAAGGCCCAGGCTGGCCATCTCCCTCCAGATCGGCCGCGGGATCTCTTCGTTTTCGTCCATCTCCGCCAGGGAGGGCTCAACGGAGTCCTTGCCGAACTGGCGGACCATGTCGCGAACGAGTTTTTGGTCTTGGCTGTAGTCGAAATCCATATCCGTCTCAGCGCATTCTGGGTTTTCGGTGTGAGCCGGGACGCCTCATACTACTCAGTCAGCCGGGCAAATCCAAGCGGCGCAAAGGTCCATGACATATTTCGGGGGCGCTTTTTAAAAGGCGCCCCCCGAACCCCCCGCAAAACTTTCTTTTCGCGAAAGAGGGCGGCCCTGACGGGCCAGCCTCTTTCGCCTAATGCGGAGAAAACAGCTGTTGCCGCTATTTGAGCAATCGTCACCGACCTGCGCGGAAATCGCGGCGCGTGCAACCAGGAACCAGGCGGCTTCCCCGTAACACGAATCTCCGCTTTCCTCAAACCGTGACATACTGGCCTTGGTATCAAGCGAAGCGGGGTAGGCGAATTGAGCGAGGAAGCCAGACGTTCCGGGGGAAATGGCGGCGAAGCCAAGGACCCTCTACAAGAGGCCCGGCGGATTCGGGCCTTCGGCGAGGAGTTGATGGACCGGGGCGAGCTCACGGCCGCTGCGGAGATCCTCACGCGCGCCCTCGTTCTTTTTCTCAGCCTTGAGCGCAAGGACGAAGTGAGGACGACGGAGCTTCTTCTGACGAAAATTGTTCCGAAGATCGGCCCCCTGGTCTACCGCGACATCCGCCACACCGTGGAGACCGAAATGGGCCTCCATCCCCCTGAGCCTCCCGATAAGGGGCAGCGGCGTGGGTCAACCTGAGCGCGGCAGGCCGCCCGCCCCGCTCGGAGAGCGGGGTCCCTTCACCTGGTCTTCTTCAACCTCGTCCCAGGGCCACTAAGGTTATTACCTCCTCTTCGGGTAGAGCTTTGGCAGAAACTCGTTGGTGTAAACATCATCCAGGGCCGGCGCGGGTTGCAGCTTCATGTAGGTGGAGATGATCTTCACCGTTTTCCCCATCTTATCCCGGCTCATGTAGCCGATCCCGTGCTTCTTTGCCGTGGGGGTCAGTAGGTGATCCACGGCGATTTTCCAGTGGGCGAGGGCGCGATCCCTCTTGATGGCCGGGTAATGACGCAGGAGGATGTCCACGGCTTCTCCGGGATTCTCCACAGCCCAAGCTATGCCTTTCATCGTGGCCGTTGTGAACTTGCGAACCCGCTCGGGCTTCCCCTTGATGGTGGTGTCGGGGGCGATCAGGCCGTTGCTGTAGACGTCAACCCCCCAGTCGGCGTAGAGCAGGGCCGACAGCTTTTTCCCTTGCTTCGCCGCCAGGGCCTCCGCCGTGGGGAACTCGGTGATGTAGTACATGCCTCCGTCGATCTTGCCTGCCAGGATGCTGCCGGTCTTGGCGGACGAAGGCATGGGTATATATTTCACCTTCTTGGCGTTCACCCCGTTGATGTTCGCGAAGGCGGGAAAGATCAGCCACGTGGCGCTTCCCGCGGGCCCGCCGAGGACCTTCCCTTCCAGGTCCTTGGGGGTCCGTATCCCGGTATCTTTGAGAGACACGATGGAGAACATGGATTTGTCGTGGATCATGCCGACGAGGCGGACCATGGTCCCCTTGGTGCGTCCGACGATCACGGCCCCGCTGTCGGCGAATCCGAAATGCGCGGTCCCCAGCGCGACCTTCTTGACCGTGTCTCCGGACCCGTAGCCTCGATTGATGGTGGTGTCCAAGCCGACCGCCTTATAGAAGCCTCGGTCCAGGGCCGCGTAGAAGCCAGCGTGTTTGCCGTAGATGATGTAGTCCATTCCAAACTGGACTTTGCTCTGGGCCCACGCCCCCGCGGGAGCCATGAGCGCCACAACCATCAGAGCCGTCGCGAAACCCTTGACTAGCGTTTTCATCATCACGCCCTCCTTTTCCCCCCTCGAGGCTCTCAAATCGTCTCCAAAAGCCGCCCAAAGCCTGAGATGGGCTCGCGAATCTCGAGGGTCCTCAACGCCTCCCACGCCCAGGCCTGGTTGGCCGTGACCACCGGCACTCCCAGCTCGTCCTCCAAGGGGGCGATGATAGGCAGGGTGTCGAGCCGCCCGCAGGTGATGTAGATCCCTTCGGCGTCGGGGGCCTGTCGGCGGGCTTCTCGCGCGAGGTCGGCGGCCGTCTCGGCCGGCAGCCGCAGAACGTCATACATCCGCGAGTGCGGAAGGATCTCGTAGCTCGCCAATTCAAACCCGTTGTCGCGCAGGAACTGCTTGTGAATCTCGTGGGGCTCTACGGCGGAGTTCCGGGATGGAACCGTGAAGCCCATGGCCACGGCCACCTTCTTCACGCCCAGGTGGTGAAGGGCCCGGATGGCCGCCGTCACGTTCGTCGTGGCGGGAAGGTTCGTGGCCTGGTGAATATCCTCGATGATTCTTTGGTCCGCACCGCTCCCGGCGGTCCAAATGACCGCTCAGCCGCCTGCAACGACGAACTGAGCCCCGGCCCGCTCCAGCTTTTTGGCCGCCTCCACAACGCCCTCCCGGTTGTGGCACAACTCCTCGTAAACGGTGTTTTCCACACCAAGGGTGGTGCTGGCCAGGTTCACTCCCTTTGGGGCGATCTGGTAAAAGTCCAAGACTTGATTTGTAAGGATCGTGGGACTGATGAACCCGATGATGCCGCGTTCTCCAAACATCTGTCGCCTCCTTTGCCCTGGGCGGATATCTTCCCGGGCGGCTGTCCGGGAAATGCACCCGTCGTCGCGACGAGCTATCGCCGACCTTCAACCGCATCGCCCCGCCCGGACTCGCACGGCTTGCCCTCACACTCGGGCGACTCTATACCCTGGTCAGCAGAATAGGGTCGGCGTTAGGAAAAGCTTCTTCTGGGCGGTTGGGGATATCTATGATCTAGATCAGCATACGAGCGGTTTTCTGCCCTCGGGGGGAAGTGGCCTCTTTTCCTGAAATGCGCGGCGAAACGGGCTGCTCCGACTGCTCCCGCAGATCTACATGTGAACAGTTCTGGCAGGCGCTTCCCAAGCTTCTAAAAGTGACGAGGGCCCTTGCGGGTGTCGGCGACTTTCGGGTCTGTGACCGCTCACCCAACATGAGTGCCGAGCTGGATACCATGCTGCGGTCTAAGGAATCGGCGTTTGTTCGGGTTTCGTCTAGATTCGAAGAGAGACCATGTGAGTGAATCGCTCCCTCTCATCCTGGATACCAGGCCGGGGGAAAGGGTCTTTCTGCCCGACTTTGGGTCCGGAATGGGGACTCCGCTAACTTAAAGAAACGCAAGTCGAGGCCGAATGAGGGCGGCCTGTTGTCTGCCGAAGTCAGGACGACGGAGCGTCTTCCGCCCCAGTTCGTCCCTGAGATTCGGCCCCTTCGCCCACCGCGACATCCGCCGCACCGCGGTGGCCGAAATGGATCTCCGTCCGCATGAGCAGTCTGAAGAGACCCAGCCTTGAATTGAGTTATCCGGGCTTGGGAATTTCAGAGGAATTTTACCTTTGTTCCAGCTACATATTCACCCAGCCGTTTGCGAGCTCCTTCAGGCCTGCGAACTTCAATGAGGGGAGATGGGTCCCTCTCCATCAGACCTAGAGTCCGAGTCTTGAGATGGATAGCTTCCGAATATGGGGTATCTTCTAATACGAAGCGCTGAATCTCTTCTATCGGAATGAAGCCATGCCGACGAAAACGCTGACGCAGGAGATCACGAAGCCCGGTCTCGGCCCCTTGTTTAAACAATACAATCTGCTCCGGATCGCTACAGTCAGAAAAGACTTGCATGGAAAGTGGGAAGCTTGTGTTGGATAATAGACGACTGATAATACGCGAATATCAACGCCAACTGAGATCTGAAGGGCAACCCGGTGCCGGAGATGCGTTCCTTAAATGGGTTCTTCAGAGGCAAGCGGATTCTAACTATTGTATCCAAGTTCCAGTTACACCGACCGGGAGAGGAGTAAGGAATTTCGCAGAATTCCCGAAGGATCGCAAACTAGCCAAATTCGATCCTTCTGATCGAAAATTCGTCGCAGTAGCGCTGGCTCACTCAAACCGACCGCCAATATTGCAAGCGGCTGACAGCAAATGGTGGGAGTTTAGGGATATCCTGCGCGCTAATTCGGTGGTCGTAGATTTCGTATGTGAGGACGATATAAAACGAATTTACTCAGAGAGGTTCACGCGCCGCAAACGAAGAACAACGGAATGAGAAAGCGCCAGGCAGGAATCACAGGGACACCATACTTATTTCTCAAAAGTCAAGATAGATGGACTTACCCCGGTTTCGTGGAGGGTGAAGGTCTTGGGCTTTCAGGCCGCGCGT
>JBHIBA010000311.1:0-5459 GCA_046758845.1 Nitrospinota bacterium
ATCATGGTCCTGATTGTCATTTTCATCCCGAAGGGCTTCTTCTCCGTCTATCAGGAGATCCGCGGGAAGGGGTGGCGGTCCACCGGTTCGGTCTTGTTGCAAAGCGTTCAACGCTACCGCGTATGAGCTCCGACGTCATCTTCGAAGGCAAGGGCGTCACCAAGGGGTTCGGCGGACTCTTGGCCGTGTCGGAAGTGGACTTCACCGTCCGGCGGGGCGAGATCCTCGGTCTCATCGGTCCGAACGGCGCCGGGAAAACCACGCTGGTCAACTGCATTACCGGGGTGTTCCCCGTCGATAAGGGAACCATGAGCTTTAACGGAACCCGTATCAACGGCCTCAAGCCCCATCGAATCACACGCCTGGGCATCGCCCGCACCTTTCAAGTTGTCCAGCCATTCCCCAACCTGCACGCCCTCGACAATGTCGCAATGGGCGCCCTGTTCGGCCACACCCGCGCCGAAAACAACATCCACCAAGCCCGTGAAATTGGCAGAGAGAAATTGGAATTTGTCGGCCTGAGCAAGATGGCGCACCGGCTTGCTGCGGAGCTCACGCTGGTGGAGCGGAAACGGCTGGAGCTGGCGAAGTCTCTCGCCACCGACCCGGAGCTGCTGCTCCTGGATGAAGTCAACGCGGGCCTGAACAGGGTCGAAACGGAAGAAGCCATCTCCCTCATCCGAAAGATCCGGGACCAAGGGGTCACCATTCTGATCATCGAACACGTCATGAAGGTCATCATGGGCCTTTCGGACAGGGTGTTTGTGCTGCACCACGGAGAAAAGATCGCGGATGGCAATCCCCACCAGGTCACCAGCGATGAGCAAGTCATCCGCGCCTATCTGGGAGACAAGTTCGCCGCGCGCATCGCGGACAGCGGCGGTTGAAGATTGGAAAACCGGTGAAGGTCGCTTGAGATGAGCTCAACAAACGGTTCACCGCTCTTGAAGGTCAGCAGGCTGGAAGCGGGATATGGAGACATCCAGGTTCTTTGGGGAATCGACATCGAGGTGTATCATGGTGAGATAGTCGCAATTGTTGGGAGCAACGGCGCCGGGAAGACCACGTTTCTTCGGACCCTCTCCGGGCTGCTGAAGCCGACGGCGGGCTCGATAGCTTTCGACGGCCAATCGATCGAGCGAGAGAGCTCGGAAAAGATCGTCGGGGGCGGCATCTCCCACGTTCCCGAAGGGCGCCGACTCTTCCCCGCCATGACCCTGGAAGATAATCTGCTGATGGGAGCCTACGCCCGAAAGCTGTCGGTCGCCGAACTGCAACCCGACATGGATCGGGTCTTTAAATATTTCCCCATCCTGCACGAACGCCGCCGCCAGTTGGCGGGCAGTCTGTCCGGGGGAGAGCAACAAATGTGCGCCGTCGCACGGGGGCTGATGGCCCGCCCGAAACTGCTCCTCATCGACGAGTTGTCCCTTGGGCTCGCTCCGCGCATTGTCGAAGAGCTTTCGGGCATCGTCCAGGAGATCAACGCCGAAGGCGTCACAGTCGTCCTCGTGGAGCAGGACGTCCTGACCGCGCTGGAGGTATCCAGCCGGGCATACGTCTTCGAGACGGGGCGGGTGAGCCTGGCGGGACCCTCACAGGAACTCATGGCCAAGCAGGAGGTGAAGCGCGCCTACCTCGGGATGTAAACCCGGGATTTCCCAGATGGATCCCGGTATTTCGTTGACCCAAGACCGCTTTGTTCGGTAATGTCAAACCACTGCCCGCCTCGAGCGCTTTCTTGGCGGGGGGACCCAAGAGGAGGGAAAGAAAGATGAGACTATCTCGGACACCGCGAATACTGGGAAGTTTGCTGCTGGCCCTGACCTTCTTAATCGGCGGCCTGGCGGCCGGAGGGAGCCACGCCCAGGCGGCGGACGTCATCAAGTTCGGCGCGGCCCTGCCCTTAACCGGCCCCCTCGCCACCGAGGGCAAGAAGCAGAAGACCGGGTATGAGATCTGGAGAGAGTTGGTCAACAAGAAAGGCGGCATCAGCGTCGGCGGGAAGAAGATGAAAGTGGAGGTCGTCTACTACGACTACGAGAGCAAGACGCCGGTCGCCAGCAAGCTTTACGAACGGCTCATCACCAAGGACAAGGTGGACTTCCTGTTCGGACCCTTTGGAAGCGGCGCCACGGCATCGGTGGCCGCCCTCACGGAGCGCTACGGCATGCCGTTGATGGCGCCCACGGCCAGCTCCGCCAAGCTCTACGCCAGGGGCTACAAGTATCTCTTCGGTCTGCTCGTGCCCAACGATTTCCCGGCGGATAGTTTTTTCCAACTGATCACCTCTCAGAACCCGCGCCCGAAGACGATGGCCTTCGTGACGCGCAACGACTTTTTCCCGAAGGTGATCACGGGGGTTTTCCAAAAGGTCTCCAAGAAATACGTTCCCCAAAGACGCGAAGGACATGTCAACCTGGCTGACGACGGTCAAGGGCAAGAACCCGGACGTGCTGATGGTGGCCGGCTACCTGGGCGACCTGATCCTGGCGACGAAGCAGGCCAAAGAGTTGGGTGTCAACCCCAGGGCGATCTTCATGACCGCCGGACCGGTCTACGCCCAGTACACCGATGCCCTCGGGAGAACGGCCGAGGGCATCACGACGGCCTCTTGGTGGGCGGACACCCTGGGTTACAAAGGGCCCATCATCGGGACGCCCGATGATTTCGGCAAGATTTGGATAAAGAAGACCGGCCAGGAGGCCGATTACGTCGCGGCGTCCGCTGCGGCCAGCGGCGTCGTCTATCAGTTGGCCATCGAGAAGGTGGGAAGCCTCGACAAGAAGAAAATCCGGGACGCTTTGGCCGCCATAGATCAGATGACCTTCTACGGCCGCATCAAGTTCAACAAGAACGGCCAGAACATCGGGAGCATCGTGCCCGTCATCCAGATACAAAAAGGGAAGCGGCTGCCCGTATCCCCCAAGGACATGGCGCAGGGGAAGTACCTGTATCCGAAGCCGAAGTTCTGAGCCCGCACGAAAGCCCCCGCCCCGCCCCGGGGCGGGGGCTTTTTTCGTTGCAACCTCCGAGGAGAGCGGTGCCATCTGCCGGGCACCCGAGCGGGAGGCGAAGATGACCACCATCCGCCTGTTGGAAGAAAACGAAATCCACCCTTCCATCTCCAGGACCATCGATCAGATCAAGACCGCCGAGAAGGCCAGGTTCGGCATCCCGAAGCTCTCCAACCTCTGGAGGTGCATGGCGCACCACCCCGAGTACCTGGAGGTCACCTGGAAAAAGGCCAAGGCCGTCCGCCAGCCGGGGCGCCCCTCGGACCTGTCGCGGGAGATGATCGCCTCGGCCGTCTCGGTGGCCAACGGGTGCCGGTACTGAACGGATTCCCACGTCGCCGCCGTGATGCGGATGGGGAGGGGGGAAAGGGCCATCACCGAGCTGATGTCCATCGTGGAGCTGGTGAGCGGCATGTGCAAGGCGGCATTCGGCGCCGGCCTGTACTCGCCGGAGGTGGAGGGAAAGGCGCCGCCGGGCCTCATCCTGGGGCTGGTGGAGGAAGGAGTCGCCAGGGGTAAGGTGAAGGAGATCTATGGCGAGATCCGCGAGCGCGAGGCCGGGCGTCTCGGACACCGGAGCGTCCCGCTCTTCTGGCGGGCGGTCGCTCACGCCCCGCTCTACCTGGAGGCGGTTTGGAATCGGTCCAAGGTCTTGCTAGCGGAAGGAGAGATCAGCCTGAAGGACAAAGAGACCCTCGGCCTGGCGGTCGCCGCCAATACCGGCTGCCACTATTTCGCCCATGAGCACGCCGCCGCCCTCCGCCGCCTGGGGGTGGACGACGCGGCCCTGGTCCGGGTGTTGGCGGTGGTGGACTACTTCGACGGGCTCAACAAACTGAGCGAGGGGATGGACATCGAATCCGACATCAAGCCGGATCTGTAGACGCACCTCTGCGCCCGGCCCCCAGGGCGCGGCAGGCGATTGACAAGGCGGAGATAGCCACCGCACTGCCGAAAAACTAAATCGCCATTTCGAGCAGAGCGCCGACGCCGAAGACGAATCTCACGAGTTCGTGCTAAACTCAATGGTTTGCTACGCGGAATTGCCCCATCGCACGTTCCTGACGTTGTCCGGGGAAGGGTTGCGGAATCGGGACACGGTTGGCAGTCGTTTCTAGCCAGCGCTCGCAGACACCTGCAGGCCCGGCGCTGGAACGCAAGAGGATTTGTCATGAAGACCAAGCGCGCAATTCTCTCCCTGCTGCTCGCCTCGGTTTGCACCCTCTTATTCTCGAACCTTGCGGCGGCTCCGAAGCCGGCTGACACCAGAGATTTGGCAAAGCGGGTGGCAAAGCGCGTGGAGCCCCAACTGAAAGGACTTGGGCTGTATCCGGAAAAGCCGGGAAAGGGCCTCCTCCAGTATAGAGAAAGCGGCAGCTATCGAAAATACTGGAATGCACAAGGCAGATTCATCTACAAGAGTCCAAAGCGAATTGGCACGAAAGAATATCCGGCCTGGAAGTCGGAGTGGATACGTGGCCAATTTAATTGCCGGTGGGTATCCACGAAACCGCGGAAAAAGACCTTCCCGTTTCAGACGGGAACCATTTACGTAGGCCGCGATTGGTCCCCCTCCGATCGCCAGTGGCGTAAAAAGCCTCCACGCGTAGAAAAGAAAAATCCCTATCGCTCCGGCGGAACAATTAGCGTTGACTTGCAAGAGGTGCGTCCATGTACCCATCTCTCCAAAACTGTCTATAAGAACTTCAGCGGCGTCTCCAGGAGTGTATACAAAGCCCAAAGCTACTTCCAAATTCCAGGTCGCGTGCTGGTCAACACCTACCAAGGCCAAACACATAGGTACGCCGGGTACGCCGGCGGCTTTTTCGGCCCCATCATTCAGGTGGACTGGGCGGAGCGCATTGGGGGGTGGTTTATACACAAAATCAAAGGAGACCGTGACTTCCAGGTTCGTGTAAACGTATCCGGCGGCGATAGAGGGGTACCGGAGATTCCGCGGATGGACGAGGCGACCTTCCACCGCATCATGAGTCTGTTCGCCCGCGCGCTGTTGGAAGAACTGAAAGAGCCGGTGCCCGGGGAACCGGAGACCCCCGATGTCGCTGAGAAAAAGAAGATTCCCCCCAAGCCCGATGACGACGAGACTGAACCCGTTGAAGAGGATGAGGTAGAAGAGCTGCCCGACGACGGCTATTGGAAATGGTTTGCCCAGTACTTGAGAGACCGTGAGCAGCGCTGGCAGCAGGTGAACGCGATTCGCCGGGAGCTCTCGAAAACGGCGAAGGAGATTCAGAAGCTGCGGGCAGAATGGATGGATCTCCAGCGTCTGGACCTTGAAGCGTTCAAGGCTGCGGGCATCCTGGACGAGCTGCCGGCGAAGCTGAGCCCCAACATCCTGGTTCAGGTGACGACGCAGATCAAGCAATTGCGGGAGCAACAGCGGAAATCGATTGAGGGGGGGCTGGAACAGATTCCCGCCCT
>JBHIBA010000312.1:0-5447 GCA_046758845.1 Nitrospinota bacterium
GGGCGCCCTGGCCGTCGATACGGGCTACCTGTATATGGTCCGGGCTTCGTTCCAGCGGGCGGCGGACGCGGCCGTGCTCGCCGGCGCGTCGGGGCTCGTCACGAGCCAGCAGGAGGCATCCTCCCGAGCCACCACCTTCGCCAACCTGAACCTCGCCACTCAGGCGGGCCTCAACGGCGCCCCCACCGTCACCTTCCCCACCGACACCACCATCAGGGTGACCATCACCGACCCGGCGGTGAGGCTCTACTTCGGGGGAGCCGTCGGAATTCCCACCGCTTCGGTCAGCGCCAGTGCGGCCGCCGGTCTCTCCGCCGCCGCCTCGGTGAACGGGAATGCGGTGCCATTGGCCATCTACTGCAACAACCCCACCGGGTGCGAGGGGGTCCTGGCCGTGGGCCAGACGCACTCCTCACGGCGCTATTGCGGGAATTTCTTTAATGGCAACAGCGAAGTCTGCGGCAACACAATCTCGACGGGTGAAATCTTTGTGGTAGGCGTCACCTGGTGGGGAAACAACAGCAATTCGAGGTTTCGAAACTTCACTTACAGCGGCTACGACGGCACCCTTGGCATCGGGGATGTGGTTCGCGCCCTGCCCGGCAACAGGAACGGCTGGCGCCGAGGAATGAGTGATCGCCTGTCCGAAGGGCGCAACAAGATGATCTTCTCCATCGTCCGGCCCGCCGGCGACGATGACGACGAGCGCGCACTGCAGATCCGCGACTTCGTCGAGGTCCGCGTCGACGATTTCTCTCGAGTGGGCAATACCGACGGGATGACGTTCGAGATCATCCGGGTCGTGGTCTCGACGGAAGACTTTGCGACAGACGGCCAGGGCCTGGGGATCAACTCGATCTCCGGCGTTCGGCTGTCCGAATAGGGAACGGTGTTCACAGCCGGAAACCCCAAGGCAGGGATGATGGCTGGGGATTCCGTTCTCTGTGGCAAACCTGATACCTGGGACGCAACATATGAGGGGAAGGAGGGCTCTCTGGCAGAGCGCAGGAGCAGATTCGGGGTGCAAGAATCGGCCTGCCGGTGAGTCTATCAATGTGACTGCCGATTACGGGTGGAGAAGGTGAGAGGATGGCGGAAGAAGAAAGCTTGTCCACAAGCATTTTGATCATTGACCCCGCGGAAAAACTCAAGGGGCCGGTAGAGGACCTGCTTGAGAAGGTCGGGGGATGGGAGATCCTGGGTTCGCTCCTCGAATGGGAGGGCAGCGCGGCGGAGGTCGGGAAACAGACGCCCGCCGTCGTCATTGTGAACCTGGATGCCGGCCTGAAAGAGGGTCTCGAGACCGCGGAAAAAATCTCCTCTGTTTCGCCGCATTCGGTCCTCCTGGGCGTCAGCGAGACGGAAAAAGGCCAGGGGGGAGAGTGGCTGATTCGCGGCGTGCGCGCCGGCTTCCGCGACTTTCTCAAGTTCCCCCTCGACGAGGAGGAGGTTGTCGCCGCTCTGTCCAGAGTCGCGAGGGAAGTGACGGGAGACCGGCAGCAGGGAGGACAGGTCGTTACCCTGTTCAGCCCGAGAGGAGGAAGCGGGCTCACCACCCTGGCGGTCAACCTTGGGATCGTCATGGCCAAGCAGCTCAAAAAGAAGGTCGCCATCATCGACCTCGACTTGGAATTGGGAGATGTGACCTTCTTTTTGAACCTCAGGCCCGGTCTGACCATCGGAGAACTTTCCGATCCGGACCAGCTGCCCGTTGAGCAGGAAAAGCTGCAGGACGCCCTGTTGCCCCACGTGTCCGGAGTCGAAGTCCTCCCGGCCCCCACGGAGATCCATGAGGCCGAAAAGGTCTCCGAAGAGGGGGTCGCACAAATCATTCAACTGGCGCGCGGGATGTTCGACTTCGTTCTCGTCAATACCGCCCGCAACTTCTCGCCGATCACGCTGAGGGCCATGGATTTCGCCGACGTGATCTTGCTCCTGAGCCTTCCTCATCTGGCGGCCATCGCGGACGCCCGGCGAACGCTGGAGGTCTTCAAAAGGCTCGGCTTTGAAAACCGCGTTCGCCTGGTGGTCAACCGGATGACTCCCGATGAGGACGTCACCGCCCAGGAAGTGGAAAAGGCCCTCGAGCGACCCATCTTCATGCTCCTGCCCTCCGACTATCGTCAGGTCATGCGGGCCATCAACCGGGGTCTTTCTCTGTGGGAGTACGCGCCGCGCTCGCAGGTCACGCGCTCCGTTCTCACTCTGGCGCAGAAACTGTCGACGGCCAACGACGTACCCGACGCCGACACGCAGAAAAAGAAGAAAAGGGGCTGGTTCTAAGCAGGTTTAATTCATTCCAGGCCCCTGGGTGGGCTAGGAGAATCAGATGAGCTTGGCGAACCGACTGAATGGAGGCGAGTCGACGACACCCCTGCCGGGGAACCAGTCGAAGGACTCCTTCGAGCTCAAGACCCGGGTGCACCGGATCCTCATCGAGCGTCTGGACCTCTCCAAACTGGCGACGGTGGAACGCGAGAAGCTGGAGGGAGAATTTCGGAAAGAAATCGCCCGGCTGATCCACGAGCTCAAGCCCGGCATCGGCCGGGCAGAAGAAGACCGAATGGTCAGAGAGGTCCTCGATGAGGTCTTCGGTCTGGGTCCCATCGAACCCCTTCTCCACGACCCGGACATCGAAGAGATCATGGTCAACAATTGTAGACAGGTCTTCTGCGCCCGCGAAGGAAAGATCTTCCTGACAGACACCATCTTCAAAGACGACGATCATCTTCGGCACATCATCGACCGGATCGTCTCCCAGGTGGGAAGGCGCATCGACGAGTCTTCCCCCATGGTGGACGCCCGGTTGTTGGACGGCTCCCGTGTGAACGCCATCATCCCTCCCCTGGCTCTGGATGGCCCCTGCTTGACCATCCGGAGATTCCCCAAAGACCGACTGACGGCAATCGACCTGATGGCCTTCGGGACCATGAACCGGCAGATGGGCGATCTCCTGAAGGCATGTGTGGAGGCCCGCCTGAACATCCTCGTCTCCGGGGGTACGGGTTCGGGAAAAACCACCCTCCTCAACGTGCTCTCGGGATTCATCCCTGCCAGAGACCGGATCATCACAATCGAAGACTCGGCAGAGCTTCAGCTCCAACAGACCCATGTGGTCCGCCTGGAGACCCGCCCGGACAACCTGGAGGGCCGCGGGGGCGTCACGTCACGAGACCTACTGCGCAACTGCCTTCGAATGCGGCCCGACCGCATCGTCGTGGGTGAGGTTCGCGGGGGAGAGGCGCTCGACATGCTCCAGGCGATGAACACAGGCCACGACGGTTCCATCTCCACGGTTCATGCCAACTCCCCTCGAGACGCGCTCAGCCGTGTGGAGATGATGATCGCGATCGCGGGAGTCGAGGTGCCGCTGCGGGCGCTGCGTCAACAGATGGCTTCTTCCATTGATTTGTTGGTTCACCTGAGCCGCCTGGAGGACGGGAGCCGGAAGATCACGAACATCACCGAGATCTCGGGCACCGAAGGAGACATGATCACCATGGAGGACATTTACATCTTCCGGGAAGAGGGGCGGACCGAGGATGGGAAGATCAAGGGGACACATTCCCCCACCGGCGTACGCCCGAGGTTTTTCGATCGCTTCGAGGCTCTGGGCCTCGGAAATGGATTCACGATGGAGTTCTTCGACCAGGAAGCCGTCTGAGAGGACTCAATGCAACAGTTCGGGATCCTGTCTGCCGTTTTTATCTTCGTCAGCCTGTCGGTGGTAGGGGTTTTCTTTGTCCTCTTCAGCCGGAGCGAAAACCGGCTGTGGAGGAAGCGCCTGAGCCATATCCACGGACCTCCCCGGACTTCCTCCGCGCCCAAGCTGGTAATCGAGGAAGGTTCCCTATTCCGGGAGGAGCTGGTTCGCGGGAGTCCGATTCTGAGTCTTCTGCGCTCGATCATCCCCGGCGGCCTGTCCGACCTCGGCGCCCGATTGGAAAAGGCGGGAATGAGCATGGGTCCCCGCCACTTGGCCCGGGCCTGGGTGGTGATGATTTTCTTGGGCGGCCTCGTCGGCATGGCCTTTCCCGCGAAGCTGGCCGGGTTGATTCTGGGCATATTGTTTGGCGCGATCGCGCCCTCCATCTTTCTGCACATAAAGAAGGTGCGGCGGGAGAAGGCCTTTGAGCAGCAGTTTCCAGAGGCCCTCCGGCTCCTGTCCACCTCCCTGAAGGCAGGCCACGCCTTGCCGGTCAGCATCCGGATGTTGGGCGAGGAGCTCCCTCCCCCGGTGAGCATCGAGTTCCAGAAGGCGTCCGAGGAGACCCGGCTGGGCATGAGGATGGAAGACGCCCTGAAGAACATGCTCGCGCGCATCGACAGCCAGGACCTCCGCTTCTTCGTTACCTCGGTCATTATCCAGCGAGAGACCGGGGGAAACCTGTCGGACGTCCTCGAGCAACTGGATGCGATCATCCGCGAGCGGTTCAAGATACGCAGACAAGTGAAGGCGATCACGGCGCCCAGTCGCATGGCCGGTTATATGCTCGCCGTCCTGCCGATCGGAGTGGGGCTCATGTTCTCTATCATCAACCCCGAATACATGGAGCCCCTTTGGGCAACGCCGTTGGGCCGGTTCGTCGCAATTGCGGCCTTCGTCCTACAAGCGGTGGGCTATCTCGTCATCCGCCGGATCGTGAACTTCAAGTTCTGAGGGCAAGAGATGCCTGACTGGGTATTCTGGCTTTATTTTCTGAGCGGTTTCCTCCTGGTCCTCGGGGTGGTCCTCGTCCTCGTGGGTCGCCAAGGCCGGGTGCATTCGCGGCTGGTCCAGATCGGCCGGATGGGCCAGGATACGCCCTTTAATGTCAGTGAGCCGGGATTCGGGGACGCCCTGCGCAGCGGTCTGAACCGTTTCGGTCGAGCCGTGTTGTTCGAGGTCTCAAAGCGCGTGCCCGTCGTGGATAAGAGCAGCCCCCAGCTTCGGCGGCAGATGGTCATGGCCGGGTTTTTGGCGCCGGAGGCAGCGCAGTTCTTTGCGGGGGCGCGGGTTGTGATGGCGCTGGCCATGTTCATCATCATGCTTACGATGTCCTTCACGGGCCTGGGCCCCGAACCCGGCGCGAAGTCCCTCCTCCTCGGTTTGCTAGGGGTCGCAGGCGGGTTTTTCCTTCCGAACGTCTGGCTCGGCCAAAGGGCCCGAAAGCGCCGGGAGGCCATCAACCGGGCGTTGCCGGACTTCGTAGACCTTCTCATCATCTGCGTGGAGTCGGGCCAGGGTCTGGACCAGGCGATGAACCGGGTGGCCCGCGAACTCGAGACCGCCCATCCCGTCTTCAGCCCGGAGATCCACATCATGAACTGGGAACTGAGGGCCGGAAAGCCCCGGGCGAATTCCCTCCGCAACCTGTACGCCCGCACTGGTGTCGAGGACCTCAAAACTTTTGCGGCCATGATGATCCAGGCGGACCGCTACGGAGTCAGCTTCGGCCAATCCTTGC
>JBHIBA010000313.1:0-5425 GCA_046758845.1 Nitrospinota bacterium
CCTACCTCCTCTCTTACCAGGTTCTAATCGGAGGCGCTCTTCCTCAGCCTTACCGGGTTTTCTTGCTCTGCTTTGTGGTTCCTCTTCCTCTTTTCCTAATTCTTCTTTAGGCTGGAGACGTTCTTTCTCAGGTTGCTGCTGTTCATGTTCCTCGGCTATCGGCACATCCTCTTGTTTCGCCCCGCGCCGTTGTTTTTCTTGGTGACCTGCCTGCGGCCAAACTCCTTCCTCTAACCGCCCGTACCCATCTTCAGGTTTTTCCAATTCTTCATCTTCGGGGGGTACCCTGTGGGCTATCTTCAACGATCGCACAAGGTCTAAGACGTTGTCCAGATCGGCCCTCACCCGGTAGTTCCTCGGCTTGAAGACCCACCGAACGATTCCCCGTTCATCCACCAAGATCATGGCCGGCGTGGCGATATCGCGCTTTTCCGACGGATGTCCCTTGACGTGAAGCAGCCCCAGGGTCTCGGCCGCACGGGCGTCCACGTCACAGAGGTATCGAAAGCGCGACGAGAGCTTTTTGCGGAGTTTTTCAGATTCCTCGGGCCGGTCGGCGCTGACGGGGATCACTTCGACGCCCGCTTCCTCGAACTCCGCGGCCCGCCGCTGAAGCTGCCCCAGCTCCACGGAGCACACCGTTCACCAATACCCCCGGTAGAACACATACAGAGCGGCCCGCCGGCCCGCCAGGTCCTGCGGGCGAAACCTCTCCCCCGTCGAATCCAGCGCCTCAAACCCCGGCATCGGCTCCCCCGCCCTCACGCCAAGGGTGCCCGGGGTCACCGAGTAGACCCACATCCAGTAGAAGAAAACACCGGTGAGGAGGAACAAGACGCCCAGGGCCGTCCAACGCCAGACGTCCGGAGAGAGGACAACACCGGAAACGGCGAGTCCCAGGCCGACGGCCATCAGGAGGTACGTCCAAACGGGATGGAGACGATAGATGCCGCGGCGGAGGTTATAAAAGTACCACGCGATGCCCGCGAGCCAGAACAGCAGAGCCGCCAAAACCATGGGAAAATCCTGCAAGCGGAAAATCCGACAGACGCTTTTTCCCCCGACCGAAGGAACGGCCGGATTTCGCCCCTCAGCCAAGGTCCCTCAATCGGGGCCCCTCAATCGGGGAATTTCATCGCCGAGATCAGCCAGCGGCCGCTGATCTCTCTCAGGGTGAACGATATCGGGCCGTTCCTCTCCCTTCTTCGGGGTTTTCTTTCGCCGCCCTTGAGGATCTCGACCTCCTCGAGGGCGTAATTTCCCCTGACCCGGAGCGTGAAAGGGTTTCCCTCGCGGAAAGCCCGGTCTTTCACCTGGAAAGAGGACACGCGCACCCGGCGGAAGTAATCCTCCAAGTGTCTCAGATAAGCCTGCTGACCCAAGCCCTTGTTCACCTGCGCGCCCCGAAACAATATCTTCGAGATCGCCTTGACGTCTCCCTTCCGGAAGGCCTCGATGAAGTCATCGACAATCGACGCGGCGACCTTCTGCTGATGGCGCTCAGACTCTTTTCGGACAATCTCCGGAGCGACCTCCTGAAAGAGCATCCATTCGTCCTGAAGGGCCTTCATTTCGCTGGAGGATTTGACCCGTCTCGCCGCTAAAGGCGCGGTCGACTGTGCCAGGTTCCGCAGGGCCATCAGGTCGTTTGTCCTTTCGGAAAGCGGGCGTTTTTTCCGGGAAAACTTGCGCAGGCGCTCGAGGATCTCTTCTTTTTTCTTCTCCAGGGACAGCAGCCGCTTGGCGATCTTTTCAGATTCCTTCATCCGGGCTTCTATTCGCCGCCAAAGCTCCTCTTCCCGCTCCCAAAATTCCCACCACCCCAAGCGGGCGATCTGGAGGCGGCGCTCTGCGAGCCCCTTCTGCGAAGCGGGGTTGGCTGGACGCAGGAGCCCCCCCAGGGGGATGCCCGGTGGAGAAGGGACCTCCCGAGGCCTTTCCTGGGATTGGACCTGCGCGAAGGTCGCCAGGAGGGCGGCCACGAGGAAACCCAGAGAAAGTCCGAAGGGACCTCTCGCGAAACTCAAGACGACGCCTCCAGACGGGATATTTCCTCAGCGAGCCGCAGGATTCGGCGGGCCTGCTCCACCACGGCGGGGTCCAGCATCTTCCCCTCAAAGCTTGCCACGGCCTCCCCCCTTTCCTGCGCTTCCTCGAAGGCGGAAACCACGGCGCTTGCCTCATCGGCCTCTTGCCGAGTCGGCGAGAACGCCCGGTTCACCGCCGCGACCTGACGGGGATGGATGACGAGCTTCCCGCCGAACCCCACCTTCCGGGCCCAGCCTGCGTCGCGCACCAGTCCCTCCTCATCCCGGAAATCGGTGTACACCGTGTCCAGCGGGACGACCCCCGCCGCCCTCGCCGCCAGGACCACGAGCAGCCGCGCCAGGCTCAATTCCTCCGCGCCCGCGGTTCTCACCGCGCCCACATCCCGGGCGAAGTCCTCCCCGCCCAAGGCGAGGGCCAGGCACCGCGAAGAGGCGGACGCGATCTCGAAGGCGCGGAGGACCCCCCGCGCGCTCTCGACGAGCGGGACGAGGGAGGGCGGTCCGAAGTTCCTCCTCTCCGCCAAGCGGGAGGTTCTTTCTTCCAGGACGGACACCTCACCCGGCTCCTGGGCCTTCGGAAGGACGATCCCCGCCAGTCCAGGAAGCGCCACCGCCTCCACGTCGTCTTCCAGCCAGGGGGTTCCCGGGGCGTTCACCCGGACAAAGAGGGGAGGCCTGCGGACTTCAGGGCTCTCTTTCAGGAAGCGGGCCACGTCCTCGCGGGCCTGCCCTTTGCGGTCAACGGAGACGGCATCCTCCAGGTCCACGATGACGGCGTCCGCGCAGCACCCAAGGGCCTTGGGGATTCGCTCGGGCGTCGTGGCCGGGACAAACAGGAGACTGCGAAGGACGTTCAAGCGATCCTCCCGCCGTTCAAACCGCCGGAGCGCCGGCCCAGAGCCAAGTCGTGCGAGTTCTCAGGTGAGCCAGTACCAACCCAGGGCGACGATCCCCGGCAGCAGAATGCAGCCCTCTATGAGGCATTGGCTGACCAGGAGATTCATCACCTTGCGTTGATGGGAGTAGTGCAGCACCCAGGCCGTGTAGGCGGGCGAGAGGAGAAGTGCGTAGCCGAGCGGCGTGATCAATCCCAACCAGGCGCTCAGGGCGAGAAGTACGGCCGTCCCCCCCGTCACGGCCTGGATCGCCCTGCGGGTCATCCAGGTGCTGATGAGGATCGGCAAGGTCTCCTTTCCGACGATCCTGTCGCCCTGGATGTCGCGCAGGTCCAGCATGGCCGACACCGAGAAGACGAGCATGGCGACGTACAGGAGGACGGAGAGTGTTCCCCACGAGATCGTCCGCCCCAACCCGGCCGGGCTGAGGAACAAGGGAAGGACGACCGTGACGAGCGCCCAGGCCGCCGGCGTCATGATGCACTTGGAAGCCGGAATCAGCCACAAGTTCAGGCGCTTGAACCGGGTGGGCTCCAGGTGCAGGCAATAAATGGATCCCGCAATGCCGGCGAACAGCAGAATGAAGAACGCCGGCAGGGAATGCAGCCCGACGACCCCGAGCGCCGCAAGGAGCGCCGCCGCCGCGGCTCCGTACATCCATCTGCCGGACCGCTCGTACAGCCTCGCCCTGGATGGGTCGTTATACCGGCTGGACTCCACGTTCCGGCAGTAATTGAAGGTATGCATGGCGAAGATGTAAAGCGACGGGACGAGGAGGTACCAGGGCACCACTGCGGTCCCCTGGAGCAGACCCGCCAGCAGCGCCATCAACGCCGCTCCGGCGGCCGCATAGACGTTCGTCTTCAGAAACAAGCCGGCCACGCGCTGCCAGCCGGTTCCGAGCGCAGACCACTCCCCCTTGGCGTCCTTGATGGCGTCCATCACCCGCTGGATCATCCAGCTGGGGGTTGAGGCGCCGGCGATCACCCCTACGTCTTCGTACTGGCCGAGGGCCCTCAGGTCCAGCTCGTCCTCGGTTTCCACGTGATAGGTCGGCCTTCCGAACGAGCGGGAGATCTCGGCCAGACGCTGTGTGTTGCCGCTGTTGTGTCCTCCGACGACCACCATCGCGTCCACCGACTCAGCCAGACTCACGATCTCGTCCTGCCGGTCGATGGTGTCGTGGCAGATGGTGTTGGTCACCTCGCAGCCCGGGAACTTCCGTTTCAGGACCGACACGATCTTTGCGTATTCCAGGGTGTTGGCCGTGGTCTGGGCCACGACGTTGACCGGGTCCAGGGCGGGAAGGGCCTCGGCCTCCTCCACCGTCCTCACGACGTGACCCCGGCCCTCGGTGAAGCCCATCAGGCCGATGATTTCCGGGTGTCCTTCTTCGCCGATGATGACGGTGCAGTAGCCCCTGCGGGCGTACTTCTTGATGACCCCCTGGACGCGGGCCACGATGGGACAGGTGGCGTCCTTGAGCTTGACGCCCCAGCTCTTGATCTCAGAGCGGGTCTGGGGACTCACCCCGTGGGCGCGAACCACCACCGTCCCCCTTTGCGGGGCTTCGCCGCTCTCCAGGGGGCGGACTCTTTTCTGCCTGAGCAGGTCCACCGCCTGAGAGTTGTGGATCAAGGGACCGTGGGTGAGGATGGTCTCCCCTTCCCTTCCCTTGGCGATGTCCATCGCGATGTCGATGGCCCGTTTCACGCCCCAGCAATAGCCCGCTGTTCTCGCTAAGATGACGCCCAAGCTTTCTTCTCCCCTCGAATCAGGACCGACGATGGGAACATCCCCTTATTTAACACAAGGTAAATCACCTCCGGCTCCTTGACAAGGTCTACGTCCCCTCACCCTTCGGCACCACAAACCTCATCTCGTCGCCCGGCCGGCCTTCCAGGGAGAATAACCTTCCCGAAATCTCTCCCCCCGTCCTCACCACGAGGCGGCCGACCGTCCGGGGGAGACGGAAGCGTTTTCTCCCGGCGCTTCCGGGATTGAAGAAGTACCAGTCGTCGACCTGGCCGAAATAAGGCTTGTGGCTGTGGCCGAAGATGACGAGGTGGGGCCTGTGGTCGCGCAGCGGCGCTTGGATCGACGGAACGGCTGAGCCGCCGGCCATCGCCTCATGCACCAAGAGGAGGGTCCACCCTTCGGCTTGGAACAATTTCACGGGGGGAAACCTGCCCGCCGCCAAGTGGCCGTCCACGTTCCCACCCACCGCCGTCACAGGGGCCAGTGACTCCAGCTCGATGGCCACCCCCTCCGTCCCCAGATCCCCCGCGTGGAGGATGTGATCGACGCCATCGAAGATTTCAAATACCTGAGGGTCAAGGTACCCATGCGTATCGGAGATCACGCCCAGGACCATCGACCCCGCTGATTCGGCCAATCCGCCGCTCCGCTCAATGGCCGGAAAACGTCGGGGGGGGGCGCGGCCCGCGCGCCGGCCCCCCCCCGCCCAAAAAAACCCAAAAT
>JBHIBA010000314.1:0-5421 GCA_046758845.1 Nitrospinota bacterium
GGGGGGCGCCTTTCAAAGCTTGTCCCGAGCGAAGCCGAGGGAAGCGCCCCCCGCAGAAAAGAAAGGCGAGTCTTTCATACGAGGACAAGGACGGATGGCTAAGAAGAAAACGGCCCTTCTGATTATAGACATGCAGCGGGACCTGGCGAGCCCGGGGGGCGTCCGCTACCACAAAGCCGCCCGAGCGGCCGTCCAGCCTCTCGTGCGCCTCCGTGAGGGGGCCCGGCGGAAAGGCTGGCCGGTCATCTATACCCGCATCCTTCACGAAAAAGGCTCCTCTGCGCCGAAGAAAGGAATGCGGCCATGGTGCGTCCGGGGGACGAGGGGCGTGGAGATCCTGCCGGAGTTGAAGCCCGCTCGGGGAGAGCTCGTGGTCCGCAAGCGGACGCTCGACGGATTTTTCGGGACCGAGCTGGATTCTCTCCTTCGGCAGTGCGGGATCGGGCGCGTGGCGCTGGGGGGTGTGTACGCCAACGAGGGCGTGTTGCTGACGGCCGGAGAGGCGGCCCTGAGGTGGTACGACCTTGCCCTGCCCGTCGACGCGACCGCCGCCCGGACGGATTTTGACTATCAGGCTGCGCTGCGCGAAATTTCATTCCTCTACCAAGGAAAGCTGACGACGGTGGACGCCCTTCTTTCGGGCCGGCAAGAGGCGGTCGAGCCCGACATGAGCGTTCCCCCGCCCCGGCGGAAAGGGCCGCGGGCGCTTCGCCTCCGCGCACGGGAAACGGCCCTGATCGTCGTAGACATGCAGAACGATTTCGCCAAGAAGGGGGGGGCGCTCTTCGTGCCCGACGCGGCGGGCACCGTCGAGCCCGTCCGTAGGCTCCTGGACCGGGCGAGGGCGAAGGGGGTCATGACCGTCTTCACCCAGGACTGGCACCGCCCGGACGACGCGGAGTTCCGCATCTGGCCGGTCCACGCCGTGGAGGGAACGCCCGGGGCGGAGGTGATCCGTCCCCTCGGGGCGCGCGAAGGCGACATCCGAATCCGCAAGCTCCGCTACGATGCCTTTTACGGCACCTCCCTCGATCACCTGCTCCGCCTGAACGGGGTGCGCAACGTGCTGGTGGTGGGGACGGTCTCGAACATCTGCGTCCTGCATACCGCGGGCAAGGCGGCGTTGCACGGTTACCGGGTGGTGGTAGCGGAGGACGGGATTTCGTCCCTGGCGCCCTTCGATCAGGCGCTGGCCCTGCGTCAGATCACCGAGGTGTTCTCCGGCGAAGTGTGCGCTTCGGCGGCTATTGCCTTTACCTGACCCGCGCCGGTTGCGGATTGTGTGATCGGACCGCAGGGATTACAATCGTCTCAACCAAAATGGATGGATCGGGAACTCCCTGAGTGGCGGGTTGATTCCGTCCGTCATCTGGGGTCACGGACTCAAGCATGAGGGTTTGAACCATGGATCTCGCGAGCGCCAAGGAAGAAGGACGTTTTCGGGTCGGTCTCATCGTGCCGTCTTCCAACACGACGATGGAGGTGGATTTTTACAACCACTTGGAAGAAAAGGCGACCGTTCACATCGCCCGGATGTACCTGGACACGACGACCAAGGAAGCTGAGGAGGTGATGGTCCGAGAGTCCACGCCCGAAGCGGCCGACATGATCCGCACCCTCTATCCCCACGTGACGGTTTTCGGGTGCACCTCGGG
The DNA here is from genome assembly GCA_046758845.1 of Nitrospinota bacterium. Lineage (GTDB taxonomy): Bacteria > UBA8248 > UBA8248 > JACPRG01 > JBHIBA01. Next base: position 1,656 of record JBHIBA010000314.1, read on the forward strand.
GGGCTCGCTCTTCGGGATGGACTACGACCGAAAGATCGCCCAGGACCTGACGGAGTGGACGGGCGCCGCGAAGACGGTCACCGTGCTCGAGGCCGTGGGCGAACAGTTCCGGCATGTGGGGGCCAAGCGAATCGCCGTCTTCACGCCCTACGTCGACGAGCTGAACGAGACCATCCGGCGCTGTCTGGAAGAGGAGGGCTTTGAGGTCCTCTCCATCCAGGGCATGGGAATCACCGTAAATTTCGACATCGGTCTGCTGACGCCCGAACAGATCCTGGCCTTCGGCAAGGAGCGTTTCAAGGACCCGGAGGCGGACGCACTGTTCTTCTCCTGCACCAACATGCGGGCCGTGGACGCCATGCCCCTGCTGGAGAAGGAATTCGGGAAACCCATCGTCAGCAGCAATCAGGCGGCCGTGGAAACGGTGAACCGGATCTACCGCGCGGTGATGAACTGATGCGTGCAAGCCCCCTGTTTTCCAATCGGGGGGCTTTTTCCGTTTGGGACCACGCCCCGAGTTCGGTTGAACCGGCCAAGGTGTGCCCGATGAGAAACTGGAAAGGAATCCAACCATGAGACTCGCTGAGCGGATGAGCCGGCTGGGAACGGAGTCGGCGTTCGAGGTCCTGGCCCAGGCCCAGGCCCTGGAAGCGAAAGGCAAAAAGATCATCCACATGGAGATCGGAGAGCCCGACTTCGACACCCCGGCCCACATCGGCGAGGCCGCCTACAAAGCCATCCAGGAGGGCTACACGCATTATGGCCCTTCGGCGGGGCTGAGGGAGCACCGTGAGGCCGTTGCCGAGCATTTCAACCAGCGCTACGGGTTGGGCTACCAGGCCGAGAACATCGTCGTCTCGCCGGGAGCCAAGCCGTTCCTGTTCTTCGCCATCGTGGCCCTGGCGGGCGAGGGCGACGAGGTCATCTATCCCAACCCGGGGTTTCCGGTGTACGAGTCGGTGACTGACTTCGCGGGAGCCAAGGCCGTCCCCCTGCCCCTTCTGGAAGAGAACGACTTCGCCTTCACGCTGGAGGACGTCGAATCCCGCGTCACCGGGAGCACCCGTCTCCTCATCCTGAACTACCCCCACAACCCCACGGGCGGGATCCTGGGCCGGGAGCTTTTGGAGGGGATTGCCCAACTGGCCATCCACCACGACTTCGCCGTCCTGGCCGACGAAGTGTACTCCCGCCTGGTCTACGACGGGGAGCATTACAGCATCGCCCAGGTGCCGGGGATGAAGGAGAAGACCATCCTCCTGGATGGATACTCCAAGACGTACGCCATGACCGGATGGAGGATGGGGTTCATCGCCGCGCCGGTCGAGTTGGCCGAACCCATCACCAAGCTCATCACCAACAGCGTCTCCTGCACGGCCACCTTCGAGCAGATCGCCGGAATCGCCGCGCTCAGGGGCCCACAGGATCAGGTCCACAAGATGGTCGAGGAGCTCCGCAGGCGGCGCGACCTGATTGTGAAAGGCCTCAACGAGATCCGCGGAATCACGTGCAAGAATCCGGGCGGGGCCTTTTACGTCTTTCCCAACGTCCGGGGAGTCCCCATGGAGCCCGAGGAGCTGGCCCCTTATTTAATGGAACAGGCCGGTGTCGCCTGCTTGCCGGGGACCGCCTTCGGCGAGTACGGAAAGGGGCACCTCCGGTTCTCCTACGCGGTTTCCTACGAGGAGATCGAGGAGGCCCTGTCCAATCTCGAAAAAGCGATCAACCGGCTCTGACCTACGCGGAGAGGATTGCCCATGAAACCCAAGATCCTGGTGACTCGCCTTCTTCCGAAGAAGGCGATGGAGATGATCCACAAGGCGGTCAATGCGCAGGTGAACGCACACGACCGCCCCATGACGCGCAGGGAGCTGCTTCGTGGCCTCAAGGGCAAGGACGGCGTCCTCTCCCTCCTGAACGACCAGATGGACGCCGAGGCCATGGACGTCGCCGGCCCCCGGCTCAAGGTCATCGCCAACTACGCCGTCGGCTTCAACAATGTCTCCATTCCCGCGGCCACCGAGCGCGGCATCGTCGTGACGAACACCCCGGAGGTCCTGACGGAGACCACAGCCGACATGGCCTGGGCGCTGATCATGGCCGCTTGCCGCCGCGTCGCCGAGGGGGACGAATTCCTTCGGCGCGGAAAACCCTGGGACTGGGCGCCCCTGATGATGCTGGGCGCAGACGTTCACGGGAAGACCTTGGGGATCCTGGGCCTGGGGCGGATCGGTCAGGGGGTGGCCCGCCGGGCCAGGGGCTTCAGCATGAAGGTGCTCTACTACGACGCCATCCGCCAAAAGCCCCGGGTGGAAGAGGAGCTGGGCGTCCAATTCAAGCCCTTCCTGTCAGTCGTCCGGCAGGCCGACATCCTCTCCGTCCACACGCCCCTCATGAAGGAGACGACCCACCTGATCAACGCCAGGGTGCTGAAGGCCATGAAAAAGACGGCCTACCTGGTCAACACGTCCCGGGGGCCGGTGGTGGACGAGGCAGCCCTGGGCAAAGCCCTCAAGAGGGGGGACATTGCCGGGGCGGGAATCGATGTCTTCGAGCGGGAGCCCAAAGTCCATCCCGAGCTTTTGAAGCGCAGAAACGCCGTCATCACGCCCCACATCGCCTCAGCCACCACCGAGACGCGAACGGCCATGGGGACGGTGGCCGCCTCCAACCTCATCGCGGTGCTTAAGGGCAAAAAACCCCCCACCCCCGTCAACCCCGAAGTCTGGCCGAGGCGGAGGAGATAGCTCGCTGCGCTCGGGTTGCGGGTTACGGGTTGCGCTCGCTGCGCTCGGGTTACGAGTTGCGGGTTGCGGGTTGCGCTCGCTGCGCTGGGGTTACGGGTTACGGATTACGCTCGCTGTGCTCGGGTTACGAGTTGGGGGTTACGCTCGCTGCGCTCGGGTTACGGGTTAGGGGATTACGCAACTCGTAACCCGTAACTCGGAACATGAATGTGCGGCATATCGCGTGGAGGGCAGGTCACTGGCCGTCAAGTCGTTCGAAGACCTCAGATCTTGGCAAGCGGCCAGGGAACTGGTCAGAAAGGTCTACCGACTGACGGAAAAGCCTGCTTTCCGGAAGGACCGGGGCCTCTGCGACCAGATCCAGCGAGCCGCAGTGTCTACCATGTCCAATATCGCGGAGGGGTTCGACCGCGGGGGAAATGCGGAGTTTCTCCAGTTTCTCTCCATCGCCAAAGGCTCGGCCGCGGAAGTCCTCAGCCAGCTCTATGTTTCGCTCGATATGGGATACATCTCGAAAGGAGAATTCGAAGAAACTTCTTCCGAGGCGAGAGCGCTTGGAAACATGATCGGAAGGCTGATGGGGTACTTGAAGCAATCTCCCCGTCGAGGACAGAAATTCGATGTGAAACCTCCCAAGGGAATCAGAGAAGAACTGGACCTTATCTTGGCCGAGATCGAGAAAAATCCGCACCCGTAACTCCCAACCCGTAACTCGTAACCCGAGCGAAGCGAGCCTGAGCCCAGGCGAACGGTCACAGGCGTCAGGCTCTGCCGTCAAAAGTTTTGCTCGGGGGGGGCGGACGCACCGCGTCAGCTTTCCGCACTTGCGTGCCTGCTCAATCACCTCTCGCAAGGCGTGCGCCAAAGAGGCTCGGCTGATGGGTACGGGCCTCCAACCGCAGTCCGGCCGGCACGCAAGTGCCCAAAAAAGCCCCCCTGGAGCCTTCTTCACCGGATGGGCCGGATGAAGCCGGTCTCCCTATCGATGCGGAGCCGGTCCACGAGCGAGCCCTCTTTCG